>DASTLJ010000068.1:0-4632 GCA_035715125.1 Verrucomicrobiia bacterium
GGGCGCGTCGGAGAGGATCTTCGCGTTGCGGGCGCTGTTGACGAGTGGCGGGAGCCAGCCGATCTCCAGTTCCGCGCCGCCTTCGATGAGCACGTCCGCCTGATTGAGCACGCGGATGAAGCTGGGCCGGGCATCGACGAAGTGCGGGTCTTCGGTGCCCCGGGCGATGCTGGTGACCTTGACTTTATCGCCGCCGATGGCCTCGGCAATGGCGCCGTAATCGGGCAGCGTGGCGACGACGTTGAGTTTGGCTCGCGCGGATAGCGTCGTCGCAAAGAGACAAGCGACAGCCAGCAGCCACGTGCAGCAGCGCCGGCTGAGCAGCGTTGAAGCGTTGAAGCGTTGAAGCGTTGAAGCGGAAAGATTTGTGAATTGATGAGTCAGAAGTGGGATTGAGTTCATGGGGGTGTGTCGGTTTGACGATTTAACGGTTTAACCCTTCAACGTATTAGAACTTGTGCGCCGCGTGGGTGCCGAGGAGGTACTCGAATTGCAGCCACACCGAGTGATCGACCCCAATGTGATCGCGATCGTCGTAGTTGTATTGAAGTCGAAGCTTCGAGAACTCGCTCGGGTAGTAAGTCAGCGCCGGTGCGACGCGCCAGCGCGTGTCGCGGTCGGGGTCGGGATTCAACGCCGCTTTGTCGCCGGTCACGTAATCGCCGCGCAGCGACGCGATCCAGCCCCGGCGGAAGCCCCAGTTCAGTTGCGAATACAGTCCCCAATCGCGCAGCGTCTCCGCGGGCAGCGCTGGGTTGTTCACATCGCCCGGGAAAGCGCCCGCCTCGTAGCGCCGGTACATCGCCTCGGTCTGCCACGAGAGGAATGGAAAACCCTTCGAGTGCCAGCGCGGCTTCCATTTGTAGAACAGGTCCACGCCGTAAATCTGCGTGTCGGTCTTCGTGCCGCTGGCGTTTGGGCCGAATGCGCCGGACGCGCCGGCCACGACGGTGTGTTCATCCGACAGGTTGAACGACGCGACGTAGCGCGGCACGTAGAGCATGTCGCCGAAACCCTTCACGCGCGTCTCTACGGCGGGCCGGCCAAAGCGGAGCGAGTCCTCGTGCGAATCGCGGAAGCTCGTCGCCGTTTCGCCCTGCGAATTCTGCATGCCCAGGAACAGCTCCGAGTAAAACGGCGTCGGCACGAGCCACGAGACGCGCGCGCCCGCATTGCGCAGGCCGTCCTCGCCGAAGAACCGGCCGTTGACCAGCGGTTGATCGACGAAGTCCCACGTGTGTGGATGCGTCGGATTGAGCCGGCCGAACTCGGCGAAGTATTGCCCGGCCTTGACCTGGAGGTTCCACGGCAGAGCCATCGTTTCGAGGTACGCCTCCTCGGCCTCGATCGTCGTCTCACCTTCGGGATCGATTTGCAGGACAATGTTCGCCTGGCCACGGAAGTAGGGATCCACCTTCCCATCGAACGTGGTTTCGAGGTTTTGCACGGTGAAGCCGCGCTGCTTCGGGTCGTGCCCGCCGAGTTGGAGCGACTCGACGTCCTTCGCCGTGGTGTAGCCGGCAGCCACGAGCGTGTCGAACGACACCCCGATGTAATTCTGCGCCGTGCCGATGCGGACCGGGTCGGACGGGGACCAGGGCTTTGTGCCGGCCGCAGCGGCGGCAAGGACGTTGTTGGTCCCCGGCGCGGCGGGCGGCTTTGCGGGTTCGGGAGGCGCGGCCCGGCCATCCTTCGGCTGCAGTTGTTCAAGCCGCTGATTCAATGACTCGGTGACCTGCCGGTAATTCTCGACGGCCTTCTGGAAGGCCTCGTTGGCCTGCTGAAGCTGCCGGCGAATCTGTTCCACTTCGCCCGCGGTATTCTGGGCCTGGGCCGCACTCACGGTCAGGCAAAGGGCGAGACACGATCCGAACAAACGAAACGCTTTCATTATTTGCTTTCTTCAAAGTGCGCCGACGCACCGGGCATCGGCGCGGGATTCACAAACGGGGCACAACGTCTGCCGGGCGCCGGCAGACCCAGGAGGGATGTCTAACCGATGAAGAAAGGCGAAGGCGGGGCGCGGCCGGGGGAAAGTCGGAGATCGATCTGCGTCAAGAAAAGTGTTTGGAGGGGAACTTCCGCGCTTGGGATGTTCGTGCGAGGCGCCGGCGCGGGCGGCGGCGCAGGAGGCGCGGCAAAGTGACCATTGGCCAACTTGCTGACGGCGCAATCGTGAGAAACCTGCTTGGCATCCGCACAGACCCGCTCGTGCAGCCACGCCGAAGAGGAGAACCCGGCGGCGCCGAGCCACAACCCCAAAAACAGCACCCCGATGGCGGTCCTGCCCGCGCCCGGAAGGCGCTTCGATGTG
Organism: Verrucomicrobiia bacterium; assembly: GCA_035715125.1. Classification (GTDB taxonomy): domain Bacteria; phylum Verrucomicrobiota; class Verrucomicrobiia; order Limisphaerales; family JADJPG01; genus DASTLJ01. The sequence continues at coordinate 2,315 of DASTLJ010000068.1, forward strand.
CGTCCGGCGAACACAGTCGTTACTTCAAGCAGGAGTTCGACGGCGTGGCAAGAGTTGAGATTCAGGGCTTCAGCAAAAACTCACGCAACCCGTCAAGATTGTCCGCGTTCAGCAAATCCACTCCGGCCTTTCGGAAGGCCGCCCACACTTCGGGCGTGTCGGGCGCGCCCCAAAAGCGGATGCGCCGGCCTTGCGCGTGCGCCTTCAAGACCGTCTCGCGCAGTTTGCGCTCGTCCGCGGCTGGAAGCGGCCTGCCATTGCCGCCGCGCCAGCTCGAAATCTGCCCCCACTGGTCGCTCACCAGCGGAACGAACTGCGGCGGCGCGCCGGATTCGAGATCCGCCAGCCGTCCGTCGTAGGCCGCCAGCCGGTTCGTGTCGGACGCCATCAATTCCCGCGCGCGGTTGCCGGAAATGATGACGGTCACCGCGCCGGTCTCCGTCCCGTCGCGCCCGAAACGGGTCAGAATCGGCTCGTAAGGCCGCAGTGCCGCGCGCAGAGCCAGCCAGGTGTCCTTTGCATCCGATTTCACGTCGACCAAAAGTGTCAACGAAGGCCCTCCGGCGTAAACTCGCCCGCCATTTTGCTTCACCCGAGCCAGCAGGGGGTCGAGATACAGCGCCTGCAATGTCCGCCGCAGTCTGACCTTGCCCCGGTCGTGCGCGACAAGCAATTGCCCATCCACCAGCCAGACGTCCGCCTCGACGCTGCAAAAGCCGCGGTCCAGCGCGTCCAGCAACGGCCGGGCGTGTTCGTAGTCATTGTGCGCGTGCGCGTTCACCAGTGGCTTCGGCTCGGCGCCTGCGGCGAGGAAGCCAGTGAATGCGAACAATAGCCCAGCCAATCGGGCGCAAGGTGCTGAATTTTTCATTTTGAATTTTTCATTTTGAATTCTCTTCCACGCGCTGCAGCTTCCCGTCGCGCACCGTCCATCTCACCAACTCCCGCCCCAACTCCCGCGGCCAGTTTTCCTCCGTGCACGTCATGAACACCTGTCCGCGCGCCTGGTGCGAATGCTCGAGCAGCGGCAGCAGGCCGGTCCGGCGCTTCAAATCCAGTTCGCCCATCACGTCGTCGATCAACAACACCGGCGGCGCACCGTGCAAGCCGCAAAGATACTCCGCCTGCGCCATCTTGAGGGCGATGGCCAGTGTGCGCTTCTGGCCTTCGCTGCCGAACTGCGCCACCGGCTGCTCGTTCAACAACAGCGACAACTCGTCGCGATGCGGCCCCACCAGCGTCAGACGCTGCGCCCGCTCCCGCGCCGCGGACTGCGCCAGCTCCACCGCGAAGTCCTGTTTGACCCCTGGCTGATATTCCAAGCGCAGTTCCTCCGCGTCGCTGGCGATGCGCCGGTAGGCCAGGCGCGCCAGCGGCGAGACGCGCGGCACCAAATCGTGGCGCAGCCTCGTAATCTCCGAGCCGAGCGACACGAGCTCCCGTGAGAAACTGTCCAGCAGCACAGGATCAATCACGCGTTGCTTGAGCAGCGCGTTGCGTGAACGCAACGCCTGCACGTAACGCTGAAGCAACGGCAGGTAGGCCGAGTGCGTTTGCGACAGCAGCAGGTCTAAGTACCTCCGCCGGCTGCGTCCCGTGCCCTTCACCAGATGGAGGTCTTCCGTGCAAAACACCACGGCCCGCAAGACCCCGAGGTAGTCCGCAAGCCGCCGCACCGGCTGGCCGTCCAGGCTCAGGTTGCGCTCGCGGGCCGACCAATAAAGTTTGATCTCATGTTCCCCCTGCCCTACCACGCGGCCGCCGACGAAGTAACCCGCCTGCCCGTGCCGGACCATCTGCGCGCTGCCCACGCCGCGGAACGAGCGGAGCGTGGCCATGAGATAAATCGCTTCGACCAGGTTGGTCTTGCCTTGGGCGTTATCGCCAAGCAGAAGGTGGAAGCCCGGCGCGAAATCCGCGTCCAGCCGCGTGTAATTGCGGAAATCACGAAGCCGCAGATGCGCCAGATGCACGCCGCGAGGATAGGAAGTGAAATCCAAAGCTCAAAGCCCTTCCTTGCGAACCGAAGCCGTTGTCTTATTCTGCGCGAGATGCGAACGCACGCGATGGGAGCGGAGACAGACCGACGATGGAGATTTGAACCGACGATCGACCGGCCGCTCCGCGCGGCTCACGCCGTATGACCGTGCTGCCCATAGTCGAACGGGAGTTGCGGGTGGCGGCGCGCAAGTGGGTCACTTATTGGAGCCGCGTCGTCGCGGCGGGAGTGGGCCTGACGATCATCGGAGGAATTCTGGCCTTGATGGCCATGTCGCGGGGCGGGTTCGGCGCGCAGGTCGGGCCGATTGTATTCGGGA
>DASTLJ010000069.1:0-11782 GCA_035715125.1 Verrucomicrobiia bacterium
CGCCGGCTGATGCGGCTGGGCCACGAGGTGGCGCTCGCCGCGAACGGACGCCTCGCGCTCGACCAGCTCCGGGCCCGGCCCTTCGACCTCCTGCTGCTCGACATCCAGATGCCCGAGATGAACGGCTACGAAGTGCTCGAGCAGTTGAAAGCCGACCCGGCCTTGCGTGCCCTGCCGGTCATCGTGCTGTCCGCCTCGAGCGAGACGGACCGCGTGGCGCATTGCATCGAGATAGGCGCCGAGGATTATCTGCCCAAACCTTTCGATCCCGTGCTCCTCCAGGCCCGCATCAGTGCTTGCCTCGAAAAGAAGCGACTTCGCGACCGTGAAGAGGCGCACCTGCGGCAGATCGAGGCCGAGAAACGCCGCTCCGACGAATTGCTCCGCGTCATTCTGCCGCACGACGTGGCCGAAGAACTCAAGGCCACAAACGCGGTCAAGCCGCGCCGATTCGAGAACGTTGGGGTGCTCTTTGCCGACATCGCCGGCTTCACCTCCTATTGCGATGGGCACCCGCCTGAGGAAGTGCATCGCCATCTGCAAGGGCTTATTGACACCTTCGAGCGCCTGGCCGCAGCCCATGGCCTTGAGAAAATCAAGACCATCGGCGACTCGTTCATGGCCACAGCCGGCCTGCTGGCGCCTCTGGAAAATCCCGCCTTGGCGTGTGTGCGGTGTGGCCGGGCGATGCTCGAAGCCGCGCCCGCCCAGCCGCCGGGCTGGCAGGTGCGGGTCGGCGTCCACGCCGGACCGGTCAGTGCCGGAGTCGTCGGGCGGCGCAAGTATCAATACGACGTTTGGGGTGACACTGTGAATCTTGCGGCGCGCCTGGAGAACGCCGCGGCGCCCGGCGCGCTCTGCGTGACGGCTGAAACCTGGCGTTGCCTCGAGCCGCACTGCCTCGGCGTGTCGCTCGGCGCCTTGTCCGTGAAAGGCAAGGGCGATCTCGAACTCTTTCGCGTCGACGCCTTCCGTGCCTGAATAGCCGTTCAAGCTGGCAATGGGGGATATCTCCATCGGGGCATCGATTCCGCCTATCCATGACGCCGGTAGGGCGAGGCTCCTGCCGAGCCGTGATCAAACCGGAAGTTTCGGCTCGGCAGGAGCCTCGCCGTACCGAGTCAAGGTGAAGATGCCCGGCCACGAGCCGTCGTTTCTCCTCACGTCGGCGGCTACGGGCCGAGTGCGCTTCCTGCGGGCTACGAATTATCCGGGCTCACTCCAGCAACCTTCGCGCCTGCGAATCCATTGAGCGTTTCAACCGCCGACATTTCCACCACCATCCTTGCCGCTCGCCCGTTGCTCAACGAAGAAGTTTCTCAGCATCGCGCGACATTCGGCATCGCGCACACCAGCGGTGATTTCGCATCGGTGATTGAGGGTGGCGAATTGGAGCAGGTTCAGCGCGCTGCCCGCCGCGCCGGCCTTTGGATCGGGCGCGCCGAAAACGACCCGAGCCAGCCGCGTATGGACGATGGCGCCGGCGCACATCGGGCACGGCTCCTTCGTTACGTAGAGCGTGCAGTCCGTGAGCCGCCAGTCGCCGACGGCGCTTTCAGCCTGTGTGAGCGCGAGCATTTCGGCGTGGGCCGTCGCGTCCTTGAGGAGTTCGACCTGATTGAACGCGCGGGCGATGATGCGCCCTCCACGGACGATCACGGTGCCGACCGGGACTTCCTCCGCCTCATAAGCGCGCGCGGCCTGGCGAAGGGCTTCGCCCATGAAGTAGTGGTCGCTTTGAAGATCGATGAGTGGCTCGTCCACGGGCAGTCAGATTTACGATTTACGATTTACGATTTACGCGCCGGGTTGGATTCTTCGACGGTCCAGATGTTTCCTCCATCGGCCGGGCAACGGCAGTGCGTGGCGAAAAAGCCGCCGCGATGTTCCCAGAACAGCGGCCAGAGCCGCTCGCGGTCAGTTTGCGGAATCGAAAGCGAGTCGAGTTCGGCCCGAGAGAAAAACGCGAAGCGTCCCTCGCGATGCGGAGGCGGCAGCGAGTTGAGGTGCGGTTTGATCTCGAAGAGGAACATCAACCAGTGCGCCTGTCCCTGATAGCCGTGCTCGCTGGCCAGACCCGTCAGGTGAAGATCGCCGGGCGCCAATGTTAGTCCCAGTTCTTCGGCCGCCTCGCGGCACGCACACGCGTGGGGCGACTCGCCCGTCTCGGTGCGGAGCTTGCCGCCGCAGGGGCTCCAGAGGCCCCGGTTGGGTTCCTGGGCGCGTTCGAGCAGGAGCACCTCGCCGCGGTCGTTGAACGCGTAAAGCAGGGTGGCGATTCTGTAGGGCAGGGCCATGACCAACTCGCAGCTACATCCTGCCGACGCAGTAAAGCTTCGAGCCGGTGCGAATGAAGAGGTCGCCTTGCGAGATGGCAATACTGGAGCGCAGGTCGCGTTCGCCGGCATCGGCCATCCCGACCGTGTGGAGGAGCTTGAACTCGGATCCGGCAGCAACCACGAACACATCGCCGGAGTGGCTCATCACGTAAATCTTGCCATCGCCGGCGGTGGGGGAGGCTTCGATCTTGGCTTTGCTGTTGAATGGCGCGTTCCAGACGACCTTGCCGGAGGGTTCCACGCAAGCCAGGCTGCGCTTGTCGCTGTTCAGGACGTAGAATCGGCCCTGGTAGAACAGTGGCGTGGAAACGTCCGAACTGATGTCTCGCTCCGCGCTTTTCCAGGAGATCGCGCTGTCATCAAGGTTGCCCTGCCTGCCCAGTTTGACTGCATAAACGGGCGCGCCTTTCGGGCCGCATGCCAGTGCGACACCGCCCCCTGCGACGGGCGACGGCACCAACCGCCAGTGGCCGATCTTCTCCGGATTCCAGGTGCCCCAGCGCCAAAGCTCCTTGCCGGAGGCCGGATCGTGCCCGGTGATGCAATCCCCGCCGGCCACCAGGATCTCGGAGCGCCCGCCGTGGATGACGGGCACCGGCGAGGTGAATGCCTCGAGTGATTCCTCTCGAGCGTCAGCAGGCCGGATCCGTTTCCAAAGCTCCCTCCCGGTCGCCGGATTGAGAGCCAGAAGGTAGGAATCGTTCGGGCCGTCCTTGCGTCCCCGGCCGCTAACCGGCGTATCGCGCTGGAGGACTTGCACGTAGAGCTTGCCATCGTGAAGCAACGGGCTGGTCGAAAAGGTCCAAAGGAACGCGAACTGCCCATAGTCAGTCTGAAGATTGCGCTCCCAGAGCTTTTTCCCCGGGAAGTCGAACGCCGCGAGTTCGCCGCTGCCATAGAAGAACACCACGAGCTTTCCGTCCGTGGCGGGCGAGGGGGATGAGAAGTTGCTTTTGTTGTCACGGCCGATACCGGAGGCGACCTGGTGGCGCCAGAGTTCCTTCCCGGTCCGCCGATCAAGGCAGAGGGCCAGGAGCGTACGGGCTTGCGCGTCGGGCGTGGAAACGAATACGCGGTCGCCCCACACGATGGGCGTGGCGGCGGACGGGCCAGGCATCGGGGCGGTCCACTTGACATTTTCGGTCGGAGAAAACTTTTCGACGAGGCCCTTTTCGGGGGAACCGCCGTCAAAGCTCGGGCCGCGCCATTGGGGCCAGTTTTCGGCATGGAGGCTGGCGGCGAAGGCAGTGGCGAGAATCGCCGTGAGGCTGGCGTGTTTCATAGCGTGTAAAATCGGCGCGCTTATAGTCGTGCGTTGGACGCAAGACAAGGCGGAAGGATTGAATCATGAATCAGCGCTTCCACCATGGACCCGGCCGGCTGCCGGCCTCGTCGTTGGACTGCTGCTGCATCGATTGGACGAGCAGAATGCTGCGGGAGGCTTCGAGCGCCATCTTGAAGTCTGCGTAGCTCGGAAAGCGTTGCGCGGGATCCTTGTCCATCGCCGTCGCAATCGCGTCGCTGGTGGCCTGGGAGATTTCGGGCCGCACGAGGTTGGGAGGCGTGAGAGGGGTGTGGACGTGCCCCGCGACGACTTCCTCGACGGTCTCTGCCTCGAACGGCACATGGCCCGTGAGCGCGTGGTAAAGCGTGCCACCGAGGCTGTACATGTCGGATCGAAAATCTTCGCCGTGACGTTGAATCTTTTCCGGGGCGACGTAGTAGGGGGTCCCGAAGACGTCCGCCTCATATTCCTTTTTGTCTTCCGCCGCACAAGCCAGGCCGAAATCGACCAGCTTGGGCTCGTTGTATTCGTCGAAGAGGATATTGCCCGGCTTGATATCGCGGTGGAGGAGATTGCGTTGGAGCGCGGATTCGAGCGCGGAAATGACCTTGATGCCGACATCCAGCACGTAGAGTTCGGGCACAGAGCCGTCGCGTTCGATCCAACTGTCCAGACTGCCGTGGTCGGCCAGTTCCATCACGAGGAAGGGCCGTTCGTCCAGTTCGTCGAACCCGTAAATGTGGATGATGTTGGTGTGGTTGAGCGCCGCGGTCGCGCGGGCTTCGCGGTAGAGGCTGTCCATGACCTGCTTGTCCCGCGCCATCTCGCGTTTGAGCATCTTGATGGCCACCATGCGCTGCAGGCTGGTGTCAAACGCCCGGTAAACGGTGCCCATGCCGCCCGAGGCGATGACCTCGCGCACTTCAAAATGCCGGATCTGGCTCGGCACGATGACCGGATGGCCGCACTTGTTGCACGGAATCGGATCCAGCGTCCCGTGGCCTTCCGACAGCCAGTGTTTGGCCTTGCATTTGCCGCAGGTGGCAAGGCGAAGGGTCTTGCGGTCCGAATGGGCGGTATCAGCCACTGCCGGAAGATAGCAGGTGTCGCCGCTCCGACAAGGGGCGAAGTGGCGAGTTCCTGTCACTTTCTGGGGAGTCGTTCTCAAGGGCGGACTCCTGCCCCTCGCTACGACTTTCCGCCAAGCGGTCCGTTCGACATAGCGGCGACCGTGAGGTCGCGGGCAGGATTTGACCTCGCATTTGCGTCCAGGAAGAGGAGCGCCACTGCTGGGAGCGCCGGCATCCTGCCGGCGAGTTTCAGTCAGCAAAGGAACGCGGACCGCCGGCTGGAAGCCGGCGCTCCCAGCGGCTTGCAACCCCATCACAAATCTGTAAACTGGCCACGAGACGATGAAGCCCGAACTCATCAAGCGAATCGCCCGGCAGGCCACGGCCAAGGGCGCTCCACTGCGCCTGGTGCTCACCAACGGCAAGTCCATCACCGTGCCCAGCGAAGAGTTCCTCTGGATTTTCGATGACTTGCTGGGTGTCGCCCACAGCACCAATCCCGAGAGCGGACTGCCCAGTCACCCGACTTTCCTCGACCCCAAGGAGGTCGCTCAGGTTGAAATCCTCAAACGCAAAGCGGTCGCCTGACGCAGGTCCGCGCGCCAATTATTTTATCTCACGGCCCGGTGACGATGAACTCCAGCAGGTCCGCCATGTCCTGCGGCTTGAGCCCTTCCTCCAGCCCTTCGGGCATCAGTGAGCGGCCCTGGCTCTGGAGCGAAGCAATGTTCGCGCGGGCGATGACGCTTTCCGCGCCACCGGCCATCCGCAGCGTGACGCTGTTGGCGTTCTCGGAAGCGAGGACGCCGGACAGGCTCTCGCCGTCCTTCGTCTCGACGGCGTAGCTCAGGAAGTTCGGCGCAACCTCGCGGTTCGGATCCAGGATCGCCACGAGCAACTTCTCCTTGCCGCCCGACTTCACTGTGGCCAGGTCCGGCCCGAGCGTGTGGCCTTCGCTGCCAAGCTTGTGGCACGTCGCGCAGCGGGCGAGAAAAACCTTCTTGCCGTTCGCTGCTTCCCCCTTGAGTTGAAGCGCAGGTTCGAACGACTCCACCACCGAGGCCCGCGCGGCAACGTCCAGTTTGCCCAGCAGCTTGAAGGCGCGTTCCCGAATGGCCGTGTCGCGATGCGTTCGCAAGGATGCACTCTGATCCAGCGTGAGGTCGGTCGTCGGCACGGTCTTCGTCTCCAAAGCGTCGAGCAGGGCGACGGTTCGATCCGGTCGCTTCAGGAGCGCGTTGATGGCTTCCGTGCGAAGACTCCCTTCCAATTTGGGCCAGACAGCGATGAGATCAGCGGCAACGTCCCGATGGGCGCTCCCGGCCAGCGCGGCGAGCGCCGCCGATCGAACTTCCGGAACGTAAGCTTCGGACGAAAGGACCATGAGAAGAGGGCCTTTGCCATCCCGATAAGATGCAAATCCCAGAATGCGGATTAATCCAAGTTGGGAGTGTGCATCGATGACGCCAGTTCGGTTGGTCAAAATCCATGTGTCGGCGGCGACTGCCTGCTGAAACTGCGGCATCGCCCGCAGTCCGTCGAGGGAGAGCCCACTTCGTTGCAACCCGCTGGCGAGGCCCGCCAGTATCTCGCCCCCGGCTGCTGGCGTTATCTTGGGCAGAAGTGAAGTCACAACCTGCACTTCGTTGGAACGATTCCTTGCGCCTATGACACTGGCGACAGCGGCGTTGACCTTGGACTCTTCCTCGTGAGTGAGAACAAAACGTCGAACCTGGTTTTCTTCTCGGAGCCGCGTGAGGAATTGAACCGCATCATCGCCGAGCGAACTGATGACCGCGCTGGCCAACAGCGCACGGTCCCGGGATTGCGAAGCAGTTTGGGGTTTGGCCCTCCGTAGAATCTCATATCGCGAGCGAAGGAATTCGATGAGAAGGTCGTGCTTTAAGGGAGGTCGAAGCCGGCCAAAAGTGAAGGCAAGCTGAAGATCGTCCGGCACGTCGCCAGAAGCCATTTTTCGCGCCACGGAACGGCTTTGGAGTTCGGCGAGCAGCGTGGCTGAAGGTTTGGCGAGGAACTGTTCGGCGAGCTTTAGCGCGCCTTCCCTGGCGGATGAGCTGTCAATAAACTCAAGGCCGACCAGGACGTGTTGTTCTTCCAACAGCCCCAACCCGTTCAAGGCATACAAGGCGTGAAGTACGGTCAAATCACGCACGCGAGGATTCAAAGCATAGAAGTAGTGAAGTGTGTCCACATCAAGCTCTCGAGAGTTGGATGACGGCCGAGCCAGGGCAAAGACGAGATTCGTCAGGGTGTGGACCACCCATTTGTCCTGTCGTTCGTAGAGCAGCCGAGCCACGGTGTCGCGATGCCAGCCGTTGGCATGGGCCAGTTTTGGCGCGAGCGCCTTGGCGCTGAGTCGTCCGAAGCGAGGCGGTGGAGGTTGTTTGAAATTGTCCGGCACGATGCGATAGATGCGCCCGCGATCATTGCCGCTGTTCAAGTCGAGATGCTTCTTGAGGTTCGGCGGCAGCGACCACGGGTGCTCGATCACTTCGCGATACATGTCGGCAATGTAGAGGCAGCCGTCGGGAGCGTTCGCGAATTGCACTGGGCGAAACCAATTGTCCGTGCTGGCGAGAAACTCGACCTTCTGCTCGTCCGGCGGCCGTTCGGCGCGCAGCAGGATGCCGTCGGGGCGGAGCTTCTTCCGGTGGACGAGATTGCCGCCCGCGTCGCCTATAAAGGCGTCGCCGACGAAGTCTTCGCCGTAAGCGTCGCCGCGGTAGATGGTGAGGCCGGTTGCGCCGGTGAAGTAGCCGCTGGCGCGCCCGCCGCCTTCGACGGGGCCCGAGACAAGTCCGGCCACGCGCCATTGGGTGCGGAGCACGCGCCACGGTTCGTCGGGGCTGATACGGAAAACCTCCGCCGCCGGGCCGTCGGCGGCGATGCTCACGCGCGGGCTGGGCATGGTGTAATAAGGATTGCGCGCAACGTAGCGATCCTCGTAGACGATTTGCTGGATGTGATCGCTGTTGCTGCAAACGAATTTGCGGCCCTGGTTGTCGAAAGTCATCCCGTGCTGGCCGCCGCCGCTTTCGGCGCGCATTTCCAGAGTGCGGGGGTCGAAACTGAAGTCGCGTCCTCGAAGGTCGAGGGGAGGCTTGTTGCGTGTTGCGTGTTGCGTGCTGGCGCTCGCGCGTTGGAGCCACTCGCGGGCAAACGGCGTGTCCACAAGCTTCACTTTGCCGCCGCTGAAGCTGGTTGCACCATGGATGCGGTTGTCGAGCGACCACTGGAAGGAATTCATCAGCGCCTGGACGTTCAACTTGTTCGTTTCGAACGGTGCGTAGTCGGCGGCGAAACCGGTGAAAATGACCTCGCGCTCGTCCGCCACGCCATCGCCATTCGTGTCTTTCATCCAGAGAATGTCCGGCGTGGCGCCAACGAAAACGCCGCCCGCCCAGCACGTCACCGCCGTCGGCCATGGAAGGCCGTCGGCGAAGACGGTGCTTTTTTCGAAGCGCCCGTCGCCGTCGAGGTCTTCGAGCCTGCGGATGCGCCCGAGCCGTTCGGGCCGGCGCTCGGAGTAATCGCGCATCTCGACGACATAGAGCCGGCCGTCCTCGTCGAAGCTCATCGCAATGGGATCGACCACGAGCGGTTCGGCCGCGACGAGTTCGAGCCGGAACCCGGCTTTGACCCTGAACGTGCTCAGGGACTGCTCGGGCGGCGTGGGCGGAACGCGCGGGAGTTGGGAAGCGTCGACGTCCGGTTCCGCGGCCATCAAACGAGAAAGGCCGAGCGCGAGCACGCCGCAGAGGCAAATGAACCGACGCATGGGTTCAAGCATTGGAGTGATGCGGATCGGGGGCGAGCAGAATCTTTGGCAAGCGACGGCCTGGAACGGCGGGTTCAGGTAGGCGCGCGGACAGCTTTGTCCGCGTGTTTGTTGGCGTTATCTCGCCTTCGCGCGGACAAAGCTGTCCGCGCTCCTTCGACAGCCGGCGGCGCCCGGTGCGCCCCGTGCGCTTGACGGAAACATCCACAGGGGAGAGACTTGCCACGGTCGGGCACGTGGCGGAATTGGCAGACGCGCTGGACTTAGGATCCAGTGGAGCAATCCGTGCAGGTTCAAGTCCTGTCGTGCCCACCATAGCTCCGGGAGCGCCGGGGACTGCGGTCCGACCGTTGCCCGCCGGAGAAACCATGGCTGAAGTCCAACATATTCTGCTGGCTGAAGACAACGCCAACGACGTGGAACTCACGCTCGCGGCGCTGCAGCAAGACGGCCTGGCCAGGCGCGTCTTCGCCGTCCACGATGGCGAGGAAGCCCTCGATTACTTGCTCCGGCGCGGTGCGTTCGCCGACCGCCCTGACGATCTGCCGCGGGCGATACTGCTCGACATCAAGATGCCCAAGCTGGACGGGCTGGAGGTGCTGCGGATGATCCGGGGCGACGAAAGATTGAAATGGATTCCCGTCGTGATGCTGACGTCGTCGCGCGAGGAAGGGGACGTGCGCCGCAGTTACGAACTCGGGGCCAACGCCTACGTGGTCAAGCCGGTGGATTTCAGTCAGTTGTCCCAGGCGTTGCGCTGCCTGGGTTACTTCTGGGGCATCGCCAACGAGCCGCCTCCCGCGCCACCCCCAGGCGAGGGACGGTAAATGTCCAACCCGGTGAAGGGGTCTAACAATTGACAATCGGCAGCACCTCGACCCATGCACCTGTGCCACGAGACGCCGATGAGGCGGGCTAGGATTGCGCAGCGACGGGCGATGGTCAGTGCCAGCTGCATTTCGCATCTGACGAACCGGGATCCGGCCATATCAATGGAGCCGAATCATTGTCATTGTACCCCTTTACCTAAAACCTCCTTAGATCAGTGGGCCAACCGGTAAAACTGCCGCGGGCCGGAGGCGGGGTTGATGACCACATTCTGCCCGCCGATGACGACGGGGCCCAGCGAATTTGTGTTCCAGACGATCGGCGGATTCAGGTTCGTGGTGGATTGCACCGTGTAGCCAACCGCGTTGGTCGGCCATGTCAAAATGACATTCGCGCCGTAGGGGATCATCGTCAGTCGTGGCGGCAGCGAAATGCTAAATATCGTTCCACTGCCTCCACTTCCGCCACGAGTCGTCGTTCCATACAAGTTGTTGTCGAATAAAATCAAACTGTTTGGGTCGGCTCCATCGCCGTTGGTTAGAGGCGAAGGAGAAGGAGGGAATGCTGCCGTGAAGCTGTGCAGAACCGTAAAGCTCGTGCCATCGGTGTTGACAGCGAACACAGTGCCATTATTGCCCCGATTGCCGCTGGGTAGTGATATGCCGTGCAGGGATATACCGTACAGGGTATCGCCCAATAAAATCAATACACGCAGATAGTTGTAGTAGAGGTTATCGAAAATAAGAAGGTTGGTAGAACCCGTGCCATCGGTGTTCACCCTGACCACCAAGGCCGGCGAATTCCACGGACAAGGTCCGCCGCAATAATATCCATCGACAGCCCCATAGAGCGTGCCGCCCAATACAATCAATCCTTGCAGCGGGACATTAGTAGTATTAAGCAGAGTCCTAAAGCCGGAGCCATCAGTGTTAAGGGCGAACAACGTGCCAATTATTGGCCCAGTTTGGCAACAATGTTCCAGTGCCGCCCCAAACAGGGTGCTGCCCAATAAAATCACTTCTTGGGGAGAAGAACCGATTCCTACAAAGCGAGGGAAATTATACAAGTTCGTAAACCCCGTCCCATCGGTGTTGAGGGCGAACACGGTCCCCGAGCCCCAAACGCCGCCGCCACTCGCCGTGCCGTAAAGGGTGTTGTTCGATAAAATTACACCACCCGGACCAGCTCCATCGCTGTTGGTATAGAATACATATCCATCGCTGTTGGTAAAGGGAGCCGATGCGGTGAAACTATGCAGCGTGCTGAACCCCGTGCCATCGGTGTTGACCTTGAAGACCGTGCCATTGCTCGAACTACCGCTGGACGTCGTGCCGTACAGTGTGTTGTCGGATAATATTATTCCCGTAGAGACGCTTGCGCCGTCGGTAAAGCTGTGAAGGTTTGTAAAACCGGAACCATCAGTGTTCACGGCGAACACGGTGCCGGTGGTCGTCCCATACAGGGTCTTGCCAGATAAAATCAGTCCGTTTGGGGGGCCGTCGCTGTCGAAACAATGCAGGGTCGTGAAGATCTGTGCCGACGACGGGCAAGCTAACATCGAGCCGAGAACGGCGGTGAGCGCGAACAGCGCGCGGGCCTCGCGCCAAGCTACGCCAAGGCGAGTGAATTCGTTTTTGATGTGTGTCTTCATTGTTTGTTCCTTTCATCAATGGACCAGCCCATACTGCTGGAACCGGGCGTACGAAATGATCGAGGTGGGCGGTTGGTTTTCATACGCGCCGATGTCCCAGTTGGTGTAAGGCGGCGTGGAGTTGGGACTGTTCATGTCCACGTAATGTGTTGCGGCCAAGGCGCTGCCGCCAGTGGCCACCAGCAGCCCGGCGGCGAGAGGCACAAGGGAAGACGGCCTTTTCATAGGTTTTGAGTCCGATTGTTGCGATTTGTCCATTCTCCTCGTTACTGCCCAATCGCGCGGCATAAAGTAAAGGGGGCACCCATTAGCGTGAGCAGTCCTCACTTTTTGCACTCCACCTTCCTTGCGGCGGACAGGAGGTTGGAGACGTGGCTCCAACTGCCCATTCGGAGCCGGGCCGCGATCCACTTGAGCGTGACGCTCGTCTCGCGGCGCAGTCCTTGAGCCATTCCGATTTTCTCCACGTCGCCTTTGGGTCGCCTCGACAGTTCCGCCTCGTAAAGGGGTTCTAACAATCGACAATGGAACGGGTAGTTTCTCATCGCGGTGAGTTGCGAGCTGTCTAACGCGCGAAGGACCAAACATGAGAAGATGCCATCACAAAAGGATTCGATTGTCAATTGTTAGCACTTTTAGGCAAAGCATAGAGCCGCGCCACGTACGCGCCGTCTACACGATCGGTGAACGGGAGCAACTGGCGCTGGCACTCCAGCCGGAACTGTTTGGTTTCGGCGAGGAATTCCTGAATCACGGTTTCGTTCTCCTCCGGTTCGAGAGAGCAGGTGGAGTAGACAAGGACGCCGCCCG
>DASTLJ010000070.1:0-2360 GCA_035715125.1 Verrucomicrobiia bacterium
TTAATCGGACTTGGGCGAAATATGGGTGACGCGATAGAGCGAAGACAACAATGCTCCAAACTGTATACCCGGTGCCTGGAAAGTGTAGGCTTGTTATGAGGGACCGTGTATGGCGTGTCACTCGGCCGTCTTAGATTGGAAAAGGCGGAAGCAAGCAGCAATCCTCTGGAATTTCCTTGCTTCGTCGCTTTTTGTGGCCCTGTCGGCGAAGAACCAGAGTGAGTACGGACACTTTCACGGGCGTGCGGTGGGCGTCGAGATGGCCGACCTTTCGCATTGGACGAAATGAAAACGCGCACGATATAGATCGCCATGATTGTTGCGGGGGCACTTTTCTTGTGCAGCCTGTTGGTAAGTGTGTGCGCTTTTTGGCAAATCTACGGGATTGGCGGTTGGCGCGACGAGGTTAACGCTTTGGTTGGAACAAAGGCCACGCGGAAGGCGATGGATGACTTTGCAGAGGGCCATCTTCGGCTATATATCTTCGGGGGTGAGAACGACAGGCATCAGTTTACAGGGAAGAGTGACGGACCTTTTGAGATATGGATTCCTCCGTTTCACCCAGAGTTTGGGCGCGCACACCGATATTCCACAGAACAATTCATCGAGTTCTACAATCGGAAGACGCGATACATGCATTCACAACCCGACAGGTTTCAAAGAGTAAGTGCCGGTCAATAGCGGACATTCACTGACGTCAGTGACGTCCGAGAGATTTTAGTAGAATCCTTAGCCCGGAAAAGGCGACAGAAGCCTACGAAGAACCGAAAGACTGAAGAATTCTATCGCGAGCCCATTCACGGCTGGACGCAGCATAGGGCTTTGCCTCCGCGTGGCGACAGCGTATAAAGCAACACCCCGCGCCGGCTCCGCTGCGCCAAATCCACCGCGAGTGAAAACCCGAACGCTGACGCCGAGGGAAATTCCCCGCAGCGTTGTTTGTAGGTCCGGTGTTCGATCTTGCGACCCGCGCGAACGGAAAGCTCGGCGGCGACGGAATTGTAGTGGTCTTCCAGCACGGTCCAGCCTTTCGCCCCGCTCAACAGCACGTCCACCGTCGCCAGATCAACGGCCGCGGCGATCCAGTCCGTCTCGCGCTTCGCGTCGAACGGCCGGCGATACCGGCCGAGCCGCACGGCCGTCACGCGCGCCAGCGGTGACGCGCTTCTTTCCAGCCGCTCGAGTCGCGCCACCACCGCGCCTTCGCCCGGGCGCGTTTGCTCGTTCCAGAGCCCCCAGCGGCGGCCGATGCTCAACGGGTATTTGTTCAACTCATCCACCGCGCCGACCAGCGCGCACTCCACCTCTTCGGCTGCCAGCTGAGACAGGCCCTGCCACAACGCGCTCTCGAACGAAATCTCACCCGCCGTCGGCGCCGAATTCAGGCCGCGCGCGCCGAGGTCAATCGCGATTTGCGAGGCGGGCGCGTTGTGAACCGAACCGGGAAACCGCGACGGCATCGGCTCGCGCTCGTCCTGGGAGATCAAATTCTCGATGAACACCGCACCCTCCTCGAGACAGCCGAAGCCGGTGCCCATCGCTACCGCCGCGCGTTCCGCCGGTTCGGGCTTATGGCTGCGACGCGCGGCCAGAATCGCCATCTGAACCAGGCGGCTCAATCGTCGTCGTTGATTTGGACTGAGCGACGCGGCGTCCGCCAGCGGGCCGCAGTCGTGAACGGAGACTTTTCCCGGCGGCAGCGGCGGCCCGATAGCGCGAACGCTGACCGAGCCCGGCCCGATGACACCCAGGCCCGTGACGGCAACGGTTGCCGCTCGCCGCGGACGCGTGGAGGGCAACGTTTGAGCATGGGAAAAAATCAACACGGCGTTGTTGCCGCCGAAGCCGAAGGAGTTGCTCATCACGTGCGTCAGTTTCGCGGAGCGCAAAGCCGTGACCGGCTCCAAGCCGATGGCGGGATCCACTTGGCCGAATCCGGGATTCGGGGGGAGTTGTTGACGGCGGAGCGCTTCAACACAAACGACGGCTTCGATGGCGCCGCTCGCGGCAAGCGCGTGTCCGAAAAATCGTTTCGTGCTGGAGAACGGCGGCAGGCGAGTGCCAAACGAGGCTTTCAACGCCTTGGACTCAGCCAGGTCGTTGTCGCGTGTGCCGGTGCCGTGAGCGTTTACGTAGTCAATTGCCGGGGCCTCCAGTCCCGCGCGTTGCAACGCCGCCTGAATGGCGGCCAGTGCGCCCGCGCCTTCCGGATGCGGCGCGGTGGCGTGATACGCATCACAACTGGCCCCCCAGCCGGCGAGCCGCGCCCAAATGTTTGCCCCGCGTTGGCGCGCGGTTTCTTCCTCTTCGAGCACGAGGACTCCCGCGCCTTCGCCCAGGCTCATTCCGGCGCGGCCGGC
>DASTLJ010000071.1:0-21712 GCA_035715125.1 Verrucomicrobiia bacterium
CGGCGCACGGCGCGGGTCCGTTCCGGCCCCGGACCGACCTTCATCGCCGCGAGCCGGCGGAGAAGTTCCTCGGGAGTGGGTTTCGTCGTGGCGAGTATCGCCGGCGTCGCCGGCGTTGCCGGCGCGATGCGGACGACATCCGTCGAGGGGCCCGCTCGTCCGGCCCGCGCGGAAGCCAGGGCGGCTTCAAGTTCGGTTTTCTCAGTCTCCCAGGCGGCGCGCTGAGTATCCGATTCGCGGGTGTGCCGGGCGGCGAGTTGGCGGGCGATTGTCAGCGCGCCTGCGGCAAATCCCAATGCCGCGACCAGCAGGTATGGAATCAGGCGATTCATAAGCTATGCATATTTCTCTATACGGAAATCTTGCTGGCTCTGCAAGCCTCTTGCGAATGCGGGCTTGGGCGCCCCTTGGAAGCACCACGACGGTCGAGGTCGCGCCGGGAAAGTAGGGCAGGCGTCTCGCCTGCCCAGCCGCGCCGAAAGGCGCGGAATTCGCACCACCAAGGCCTCGCTTCGCTTGGCCGGGCAGGCGAGACGCCTGCCCTACGTTGCGGTCGCGCCGCGAACGCAGGGCATGTGCCTGGCCCGGCGCCGAACACGGCCTGGACTCCCAATGGCCGGGGGCCAGCGACGAGCATTTTGTCGTCCCGAGTAGAATGAATGAGTAAGGTGTTGAATGAATCCAACTCAGCAACTCATTCAAGCCCATGAACGCTGTTGCATCCGTCGAATCCAGGCCAGCCGTCCCAACCTCAGCGGCCACCGACTCCACAACTCCGACGCCTGAACGCACAGGGACCGACCGCCTCCAATCCCTGGACGCCTATCGCGGCCTCATTATGCTCACGCTGCTGGCTGGGGGAATCTTTCATTCGTTCAAGGGACATCCGGTTTGGAACTGGCTCTATGTGCAGAATGAACACGTTGACTGGGCCGGGTGCGTTTATTGGGACCTCATCCAGCCGTCGTTCATGTTCATGGTCGGCGTCGCCATGCCGTTCGCCTTTGCGCGCCGGGCGGCGGTGGGCGATTCGTGGGGCCGCCAATTTCGGCATGCGCTCATCCGCGCATTCAACCTCTGTGCCATCGGCATCCTGCTCGACCATTTCGGCGCGCAGAAGATCCAGATCGGTTTCATCCGCGTGCTGCAGCAGATTGCGTTCGGATATGTTTGCGCCTTCTTCGTGATCGGCCGCAGTTTTCGCACGCAAGGTCTGGTCGCGGCGGCGTTGCTCGTGGGCTACAATTTGCTCTGGATGTTCAATCCGTGGAACGGTGCCGGCGGTCCGTGGGAGCTGGGCAACGAAAACATCGGAAGCGCCTTCGATCATTGGATGCTCGGCCGCAATTACTCGGGCTACTACGTGGGCATGAACGCCATCCCGTCCGCGGCGACGATCCTCTTTGGCATCATGGCCGGCCAACTGGTCATGCAACGCCTGCCCCATCGGCGCACGATGCTCATTCTGCTCGTCGCCGGCGTGAGCGGGATTGCAGTGGGCCTCGCCGTGAGTCCGTGGCTGCCGCTGATCAAACGCATTTGGACACCAAGTTTCGCCGTGTTCGCAGCCGGCTGCACGACGCTGATGCTGCTGGCGTTTTACTGGTCCATCGAAGTGATGGGCTGGCGGCGTTGGGCGTTTCCGCTGGTTGTGGTCGGAATGAATTCCATCGCCGCCTACGTGTTGGGCAACGCCTTCGGCGGGTGGTTTCGCAGCGCCAGCAACGCGTGGATCGGCTGGCTGAAGGAACCGCTTGGCGAAGCGGTGTTCCAACATGCGCTCTTGACCGCCGCGGCCTGGGGCGTGTTGTATTGGCTGTATCGGCGAAGGATTTTCTTCAAGTGCTGAAAGATATGCTGGCCAAACTTCCGGAAGCGAAACCACAGATTGCCAGACCAGAACCGGCTGGGTCGAAGCACCGCGCCAAAGGCGCATCGCCATCCCAGCCTGGGGCAACGCCCCAGGTCGCGGCACGCAACCCCATAAAGGGCTGAAAGCCCGTCCCATCCCCATGCCACAATCCCTGAGAACAGCACGGCTCCTGCAGCTTACCGCCCTGCTGACGGCATTCCTGTCCGCGCCGCACAACTCCTGCGCCGCCGAGAGGACGCTCACGCTCGCGCGCACGAACCACTGGCTTATCATTCGCGGCCCACATCTGCCGGGCGAGATTCGCATCAATTACCTCGAAGCCTATTGCCGCGCCGGCTCGACGGATTCCGATTGGGTGAAGCACACGGTCATCCCGCACAAGAACGAGTTCGTCTCGCTGAGCACGGACGCCAAGGTGCTCCGACTGAAAGACACGCTGGCCGACGGAGTGACGGTCGACCACACCATCACCGCGCGCGATGACGAGGTGGAGTTTCTGCTCACGGCACATAATCCCGGGACGAAGCGCAGTGAAGCGCACTGGGCGCAACCTTGCGTGCGTCTGAGCGCATTCATGGGCTTTGACGAAAAAACCGCCGGCAACGCGACGGATTATCTTTCGCGCAGCTTCATTTTCCTCGATGGAAAGCTTGCCCGGATGCCCACGCGCGATTGGGCCACGCAGGCGCGTTACGTGCCCGGCCAGACGTGGTGCCCCGCGCGCGTGCCGCGCACCGACGTGAACCCGCGCCCGCTCAGCGCGCTCGTGCCCGACAGCGGACTCATTGGCGCGTTCAGCGCGGATGAGAAGCTGATTTTCGCCACGGCGTGGGAGCCTTATCAGGAGTTGTTTCAAGGCGTCGCGCGCTGCCTGCACTCCGACTTCCGCCTCGGTGGCCTCGCGCCCGGGGAGCGCAAGGAAATTCGCGGGAAGATCTACCTTACGCCCGCAAACGTGCCCGCGCTGCTGAAGCGCTACGAGAAGGATTTTCCCGAGCATCAGCGGCGTTCCAAGTGAGGGTCGTGCGTCCAAGCGGGGGCGAAACTTGCCAGTAGCACCAACGCAGGGCGGACATCTCGCCTGCCCGGCCGAGCGGAGCGAGGCCATTGTCGTGCGAACGCCGCGCCCTTCGGCGCGGCTGGGCAGGCGAGACGCCTGCCCTTCGTTCCCGGCACGAGTTCGGCAGTGGTGGTGTTTCCAAGTTGCGCCGCCAAACGGAGGGATGGAAAACACAGGTGGTGTCCACGGAACGATTCAGCCTGAATCCGGCGCTTGCGGTAGACGTAAAGAATGGAAACCACAGATGGACACAGATGGACACAGATTTTGGCGGAGGAAGTCGCTCCCTCCACGGGTGAACCCGCCTGCCGTCGCAAAACCTTCTTATCGCGCGCGAATGAACTCCGTACCGGCTCCCGACACCGCGACTTCGCCGATCAAGCGCAACGGTTGGGCGTCCTTCAATGCCTACCGGGAGTGGGCCATGCAGTTGCATCCGCATCGAGTATCAGCACCGACATTGGATTGCGCCACACGCGGCAGAGCGGCTCAGGCGAAGCCTGCTGTTCGGAGTCGGCGAGGTCCGTGCGGGTCGAGTAGAGGCGTTGGCCATCGCGAACGCGGCGATATTCCCGGAGCGGGACAACCAGCGACGTGATGGCGGGAGCCGAGTCGGCCGGCTTCGGCGTGGCAGAGATGTTCGTCGCGGGTGGCAGGGCGAAGAAGAGGGGCTGCACCTTGTGGTCTGTCGGACGGTCGCGCCGGAGGACCATACCGCTTTCCTCCATGACGGCGTAAACCGGTATGAGGTCTTGGCGGGGCCGGCTAATCGGGACAGCGAAGAAAGGGAGTGATTCGATGAGGTTCCAGGCCCGGGCGGCTTCGATGTCAGGCCGCATCATGAGCCGTGTTCGGCCGCCGGGTTGGAGCGTGGCATACACCGGCGCCGGGAGGTCGAGGCGCGGATCGTCCAGCGCGAGGCGATACATGATCTGGTTGTAGTCGTAGCGGGGCGTCTTGTGCGTCGCGCCGGAGAAACTGGCGGTGTAGGTGCCTTCGAAGTAAATCACGCGTCCGCCATCCTGATCGAAAAAGACGTGCTGGGTTGGGTTGTAGAAGTTGTAGCGGTCGTGCGCCACGACACGGCGCGCGTAGACCCACGGGCCAAGCGGCGTGTCGGCTTCGGCAAACCAGATGTCGCCCGGCTGGCCGCTGCCAATGAGCACCCAGCGCCGCCGATATTCGTTCCAGCAGACCGACCCGCGGTCCACCTGGATGGGCCGGCCGGATTCCACGTCGTGGAGCTGGACCCACGCCTCGTCAGGCTTGAGCAGGCCGGTTTTTATGAGTTCGCGAAGGCGCGACCCATCAAGCCGGTCGGCGCTCGCGCGCCATTCGTACCGGAGGGGACCGTTGGGAGAGCGATTGAGTCTCGACGCGCCGCCGTCATAACACGCGCCGGGCGCGAGGCAGGTGAAGGCTTCGTAGGCGGCGAGGTTGGTGAGGCTCGCGAGGTCAGCCCGCACGCGGTAGTTGGGGTAGAGATAGAAGTAATCGTTGGTGCCGGCGCGCGCGCGGAACGGATGCGCCGAGTCATGCGTGTCGTGAATGTCCCAACGAGCGAGTGACTCGAAGACCTGCTGCTCGTCGTTGAAGATCGCCAGGTGCCAGTCGCGAGTTTTATCGAGGCCCGTGCCCGCCGCGACACGGGCCAGCAATCGTTCGCGTCCGCGCTCGTCGCACAACGTCATCAACCCTTCGATCCATTTCAACCCCTTGCCGAAGCTGGCGTTCGGGCACATCGGCTTGCTGAAGCCGGCTTTGTCTGTGAAATAGGCCAGGTCCAGTCCGACGCCGGGGTCGAATCCGCCCCGTCCGGGCAGTTCCGAAGTCGCGCCGGAGGCGCCGAAGTTGCCGAGCGGATACGACGGCCTGTCCGTGTCGCCCCAGAACCAGAAAATCTTCCCGCGGTACGGCGTGGCGATGACAGTGTCCTGGCCCATCACCTGGCCGTTGAGCAGCGGCGCCTTCGTGGGCGGACGGCGACCGAGCAGCACTGTGTCGCGGTAAATGCCTTCGCCCGTGATGCGATAGAGCCGCTCGGCGATGTTCAGGCGCTTGAGTTTGATGACCGCCTTGCCGCCTGCGACCGGCCGCAGCTTCAAGCCGCGATTGTCGAAGAAATCCTTCGCATACTCATAACCGTGGCTGCGCACGTGGAAAAACACTTCCTGCCCCATGAGTGCCGGTTCGAGGAACGCGATGAGACCGTTGCTGTCGGTCCAAAAACTCACGCTGTTGACCGTGGTCAGTTGGACCAACGGCACACCGCGGCCCGTGGAGTCATCGACGACTTCAATCGTGAAATAGTCTCGCGGAGCGCCGTGCGACGCGGCGACGCCCAACATCGTGAGGCCGAGCGCCGCGCCGAGCCGCGACAGGCTCGCCAGCAAAATAGCGGTGTAGTTGTTCGAGTTCATGAAGCCACGACCGTTTTCACTTTCTTGACCGAGTCGAAGCACTGCTGGAGCCGTTTGTTGGCTTCTCTCATAGGGGCCTCACTCAAGGAATCACGACGCGCAAAGCCTGGCGGCGGACGGAGAACCGCGCCGGCAAGTGGCCTACGTTGTCGCCATCGACCTCGAAGGCGACAGTGGACTCGCTGGTGAGCGTCACGGAGTCGGCCTGGAACGTCCGGCAGCCGGCCGACGCATGGAGTCGATCGGTCAGCCAGCCCCAGCCGCATCGGAACAGGGTTTCCCAATTGGCGCGCGGGAACACCGTGACATCCAGCAACCCGTCGCGCAGATTGGCGGCGGGAAAGAGATTGAAATGCCCGCCGTAGTAGCGGCCGTTGCCGATGAGGACCAGTTCGCCTTGAGCGGCAGTGTCGGCAGTGGAAGCGACAATGGCCGTTTTTTCTCCCGCAAGGGCCTTGAAGCCGGCGACCACGTACGCCAGCGGGCCGATGGCCTTCTTGTGTTCCCAGTCGACCAGTTCGATGGCGCGCGAGTCGAGTCCTGCGCCAGCGAGTTGGGCAAAGCGCCGCCGGGCTGTCCCGCCGTTGGATGTGAACTCGACCTCTGGCAAATCCACGAGGGAATCCCTGCCTTGCTGAATCACCGCCCAGGCAGGCTCGAACGCCATCGGAAGGCCGAGCTCGCGCGCGAACACGTTGATGGTGCCTAGCGGCAGGATCCCGAGCCGCACCCTGGCCAGGCCCTCCGGCTCATCGCCAATCCCATTCAACACCTCGTTCAAAGTGCCATCGCCCCCGGCGGCCACCAGGGTTTCGAAGCCTTCGCGGACCGCCTGAGTGGCGAGCAGACGGCCGGCGCCGGGCGCGTAGGTCGGCCTGAGGGCCACCTCCGCGGAAAGCCGGGCGAGTTGATCGCGGAATCGCTTCGCTTTATTGCCGCGGGCGGCAGGGTTGAAGATGACGCACGTCTTCACCCGGCGGAGGGTCGAATACCGAACGCCGAGCGTCAAGGCTCCCGCTGGAAGGCGCGCCAGCCCACGCCACTGCGGGCCAGGGCCGGTGGTCAGGCGTAGACATCGAGGCGTGGGAGGGTTGAAGCGTTGAAGCGTTGAAGCGTTGAAGCGTTAAATCGTTAAATCGTTAAAAGGTTAAAAGGTTGAGGCGGGCTATCGCCCGCCTCGCTTCAACGATTCAACGATTTAACGATTCAACGATTTAACGATTCAACGATTTAACGATTCAACGATTTAACGATTTAACGATTCACTACGAATCCTGGGCACGGAGGCTGCCGCAGCCGTTCGACGGCTAAGGGGTGCCCCCCGTGAAAGTGACCTGACCGGAAGGCTGTCGAACGGCCCTGGGAATGTCGCTCGGGTTCATTTCGTTCCAGGACGTGATGAACCAGCCGCGGTCGGGTCCGAATTTGGCGAGGGCCTCGTCGTAGTGGAAATTGAAGTGACCGTTCATGGTGGCACTTTTGACGATGCCGGCGCCGGTGAAGTCCACCGCGGTGCTATTGCCGGTGCCATTGACCGTCAGGTCCGCATTGGGCGCGTAGTAGGCGCCGGACATGCCGGCGTTGCCGTTCAGCGTGATGCTGGTGACGTTAGTGGTGCCCCAGAAGAGGAAGTTGCCGGCCCGCCCGTCGCTATTGGCCGTGTTGTTGCCCGACAGGGTCACGCTGGGAGCGTCCGAATAAAGCTCGAATTTCTTGCCATCCGCGATGACCAGGCCGCCCAGGTTGAGCGTGCTGCTGACGTAGAGCCGGGCGTTGCCGCCCACGTAGACCGTGCCGTTCAATGTGGTAAGACTCCAGTCGCCATCCCCGAGCACGTAGTCGTACCACGTGGCGCCATAGATGTGGTTGGTATTGAAGGTCGCGCCGCTGACGTATGTGAAGGTCGGATAGGTCCAGTTCGTCCAGTAGCCGGTGATGTAGTCGTAGCTGAAGTACCAACCGCGGTAGATCGGACTGCCAGTGGTGATTTCATTGGAACTGATAATGCCCGCGTAAGTGCCGGAGGCCGGGAAAGTCCGGGTCGAGGCCGCAATCGTGTTGGTCACCCTGATGACGGTCACCGGTCCGGGCGATCCGACAGGATAATTGGTCGAAGTCACCGGGTAGTTCGTCGTCACCGGCCCCGAAGGACTGGACGGATAGGTAATCGTCGTGGCAGTAACCCCAGCATTGGTAGTAACTGTCGAGGCGATGATGTTGGTGACCCAACCCCCGGATGGTGTATAACCGCCGCTATAGGGGACAGTGACGTCCGGGAAAGCGACGTTCATGTCGCTGGCCCTGTAGCCGGGCTCGATGCCGGCGTTCCCACTCTGCCAGGAGATGTCGCCGACCGCCCCGTTGGGACCCAGGTTGACCGTGCCGTTCGGACCGGTGGAGACATGGCCGAAAATGTTCGCGTTGTCGATGGAGATAGCACCCCCGTTTTCGAGTGAACCGTTCACGGCAATGTCACCATTGGCCCTGTACCGGGCCGGGTCATAAACGCCGTTGGTGCTCCAGGCGGGGTCGCTGGAGTCAAAGCTGTCGGTGCGAATGCCATTTCCGTTCAACTGGATGCTGTCGCGGGCGACCAGGGCCTTGGTGAAGATGCGATCGCGGCCCGTCCGGGTGTGCACGCCACGGCCCAACATCACCTGGCGGTCTTGCGAGGTGTTAATCTGTGCCAGAAGCGGCCCCTCTCCGGAGGAGACATACGCCTGCGGTAATTCCACGTAACCGAGCGAGTCGACGTCGGGCACGTTATTGGAATAGCCCGCAACCCAGTTGTTGATCGTCACAATGTAGAAGCTGCTATCGATCGAGCGGGTTATCTGGTACTTGTTGCCACTCACGCGGGTCCAGCCGTCGCATTCAATGTTCGTCCAGCCATGAGTGTTGAGGTGGGTGAGGGCATCCTCAATGCCGGCCTCAATGATGGGAACGGATGAGTTCCAGGCCTGGGAACGCATCACGGCGGTGTTCTGGCTCTGCACCAGGGTCAGGTAGGCCACGAGGATGAAGCTGACCAGGGCGACAACGATGATGGTCAGCATCAGGATGTGGCCCTGCTTGGCGGATGGAGTGGAAGGGATGGTTTTCATGTGCCTTGTCTTCGGATGACGATTTTGGCGGTTTGTACGGCTTCAGTGTTGGCTTTGACGCCGAGAATTTCGCGGGAGCATTTCCAGGAAACGTCCACCACCTTGGCCTCGTTGGCCGTAGCGGTTGGATACTGGTCCAGGGTCCCGGGCTGCGTGTTGCGCTTGCCCAGGTGGAACTGGAGGTCTTCGCAGCCCGTGAGCAGGAGCTTCGGCGGCTCGCCCCCACTGTAGCGCTTCAGCTCCTTGGAATTGGGGAAGTGGACGTAAATGAGCCACATGCCGTCGTAGTCCTCCAACGCCAGGTAACTGGTGGTGCACGAGAGGACGCGGTTGCACGAGCGCAGGTCGCGCGTGATGTTGTCGATGGCGATGCGGTTGGCGTCATCCAGCTCGACGTAGTTGGCCATGGCAACGAAGCTGCGCCCGCTGAAGACGGAGATGCCGACCAGCGCGAGCATGATCAGGCCCGTGATACCGATGGCCATCAACGCCTCGACGAGCACCATGCCCGAGGCGCTTCGCTGACGGCGTTTAGTAGATGTAAACTTGGAGTCCATTGCGTGCGACATAGGTGGTGTAGGAACGGTTGCGATCGATGCTGCCGGTCTGCCAGTTGACCGAAATCACGACCATTCTCAGACTATTGCTGTAGCTGGAACTGATCGGACAGTTGGTGATGAGGATTGTGCCGTTGTAGACGGCCCCCGGGCTCGCAGGGGAATTGGGGTCGTAGCTATCGACAAAAGTGGTCGGGATGTTCGTGGGATTCGTGATCTGGTCCCAGCTTTGCAGCCGGATGGCTTCCGCCTTTTGCAGCAGAATCTGCGTCGCGCGCAAGTTTTCCCGCGACATCTTGATGGTGAAGAAACCCGTCGTGAAGCCCGAGAACAGCGCCGCCACGCAGGTCCCGATGATGCCCAAACCCACGGTCACCTCGACCAGCGAGAAGCCCGCTTGCGACCGCCCGGAGCCGCGCAGCCTGATTGCGCCCAGCCCAATTCGTAAAGATGTTTTCATTTCGCACAGCCTTTGCGGCCGGGCCAACTTAAGCAGGAGCGTTGCCAGCCCGGGCAATTCAGCCCCCGGTACGCAAGATAGGGGAGGCAAACTGGTTTCAATAGGGGAAGTACGGTGAATCCTGGACGCCCTGTCCTGTTTGCAGCCGCCTCTCCGACAGCTTCAATCGCCTGCTCCGCGGCCGAGCCAACTGAAGTTGTCCCGGAACTGAGTCGAGCTCGTCCCGGATTTGGACAAACTGATTAGCCGTACCGATACGGCCGCGACAGGGTGAACATATTCGGCAAATGCCGCACGTCACACACCGCGCCGTCGGCCAGCAGCACCTCGACCACGTCAAATCGAATCCGGATGGCGGGATGGTCGAGCAACTTGAGATAATCCATTGCCGTCCGCGAAATGAGGCGCCTCTTGCGCTTGTCCACCGCCGCGGCAGGGCGCACCCAATCCTCGCTCGAGCGCGTCTTCACCTCGACGAAGACCAGGCAATCGGCGTCACGGAAAATAAGGTCGATCTCCCCGTGCGCGGACCGGAAGTTGGCGGCCAGAAACTTCATGCCTTGGCGCCGCAAATGCCTTCGGGCCGCCGCTTCGCCGAGCCGGCCGCGTTGCAGGTGCATTGGAAGGTCGTCGCCGGGCCACAGCTTTCGAACTCTCTGCCACAGGCTCATGGGCCGATTAGAACAACTCCCGTGGCGCCGGTTTGAGCGGCGCGAACGAGCGCCGGTGAATCGGGCAGGGGCCAAAGGCCGCCAGGGCCGCCAGGTGCTGCGGCGTCCCATAACCCTTGTGCGCCGCGAAACCGTAGTCCGGCCACTGCAGGTCGAACGCCAGCATCAGCCGGTCGCGCGTCACCTTGGCCAGCACACTGGCGGCGGCGATTGAATAGCTGCGGGCGTCGCCCTGGACTAATGGCGACTGTGGAAAGCGCAGGGATTTCACCCGTGTCCCATCGACCAGCACGTGTTGCGGCGCGGGGCGAAGCAGAGCCAGCGCGCTGTTCATGGCCCGATGCGTCGCCTCAAGAATGTTCCAGCGATCAACCTCGTCCGAATCCGCCCGTCCGATGGCCCAGCGAACGTCTGTCCGGACCGTCAACACGGCGAAGAATGTTTCCCGTTGCTCGCCCGTGAGTTGCTTGGAGTCGTTGAGTCCTTTTAGTGCGTCTGGCAAACCGGCCTCGAGCCACTCGGTCGGCAGCACGGCGGCGGCCGCCACCACCGGCCCCGCCAGCGGCCCCCGTCCGGCTTCATCAACGCCGGCGACGATCCGCAGTCCCCCCTGCCAAAGCGCGCGCTCGAACACGAAGCGGTCGGCGTGGAGGTGGGCATTCACGAGCGGCTTGGCTGCGAGCGTAACGCCGTGCGTCGGTCCCGCCAATTGGAAAGGAAGACAATGGAGCGATCATTTCGCCATCGGCACGGCGATGAGCTGGGTTTCATTGGAAGCGCCGATGCGCAACGTGCCGACCAGGCGCTGGGATTCCCTCATTTCGGAGATAACGACCGCCGCGCTCAGCGGCGCGGGGGCAGGGATTTTGGAGTTGGCATCGGCGGGGAGAGCACCCGGTGGCGGCGGCGTGCCGGCAGGGCGGAGGCCGCGCGCGTCACCGTTCGTCACTGCCGCGAGGCCTCCGGACAGCGACGCCTCGATCGTTACGAACTGGCCGATGGTGCGGTTGGTGCCGCTGGCGCGAAACACCCGGTTCGTCGTCGGAGGGCCGCTCCCGGTGAAGTTGAAGTAACGCGTAGAGAGTTCGGCAGGGTTGGACTGGCGGCGCGGCTCGGCGCCGGCCAGGGCAGGCCGGTTCAGTTCCTCCCCGAGTTGAGCAGCGCGCGCCTGCCCGATTTCAGCGCCCGTCAAAAAGCGGCCGGCATAGACGGAACCGTCGGTGTCGATGACGCGCACGCGGTCGCCGTCCTGCTCCAGGTCAAAGGTCAAGAGCACGGTGGGGGGCGCCGATTCCTTTGCTGTTTTCGCCGGGGCGGATTTTTCAAGTTCGGCCTGCCGCTTAAAGCGGAAGTACTGTTTGGCCGCTGCCGGCGGCTGAGTCGGTTCCTTTGCAATCAAGATTTCACTCGCACCCGTGGCGCGCGCGCGGGCCGGTGAACGGTCGTCCAGGGTCACAAGTGCCGCGCCATCGCGCTTTTCGACCCCAAAATCAGCGCGGCCTCCTTTCGCTTCGTTGTTGCGTGTGTCGAAGGCAAGGACGGTGGATGTGTTGGGGCTGGGGGAGGCCGGAGGAGTGATCCTGCGCAAGTCGCTTGGTTGGCGTGTTGCGCCCCGGTACGGGCCATCGGCCGACTCGAAGAACGGGACCGCGTTTGTCACCGGGCTTGCCTGGGCTAATGGAAGCTTGGAATAAGAGTCGGCCGCGGCCCCCGCTTCGGCGTCCTTCAGACCGCCAGCAGGGGCCTGCCGAAGGCGCAATCCGCGGGCCGCCGATTCTTCCTTAAGTTTGATGTCGGCCTGCGCGACTCCTGCGCGCAGCGAGTCGGCCGAGCGATCTTCATCGAGCGGACGGGCGCTCAGCGCCTCCGCCTCGGGCTGGGGTCGTTTGGCGAGTTCCGTATCCTGCTCCGCGCGGCCGCCAAGTTGTGCTTTGGGAGCTGCCATTCCATTGCGCGCGAGAATGGGCGCCTGGGACGCCGCTTTTTCGGCTTGGTCCTTTTTGGCGAAGAGCGATGGCGACGAGGACGGGCTCCGGTCGGGAATCCAATTCCAGACCGCGACCGCCAACAGGGCGAACACGCCGACGGCGAAAGCGACGCGCGGCCACCGCAGGAGCAGCCAACTCCAGGGGGTGCGCCGGGGCGTCGCTTCGCGCGGGCGTAGCCTGGCCGCCTCGGCCTGCAACAGCCGGCGCGTGGCCGGGTGCATCTCGATCGGTTCGCCGGCGTCTTCGCGCCGTTTGCGCGCATAAGTCCGCAGCAGCTCGTCCATTTTCTTGTCCGGTTCCGACGGCATCATAACGTTAGACGGAAGTGGGCGTTTTTTTCTCCCGCGATTCTTCGCGCGCCATCCGGGCGCGGGTGACCATCTCCAGTTTGTCGAGGCATTTGCTGAGACGGGAGCTGACGGTTTTGGGGTTCAATTCGAGGCTCGTGGCAATCTCCTCGTAGCTCAGGTCGGCGAAGTAGCGCAGTTCGATGATTTCCTGGCACGGTCCGCCTAGTTCCTCGAGCGCCTGGCCGACCAGGGAAATCCGTTCGGCACTGAGCAGCGACACGTCCGGGCCCGGCGCGGGACTTGGGGGATCGACCGTGAACGTATTCTCCGAATCGTCCGCCGGCGCCGTGACCAGCGGCACGATCACCTGCCCGCCGCCGCGCTTGGCGGCGTGGAGCTTCTGTCGGTAGTCGCGCGCCTTGTTGGCCGCCACGCGGAACAGCCAGGTCTGAAATTGGGAATGCCCCTGGAAGGTATGGATGTTCTTGATGACCGTCAGGAACACCTCCTGGCAAATCTCCTCCACGTCTTCGCGAGTGAAGTCGTGTCCAAGCTGGAAGATGAAGCGGGAGGCCGGCGCGTAATGCAGATCGAACAGCTCATCCCAGGCCCCGGCGTCGCCCCGGCGGCAGCGGGCCAGCATGTCAGCTTCGGCGTTCGAGCTCACGGTGGGAAGCCTAGGACAAACCGGGCTCGATGGCCAGCGCAGGATGGCGCCGCCAAAGTAGGGCAGGCGTCTCGCCTGCCCTGGCCGCGGAGCGGCCGTGCGGAGACGCGCCTTCAGCGCTGGGCAGGCCAGACGCCTGCCCGGCGTTTGCGGTTCGTGCGAAGCTTCGATTTCCAAACTTGGACGCGCATCGGGACCATGAACCCTCCCACTGGGAGCGCCGGCATCCTGCCGGCGATTTGCCCGACCCACAGCCAAGCCACGCGCCGGCAAGATGCCGGCGCTCCCAGGGCAGGCAGGCACCTGCCCCATGCAGGCGGTTCGTGGAGAGGGAGCGCACCGCTGCTTGACGCACCACGCACCACGCACCACGCTCCAGTCGATGTCCGCCCAGCATTTCATCGTCGCAACGGCCGGCCACGTGGATCACGGGAAAAGCTCGCTCGTGAAGGCGCTCACCGGCACGGATCCCGACCGGTTGCCGGAGGAAAAAGCTCGCGGCATCACCATCGATCTCGGTTTCGCGCACCTCGAACTCCCGGCGACCCTCGGCCCCTCAACTCCCAGCTCTCAGCTCTCAACTGTTTCGATCGGCATCGTCGATGTGCCGGGCCACGAGGATTTCGTGAAGAACATGGTTGCCGGCGTCGGTTCCATCGATCTGGCGCTGTTCGTTGTGGCGGCGGACGACGGCTGGATGCCGCAGACGGAGGAGCACCTGCAAATCCTCGGCTACCTCGGCGTGCGGCACGCGGTCGTGGCGCTGACGAAAATCGATCTGGCCGCCGGCCGCGAGGGCGAAGTCGCCGCCCGCGTGCGCGAACAACTCCACGGCACGCCGTTCGAGGCGGCGCCGGTCGTCGCCGCCTCGGTGCTCGACGGGCGCGGCATCGAGGAGTTGAAGTCCGCGCTCGCGGCGACGCTGGCGACAGTCCCGCCGCCGCGCGACATCGGCAAACCGCGCCTGCCGGTGGACCGAGTATTCACCTTGCGGGGTATCGGCACCGTGGTCACCGGCACGTTAAGCGGCGGCGCGCTCCATCGCAACCAGGCCGTGGTGCTCCAGCCGTCTGGAACGTCGGCTCGAGTGCGCAGCCTGCAAACGCACAACTGTGACGCCCAGCAGGTCGGCCCCGGCACGCGCACGGCGTTGAACCTTCCTGATCTTGCGGCGGCCACGGCGGACGCGACGGGCGTCTGCCGCGGTCACATCGTCACCGTGCCCGAATTGGGCGGGCCGAGCGAGGCCATCGACGTGTTACTGGAGCGCTCGGCCCGGCTGGCCTCGAACAAAGCCGCATCGCGCCCGATCAAAGACGGCGCCTTGGTGCGCATGCACCACGGCTCCGGCAACGCGCCGGCGCGTCTCCTTTTTCTCGACGGCGGGCCGCTGGAAGTGGGTGGACGCGCGTTGGCGCAGGTGCGCTTCCAGGCGCCGGTGTTCGTGCTCGGCGGGGATCGATTCATCCTTCGCGACTGGCCGGAGCAATCGACCCTGGGGGGCGGGCTGGTGCTGGACGCCGACGCGAGCCGCCGGGCGTTTCGCGGCGTCGCGCAGAGAGCGTTCCTCGAACAACGCGCGGCCTCGCCGGCCGATGCGCGGGTGTGGGTGGCGTCGCAGCTTGCCCGCGACGGCGCGGTGTGCCGGACGACGCTGCTATTGAAGACGCGCTTCTCTACTGGGGAAGCTGCCGAAGCGCTCGACCGGCTGACAGCCGAAGGAAAGGCGCTTGCCGCGGGCGAATGGATTGCCGACGCCGGGTGGTGGGAAACTTTGCGCAGGAAAGCCGGCGAAACAATCCAGGCCGCGCACCGTGCAACCCCGGAACGGCTGGGGCTGGACATGGCCGAATTGCGGCGCACCGTCGAAAAACTGCTGCCCGAGCCAGCCGTTTTCGATGCCCTGGTTTCGGATTTGTGCCGAGCAGGTTTTGCGCAAACCGGCACGGCAATTCGAGCCGCGTCGCACCGGCCCGCGCTGCCGCCAAAACTCCAGGCGGCGGGGACGACGATCCGCGCCGCGTTGGCCGCAAAACCGTTCGAGCCGCCCGCGAGAAAGGAGCTTGCGCCGGACGCGCTTGCGCAGCAGGCGCTGCGTTTTTTGCTGGAAACCGGCGAAGCCGTCGAAGTCGCGCCGGAGCTGGTAATGAGCGCGGAGCACTTCACAAAAGCCCGCGAGGCGATTGTGAAATTCATCCGCGAGCGCGGCCGGGCTACGGCGAGCGAACTGCGGCAGTTCCTCAACACCAACCGGCGCGTGATCATCCCCTTGCTCGAGAAACTCGACCGAGACGGCGTGACGCGGAGGGAAGGGGACAATCGGGTGTTGAAGTAGGACAAGCTGCCTGTCCTACTGCGGCAGTTCCTTGATGCTCATGTTTCGGAACCAGACGGTGCCGTGGTCGCCTTGCAGGAAAATCGGGCCGGGCTCGGTCACTTTGTTGTCGATTTCGGAGCCGGTCGCTTTGTTGCACTCGACCTGGTCGTGAATTTTCTTGCCGTTGAGGATGACGGTGATCTTGTTGCCAATGATCGTGGCCTCGACGGTCTGCCACTCCCCTTCGGGCTTGGAGGCGAACTCGCTCGGGGCGGTGTGATTGTAGATGGCTCCGTTGCCGCTCTTACTCGGCTTGCCGCTCTTGTAGTCGCCCAGAATCTGGATTTCGTGCCGGCCGCGCAGGTAAAAACCGCTGTTCGACCCGTCCGGCACCTGAAATTCGTACCGCACGGTGAAGTTCCAGTATTTCTTTTCCGTGACGAGGTCGGTGCCGTGCTCGCCCTTGTTCACGGTGTTCTTGAGGATACCGTCGGTGACGCTCCACGAGTTGTGGCCGGCCGGGTTGCGCAGTTTCCAGCCGGTGGTGTCCTTGCCGTTGAAGAGTGGGACGAATCCGCCTTTATCAGCGGCCGGCAAGGCGCGGGTCGAAAGGAGAACGGCGAGCGTGGTGAGCGAGAGGATTTTGTTCATGGGATGTGAGTGATGGGGTTTTGGTTCAAAACTGCTTTTCGAGAGCGGCGGCGAGCGCGGCGAGAGCGTCGGCTTTGTTCTTCTTCGCGGCATCGACTTCCTCGGGCGTCGCCTTTTTCGGGTCTGGGTTTGGAGACTTGCGATACGCATCCGCGGCGGCGGCGACGGAGCTTATCCAATTTGCGTTGCCCGCCTTGGCCAGAAGCGGCGCGGCGTCCATTTTGGTTTCGCCCGCGGCGAAGCTGACAATTGAGTGGCGATGCTGGGCGAGCTGCACGTCCGGATTCGGCGCGGCGGGAGCCTCCTGGAGCTTCAGCGCGTAGCGGATGCCGGTCAGGATGTGGGCCTGGTATTGCCCGTCGAGCCACGTCGCGTCGTTGTGGCCGAGGTTCGTGTAAAAGATGCGACCGCTCCCGTACTCCCGCACCCAGGCCACCGGCACGTGATACGGCATTTGCGGCCTGGTCTTCGACATATCGAGGCTGAGAAGCACCCGCACCGATTCCGGATTGAAATGCTTGTATTGGTAAATCTCGTCCTTCCACTGAAAGGACGGCGGGTACATCGACACAGTCGGATGGCTCGTGTCGTGGTTCACAAACGTGCAGAGCGTGCCGCCACCCCACGGATGGCCGTCAAAGTTTCCGTTGATGCACTCGACGTACGGCATGAACCCGCCCAGCGTATCGGTCGCGCTGTGCATCCCCACGAAGCCGCGGCCCGACTTGATCCAATCGAGGAAGCCCTGCCGATCGGGCAGCGGCAGTTCGCCCGTGGTGTTCGCGAAGATCACCGCGTCGTAACCCTTGAGCGACTCGAGGCTCATCTTCTCATTCAGCACTTCCTTCTGGCGCGTTGCATACTCGCTCTCCTCCTGCTTGAACTTCGCCTCCGCATCCTCGTACGCTTTCATCGCCGCCTCGAACTTCTCCTGCTCGGCCTTGAACTTCACGGCGTCGCCGGTGTCTTTGGGTGCCGTGGGCTTCTTCGGCGCCTTGGGAGGCGGGACTCGGGCGAAGTCCACCGTGAACACCCCGCTTTCCTTCCCGATCTGCTCGATGACACGTTCCGCCGTTTCAATGGAACCATGTCGAAAGCCGGTGGTAACCGATACGACGAGGACTTTCTTTGGCGCTGCGAACGCGGGCCACACCAGCCCGGCGGCAACGATCAGTGCGGCAAACCCTCTGGAACAACGCGATCCAGCGACGGAGGAGAGTGATTTCATGCGATTGTTTGGATTGTGTTGAACGAACTTAAGACGGGAGCCATGTCGGGAAATTCATATTTGGGGCGGGCGAACAAACTTGCCTGACATTCGCGCGCGCCTAAGATGCCGACACGACGTCGCCGCGACCACCAATCCAGCGCAAACAGCACCGGGCATGATTCGCTCCTACGCCTTCACCACGCAGGGCAAGCTCCACAGCCAGGATGTCGAGATGTTTCTCATGCCCACGTTGCTGGCGGACACGAACCTGTTCCTCTGGCTCGACCTGGAAAAGCCCACACCGGAGGAAACCAAACGCGTGCTGGAGGATATCTTTCATTTCCACCCGCTGTCCATCGAAGATTGCGTGCAGGTCAGTTCGACTCCCAAGGTCGAGGAATACGTGCCGAAGGACGGGGACAAGTTTTCTCCGTACCTGTTCATGGTGATTCACGCCGTTGACTACAGCCGCAAGGACGGCGTTTTCGCCACGAGCGAGCTGAATTTCTTTCTCGGGAAGAATTTTCTCGTCACGTTCCACGAAGTGCCGATGCGCAGCGTGCAACTGACGGAAGACCGCTGCGCCAAAGGCCGCACGCTTATCGCACGGGCGCCCGATCGCGTCGCGCACACGCTGCTGGACGGCATCGTCGAAAATTACAAGCCCGCATTGGAAGAACTGGCCGTGGAAATCGGGGAACTGGAACAGAAGGTCATCGCGAACCCGTCGCCCAAGATGCTCAACCGCATCGTGCAGGTGAAGAAGGAGGTGCTACATTTGCGGCAGATTATCGGGCCGCAGCGCGAGGTGCTGGCGCGGTTTGCAACAGGCGAGTTCAAGCTCATCCGGCCACACCTGGTGCCGTATTACCGGGACGTGTACGACGGGCTGGCGCGCATCTCGGAGCTGGCGCAGAACTACATGGATTCGCTCACCGGCCTGCTCCATATCCACCTGAGCATGTCGGCCAACCAGACGGGCGAAATCTTGAAAGTTCTCACGCTCATTACACTCATCACCACGCCCGTCATGATCGTGGGCACGTGGTACGGGATGAATTTCGGCGACAGCATGCCCGAGTTGAAATTGAGATACGGCTACGAATTGGCAATTGGAATCACGGCGGTCTCGACGGCGCTCATGTGGTGGTGGTTCCGACGGAAGAAATGGCTGTGAGCAATTCAAATTTCCAATTTCCAATTTCAAAATGAAAAATGGAGAGAACCTGCCACGGGATGACCGGCGGTACCGGCATTCCGAATTTTTCATTTTGAATTTTTCATTTTGAATTTCCCCCGTGCCTGCGCCCAAGTCCAGTTTCCTCGACAAAGTCCTCGGCCGCATAGGCCGGCTCGACACGGAGGGGCTCCAGTCGGTCGTGCAACGGCTGGCGCGCGAGCGATCGTTTCTCGAGACCCTTTTCAACACCATCGAGGACGGCGTGCTGGTCGTCGATGAATCGGGACGGGTGCTCTACTTCAACCAGGCCGTCACGCGCCTGCTGGGCCTGCAGCATCCTTCGGCGGAGGGGCAGCCGATCTCGCGGTTCCTGCCCGAGTTGGATTGGGCTTCGCTGGCCCGCGCGGACGCCGCGGGCGGGGCGCGAGTGTCCCGGCACGAGTTCGAAGTCCATTATCCCCGGCCCCGGTTCCTGCATCTCTACGCCGCGCCGCTCGACGGCGAAGCGTCCGGCAGCAGCGGCCTGGCGCTGATCCTGCACGACGCGACCGAAGCCCGGCAGCGCACGCACGAAGCGATCGAAAGCGAGCGCACCCAGGCGCTGACGTTGCTCGCCGCCAGCGTGGCGCACGAGATTGGCAATCCGCTCAACGCCCTCCATATCCATCTTCAACTCATGGAGCGCGAGGTGAGGAAGCTGCAATCGGCGCCGTCCCCTCCGGCCGAGGCCGCCCGCGGCGCACGCAAGAAGCCGCGCGCCGAATCCGTCGGTGTCGATGCGCGCGATACCGCGCTGAAGCTGGAGCGCTACCTGGAGGTGTGCAAAGGCGAGATCAGCCGGCTGGACTACATCGTCACCCAGTTCCTCCAGGCCATCCGCCCTTCGCCTGCCCAACTCAAGCCGACGGCGCTCAACGACCTGGTGCGCGAGACCGTCGAATTGCTGAGGCCGGAAATAGAAAACCGTGGCGTTACGATCAAGTTGCAACTGGCCCGGCGACTGCCGCCCGCGCCGCTCGACCCGGCGCAAATCAAGCAGGTGCTTGTGAACCTGGTGAAGAACGCCGTCCAGGCGATGACCCGGGGCGGCACGCTCACCGTGCAGACCGATCCGGGCGTGGACGGCGTGGTGATGACCGTGGCCGACACCGGCGGCGGCATTCCCCAGGAGCAAATCAACCGTATCTTCGAGCCGTTCTACACGACGAAGAAAAAGGGAAGCGGCCTGGGCCTGATGATCGTCCAGCGCATCGTGCGCGAGCACAAGGGCCGCATCGAACTCGAGAGCCACGTCGGCCAGGGCACCGTCTTCCGCGTCTGGCTGCCGCTACACGACAAGCCGGTGAAGCTGCTGGAGGCAAGGCACGACTGATTTCTGATTCAAAACCGGATCGCCTCGTTCAAGGTGCCGCATTGCGGGCAGCGGGAGCGGTCCACGTCGGGGTCATCCGTGTAGACGTAGGCGCAGTCGACGCAGCGGAAGATGCGGTCGTCGCTTTGTGTGGGGCCGAAGCGGCGCTGGCGCTGCTCCGAATAGAGAGCGAGGGCCGAAATCGCGGCGAGAAGTCCGGCGACATAGCCAAGGACGATGGCATCGGCAGTCATGTCAGAATTGCCCGCGAGTCTGGTTGGTCGCCGCCAACGGGAGCGTATGCCATTGGAAGATCAGCTTGCCCCACGCCAGCGGCCCGCTGCCGGTTCGATCACGCGCGGCGCGCGGCAGCGGCCGGAACCGCGCCTGGTTCGCCAGTTTCAGCGCGTGCAGGTCGGCTTCCTTCAATCCGGACTCGCCCAGGATGACCGCCGAGTGCGTAAAACCGTCCGCGTCGACGGCGGCCTGGACGGTGGTGGCGCCCAGCACGTCCGGGTTCGGCCATGAACGCAGTTGGAGCGGGGTGAGGAGCGGGCGCGAAGCCAACTCGCCATCGACGCGCAAACGCGAGAATTGCGGCAGCGGAGCGTTCGGAACGTTGGGCTCGTAGCGCAGCAACGGCGGCAGTTGTTTGTTTGCCGTCAGTGGCGGGGCAATCGCATTGGCGGCGACGAAGCGGGTGAAATCGCCGCCGAGCGCCTGTTCGTCCACGTCCAGCCAGCGAAGCGGTTCGGACCAGCGTCTCGGTTGATACTCGATGGGCGCGGGCCGGAGCCACGCGAGGCCGGAGAAGCCGTCCTCTCCGGGCAGCGCAAATAGCGTCGGGTCGCTCAGGGTCGGAAGCCGGGAAAGTTGCTCGTTGGACCACGGATCCGCCGCCAGATACACCGCGGTGCGGAACGTCGGCCGCACCGGGAGCGGCTCCGCACGCTGCCCGAGGTAGAGGAGCAGTCCGACCTGGAGTATGAACACCGCTGCGACTGTGTAGATCCATCGGCGCGGCGACCATCGCTCCGGTTCCGGGAGAACGGCGTTCATGGCGTCCGGTTCGCGGGGCGCGGCGCGGTGGATTCGGCCGTCAATTGCACCTGATGGTGCAGGTGCAGGATGCCCACGTCGCGCGCGATCATCGCCAGCCGCGCGAACACCTCCGTGTCCGCCTTCCGGTCGATGCGCGCGACCAGCGTGATGGGTTCGCGGCTCCGTTCCACGGTGGCCTTGAGCCGTTCGCGCAGCCGTTTCTCATCGCACATCTGGTTTTCGAAATAGTACGTGCCCCCGGCGTCCACGGCTATCACGGCAATGGGCTTCTCGATGCCGGGCAGGTCGGCGCCGGAGGGCAGTTCGATCGGCACACCGGGCACGAAGACCATCGCCGAATGGGCAAGCAGAAAAATCACCAGCAGGAAGAAAACGCCGACGTACGGCGCGGCGTCGAACTGCCCGCGAAAGATTTTTGCGTTGTGCGGAAATCTCATGCGCCCTTTCGTCCGAGGGTGTCGGCCAGGATATTCGTAATTTCAGTCGCGGCCCTTTCCATGTCGAGGACGATGGCGTTGACACGGCTGACGAGGTAGTTATAGCCGGCGTAACACGGGATGGCGACCGCCAGTCCCATCGCCGTGCAGATCAGCGCCTGCCAGACGCCGCCGGACATGTCCTGCATCGTCGGCACGGTGGTCTTGGTCTGGAGCGTGGTGAAGACCTGGATAAAGCCGAGCACCGTGCCGAGCAGGCCCATGAGCGGGGCGATTTGCGCGATCGTGGCCAGCAGATTCAACTTGGCTTCCAACGGTGGCACTTCGATGAGGCCGGTTTCCTCGAGCGCCTCGCGCACACCGTCTCGGCCCTTGTCGCGGTTGAGGATGGCGACCTTGACGAGCCGGGCGACC
>DASTLJ010000072.1:0-9250 GCA_035715125.1 Verrucomicrobiia bacterium
CACGCAGCGCACGCCATCCTCGACGAGCCGGCGGGCCAGCAGGCATGAGCGGCCGAACGAGGTCTCGCCATACCCCCGCCGCACGGACTCCGGCTCGCGGCTGATGTCGAAGGTCTTCATGGCGCGCGACTGCATGTGGAAGGCGGTTTCCATCGCTTTGATTTGGCCCTCCAGTTCCGTGTCGCCGCCGCGCTTGCGCAGGTGCAGTCCGTTCAGCCGTCCCAGCAGGTCCAACTGCTCGCGCTGCTGCGCCGGGGTAAGGCTCGGATTGCGGATGTTGGCCACGAGCTTGTCCACCCGCATGTCGGCGGTGATGACGCTGGCGGCCTGATACTCGGCCGGCAGGAAGCTGTTGCTCCAGAGCGCAGGGCCAACGACGATCTTGGACGTGGGCCGAAGCACGACGTAGCCCGGCAAATTCTGGTTCTCCGTCCCAAGGCCGTAGAGCAGCCAGGAACCCATCGACGGCCGGATCGGCTGGATGTTCCCGGTGTGCATTTGCAGCAGCGCCGGCTCGTGATTCGGCGTGTCGGTCTTCATGGAGCGGATGACGCAGCAATCGTCGATTACGCGCCCCAGGTTCGGCAGCGTGTCGCACACTTCGATGCCGCTCTGGCCGCGGCGGGTAAAATCGAATGGCGAAGGCATGTACCCGCCGACCTTGTTCTTTCGGTAAAGGTCTCCGTCGGGTTTTTCGCCCGCATATTTCTTCAAGGCCGGCTTTGGATCGAACGTGTCCACATGCGACGGCCCGCCATTGAGGAACAGGAAAATGACGCGCCTGGCCCGGGGTGCGAAGTGCGGCCCGGTCGTTGCGCCTGGAACGCCCGCGCCAGCGAGCGCCCGCGGGCCGAGCAAACCCGCCAGACCCACCATGCCGAAGCCGGCGCACATGCGGCCCAGCATTTCCCGGCGGCTCAGCCGCGGAACAGCGGATTGGACAGAATTAATCAACATACAACATTTCGTTCGATGCCAGCAGCACCTGGGCGAATTGCTCCCAGCGCGTCATCGGGCCTTCGTCGCGCTTGCGGAGGAACTCCAGCGCCGCGGCTCGCTCGGCGCGATCCGGAGGGCGCGCGAACAGGAGTTGGTACGCATTCTCGATACGCACGGTTTCGTTGCCCGACGTTT
The DNA here is from genome assembly GCA_035715125.1 of Verrucomicrobiia bacterium. Lineage (GTDB taxonomy): Bacteria > Verrucomicrobiota > Verrucomicrobiia > Limisphaerales > JADJPG01 > DASTLJ01. The sequence goes on from DASTLJ010000072.1 coordinate 1,135, forward strand.
CGCGTTTCACACGCGCCGCCAGCGCGCTGGCCCGAGCGATCATGAACGGGCTGTTCAACACAAAGAGCTTTTGCATCGGCGTCGTCGTGGCCGAGCGTTTTTCGGCGTGCACGTTGGCGTCCGGGTAATCCCATTGCATCAGCAGGTCGTTGAGCTTCAGCCGGCTGACCCGCCCGTAAACAGTGCGCCGAAAGTTCTCCGGGTCGTCCAGTTCGAGGGATTTGCCGCACTCGGGGCTGAGCTCGCCGGACACGAACAGTATGGCATCGCGCCATTGTTCGATGGTGAGCCGGCGGCGGTTCATGCGCCAGAAGAATTCGTTGGCCGGGTCAGTCGTGCTGGAGGCGGTTTTTCCGTTGAATCGTTGAACCGTTGAATCGTTGAAACGGGAAGGCTCGTTATCGGACTTGTCCGCCGATTTAACGATTGAACGCTTCAACGATTCAACGCCAGAGGGTTGCCGATACGTGGACGACAACACGAACTCGCGCACCAGCGATTTCACCGACCAACCATGGTCGGTGAATCGCACCGCCAGGTCATCCAGCAACTCCGGGTGCGTCGGCCGGTCGCCCGAATGACCGAAGTTGCTCGGCGTGGACACCAGCGGCCGGCCGAAGAACCAGCCCCAAAGCCGGTTGACCATTACGCGCGCGGTGAGTGGATTGTGCGTGTCGGCGAGGGCCGCCGCCAGTTCCCGACGGCCGCTGCCTTCTTTGAAGGTTTGCGGCTCGCCTTCCGACAGCACGCGCAGGAAGCGCCGTTCCGCCACAGGCCCTTTGCGGTCCACGCTGCCGCGCAGAAAAATATTCAGGTCCTTCGGCTCGCCTTCCTCAACAACGTGCAGCGTGCCGGGGTTTATATTTGTGGCTGAGGCCTTGGAATCCTCGGCTTTGCCGTCGGGCAGCCGGTTGACCATCCGCGTCGAAGCGAACACGCCGGCCAGCGCGTAATAATCGCTCATCGTGACCGGGTCGAACTTGTGGTCGTGACACCGCGCGCAGGCCACCGTCAACCCGAGGAACGTGCGCCCCACCGTGTCCACGCGATCCTCCCACTCGTCCGACATCACGTCCAGGCGGTCGCGATTGTAGTATTTGGGGCCGAGGCCGAGGAAGCCTAGCGCAGCGAGATTCGGCGAGTTCGTCGACTCGAGCAGATCGGCGGCGAGTTGAAGCTGGATGAACTGGCTGTAGGGCAAATCGCGATTGAACGCCGCGATGACCCACTGGCGATACTTGTAGGCGTTCGGGTAAAAAAACTTCGTGTCCTTGCCAACTTGATGAGCCTGGTCCTCGGCGTAACGGGCCAGTGGCAGCCACAGGCTGGCCATCCTCTCCCCAAACCGCGGCGAAGCCAGCAACCGGTCCACGACCCGCTCGAATGCCTCCGGCCGCGAGTCCGCGAGAAAGGCCGCGACTTCCTCCGGCGTGGGCGGCAAGCCGGTCAGGTCGAACGTCGCGCGGCGAATCAGCGTCCGCCGATCCGCTTCGGCCGAGGGGGCAAGCCCACGCTGCTCCAGTCGCGCGAGGATGAAGTAGTCGATCCGCTCCCTGGGCCAGCGAACCGCGCGCACCGCCGGACGGGCCTGCGCCACGGGCGTGCGAAACGACCAGAACTCTCGCGCCCGCGCCCAATCGATCGAGTCGTCAGCACCGGCGGCGTGGAGTGCGAGGAATGTAAAAGCCGCCGCGCCCGCCAGGCCGGGTGACCGGCGGCGCAACCGCACACGGATTTGTTCGGAAGCCATTCTGCCAGCAACTTGGGTGAAAGATTGGACCGCGCCGACGCCGCCGTATTCACACCACGTTCAGTGTGCAGCCTGCCCGTCAAATGCGCGAAAAAACGTGGAAATCAAGCCTCGTCTTTCGTGTGTTCCGCGTGTTTCGCGGGCAAAGGGATTTGGGCAACAGGCCCTCCCCCCATGAAGGTTCCTCACGGAATTCCAGGATAAGGACTTCGGTGGGGTCGCGGAGCGACCTATTGATGGTAGCCGTGGGCTTCAGCCCACGGACCGGCGCAAGAGGTACGCGCGTCGCGGAGCGACGCTTGATGGCCGGGGAAACAAAGTTCAAGCGTCGCTCCGCGACGCTAACCCTTGTTTCGCCCTACCCGTGGGCTGAAGCCCACGGCTACCATCACCGCTTCGCTCCGCGAGGCGCTGCGTTCCCTCCAACATTCGCCTCGTGACGATTGCCCGAAAATCGGCGATGAACCGCAAAAAATGCTCTGGAGAATCCAGGCGCGAATCCAGGCTTGCCCGGCTGCCCTGCCGATGACATGGTCAATTAGCATTTACTTGCTTGGCTATGCTCAAAGTCACCGGCAACGGTTCCATTACCACCTGCGACGGTCTCACGCGCCGCGACTTTCTCCAGGTCGGCACGCTGGGCGCGCTCGGCTTCTCGATGGCCAACTTCGCGGCGCTCCAGGCGTTGGGCGCCACCGACCCCAAACAGAGCGACAAGGCCTGCATCCTCATCTTCAACCTCGGCGCGCCCAGCCAGCTCGACACGTTCGACCCCAAGCCCGATGCCCCGCGCGAAATCCGCGGGCCGTTCAAGGCCATTCCGACGGCATCGCCAGACATCCAGCTCACGGAAATTCTCCCGCGGCACGCGAAGCTGGCGGACAAGTTCAGCCTCGTGCGCTCCTGTTACCACACGGCCGCGGCCGTCCACGACACCGGCCATCAGATGATGCAGACCGGCCGGCTCTTCCAGGGCGGCATCAACACGCCGCACGCCGGCTGCGCGCTGGAGTACTTGCGCGGTCGCAAGACCGAGCTGCCCGCCCACGTCATCCTGCCGGAGCCGATGGGGCCGACCGGCGGCAATCTCCCGCACGGCCAGGACGCTGGTTTCCTCGGCAAGAGCTACGATCCGTTCGTGCTCGGCGTCGACCCCTCGAAGAAGGATTTCAAAGTGCCCGATTTGCTGCCGCCGCGGGAAATCGGCGAGGCGCGCCTGGCCCGCCGGCGCGAACTGCGCGCGGTCGTCGATGACACAGTGAAGAACTTCGAGGCGAGCGAAAACGCGAAACTGATGGATGCGAACTTCGCCAATGCCTACCGCCTGATGACGAGCGTCAAGGCCCGCGACGCGTTCGATCTCGCGAAGGAGCCGGAAACGGTCCGCGAGCGTTACGGCATGACGCGCTTCGGCCAATGCTGCCTGCTGGCCCGCCGGCTCGTCGAAGCCGGTGTGCGCTTCGTCACCATCAACACGTTCATCACCGTCTTCGACGAAATCACGTGGGACATTCACGGCTCGAAGCCCTTCACCAGCATTGGCGGCATGAAGGACATCGTCGCCCCGATGTACGACCAGGGCTACAGCGCACTGCTCGAGGACCTCGTCCAGCGCGGCCTGCTCGACAACACGCTCGTCGCCTGCCTGGCTGAGTTCGGCCGCACCCCGCGCATCAATCCCGCCGGCGGCCGCGACCACTGGCCGCAATGCTGGACGGTCAACTTTGCCGGGGGCGGCGTCAAAGGCGGCCGTGTCGTCGGCAAGAGCGACGACATTGGCGGTTACCCCGCCGAACGCCCCGTCGCCCCGAAGGAAATCGTCGCCACGATCTTCCACTGCCTTGGCCTGGACCTGGATACGCACCTGCCGGGTCCGGCCGGCCGGCCGTTCCCGCTGGTCGATTTCGGCACGCAGCCGATTCGGGAGTTGTTGTGAGCGCGTCGGCCCGAATTCGTCGCCCCGGCCCGGAGGGCCGCATGAAGGTAGCCGGTGGGAAGCCCGCGTCAGCGGGCGCACCCACCGGATCGCAACCCCCACAAACCCCGCGCCCCGGCAGGGGCCCATGAACACCGCCATGTCTTTCACCCTCAGCCCCGTTCGCCCCGAACTCCACGAAAGGGCCGTGGAGCAAGTTCACGGGTCAACGTATGTCACATGTCCGCGCTTCGCCGCGGTCAGAGCCGCGAGGATTGTCGGAACAAAGGGAAGGATGTCCCTGAGCTTGTTCGACCTGAGCCTCAAAACAACGATGGCGATGTTGAAACGCGACAGGTTTTGCTGGTGTTCCAGCTCGCCATCGTTGGTGAGCAGAACGTCGAACTGCTCCTGCGCCAAAGCGAGCAGCCGGCCGTTCGCGATGGAAGCCCAGCCCATTTCCGGCACCGTGCTCGCTTCGTGTCCGGTCAGCGCGCGGCCCAGCTTGCGCGGCAGACATTCGTCGAGAAGCACCTTCACGTCAGGCCGCGGAGGTGAGCATCTGCGCCTTGGCCTCTTCGAGGAACGCGATGGCGGCCTCGCGCGTCACCGTCGGGAAATCGTCCAGGAATTCGTCCAGTGTCTCGCCGCCTTCGAGGTAATCGAAGATGGTCTTGACCGGAACACGCGTCCCCGCAAAGCAAGGCGTGCCGCTCATAATCTCAGGGTCTGAAACAATCAGCTTCGATTTCATGCCACAAACCATCGCAAATCCGGGCGGTTTTTCCAAGCGGTTCGTTAGGGGCTGCTTGCTGCCGGCTCTGGGGCTCGCGTTCGTCCTGAATGCCGCCGCGGGAAACACCAACCTGCCGGCCTTGTGGTCCTTCCGCAACGACGTGCAGCCGGTGCTGGCGAAGGCGGGCTGTTCGTCCGGCGCGTGTCACGGCGCGGCGGCGGGACAGGGCGGCTTCAAACTCTCGCTGCGCGGCTACGATGACGAGGGGGATTGGCGCACGATTACGCGCGGCGCATTCGGCCGGCGGCTCGTGCCGTCGGACCCCGGCCGCAGCCTGCTGCTGACCAAACCCACCGCCGCCGTGCCGCACAAGGGCGGACAGCGCTTCGAGGTCGATTCGCCGGATTACAAGATTCTCTCCGAATGGATTGCCGCCGGCACCCCGCCGCCGCGCGCGAATGATCCGCGCATCCAGCGGCTCGAAATTCAGCCTGCGCACGCCACGCTCCAACCCGGCGCGAGCCAGCAACTCGTCGTGCGCGCCCATTTCTCCGACGGTTCGGCGCGCGACGTGACGCGTTGGGTGAAGTTCACCGATGCCAACGCCAGCGTCACGCAGGTCGATGACACGGGCGGCGTGAAGGTCATGGGCTTTGGCGAGGGCGCAATCACGGCGTGGTATCTGAGCAAGATCGCCATCGCCAGCGTCACCGTGCCGTACACGAACACCGTCGCCGCGGAAGTCTTCGACAAAGCGCCGAGACGGAACTTCATCGACGAACTCGCACTGGAGAAACTGCGCGAATTGAACCTCCCACCCAGCCCGCGCTGCTCGGACAGTGAATTCATCCGCCGCGCTTTCCTCGACACCATTGGCACGCTGCCGACGGCGCAGGAGGTGCGGGCGTTCCTTGCTGAGTGTAGCAGCCGACGCGAGGAGGCTCAAAACGGCTCCGGGAGTGAGGGAGTGGGGGAGCGAGGGAGTGAGGGCAAGAACAAATCCGCTACTGCCGCCCACTCTCCCACTCCCTCACTCCCCCGCTCCCGCTCCGAAACCGCTCGCGACCGGCTCATCGACTCCCTCCTCGCCCGCCCCGAGTTCGTGGACTACTGGAGCTACAAGTGGAGCGACCTGTTGCTCGTCAGCAGCGACCGCCTCAGGCCCGCCGCGATGTGGAGTTATTACCATTGGATCCGCAACAACGTCGCCGCCGACGCGCCTTGGGATCAATTCGCCCGCGCCATCGTCACCGCGCGCGGCAGCACGCTGGAGAACGGCGCCGCCAACTTCTACGCCCTGCACGAAGACCCGCCAAACCTCGCCGAGACCACCACCCAGGCCTTTCTCGGCATGTCCATTAATTGCGCCAAGTGCCACAACCACCCGATGGAGAAATGGACGAACGACGAATACTTCGGCTTCGCGAACCTGTTCGCCCGCGTCCGCACCAAGGCCGGCCCTGGCGACGGCGAGAAAATCGTCTTCACCGCGAGCGAAGGGAACATCAACCAGCCCCTTCGCGGCCGGCCCCAGGCCCCGCGCCCGCTCGACAGCGCGCCGTTGTCCATCGACGATCCCGGCGACCGCCGGGAGGCGCTGGCAGCGTGGCTCACTTCGCGCGACAATCCTTATTTCACGCGCGCCATCGTCAACCGAGTGTGGGCGAACTTCTTCGGCGTGGGTCTCGTCGAGAAGGTCGACGACCTTCGCATCACAAACCCCGCCAGCAATGAGAAGCTCCTCAGCGCCACAGCGAAGTTCGTGGCGGACCAAAAGTTCGATCTCAAAGCGCTGATGCGCGCCATCCTCCAGAGCGAAACTTACCAGCGTTCCAGCGAGAGCCTGCCCGAGAACGCCGCCGACACGCGCTTCTACTCCCGCTACTACCCCAGACGCCTCATGGCCGAGGTGCTGCTCGACGCCTATTCGCAAGTGACCGGCGTGCCGACCGAATTTCGCACTGACCTTCGCAACCAGAACCGCGGATTGGGCGACAAATATCCCGCCGGCCTCCGCTCCCTCCAGCTTCCGGACACCCAGGTCTTCTCGTATTTTCTCACGACGTTCGGACGGCCCGACCGCGAGAAAACCTGCGAATGCGAGCGGGCAACCGAGCCAAGCATGGCCCAGGCGCTCCACATCGCCAACGGCGACACGTTGAACCAGAAACTCGCCGCGAAGGACAATGTCATCGACAAGCTCCTGGCCGCAAAGCTCCCGCCCGGGCAAGTCATCGACGATGCCTGCCTCGCCACGCTATCGCGTCCGCCGGCTGCCGAGGAGAGGGCGAAATTCCTTGAGGCGCTGAAAAACACTCCGGAGGCCGATCACCGGCTTCTGGTCGAAGACGTTTACTGGGCACTGCTCAGCAGCCGGGAGTTTCTTTTCAACCACTAGTCCGCCTTCACTCCATGCTTCTTCATTACGTCGCGAATTTTCACGACCTGCCCGTTCAGGCGTTTGCTTTCGTCGGCGGCTTCCATGAAGGCGAAGATTTCCAACGTTTCTTCGGCTGATACCGGGGCGACACCGGTCTGAAAGAATCTCATAATTTCGCGGACGAGTGGGGCGTAGTCGCCGCTGCCCTTCTGTTCGGCCACGGCCTTCGTCCCGAAGATCATCACTTTGTGCGGCGCCGGGCCTTTTTTGATGGCGTGCAGCGTGCCGACCCGCCCGCCCGACCAGACGCCGGTGACGACGTCGCTTTCCTCGGTCGTAGTGCGGACGACCGATTCGCATCCGGTCCCAAGCACCGTGAAGAGGGCCTCCGTCGGATGGATGCCGTACCAGAACAAGTCGGGGTGATGCGGTTCGGTCGGGCCGGGACCGTACGAAATCGCCGCACGCACCGAGCCCACGTCCGTCTTCTTCAAATCCACCATGCTCTGATAGAAGCGATAGGAGGAGGAGCTGAACACCGGCACGTTGTGCTCCCGGGCCAGCCGGAAGATCTCGATGGCGTCGCTCAACGAGCCGGCCAGCGGCTTGTCGATGAACAGGGGCTTGCGGGCCTTGAACACGGGCCGGGCCTGTTCGAGGTGGGGGCGGCCATCGACGCTCTCGAGCAACACCGCGTCCACCTGGGCGCAGAGTTCGTCGATGGACCCGACGATTTTCACGCCGAATTTTTCCTGAAGCTGTTTGGTGTAGCCTTCGACGCGGCTGGCGCTCGATTCGAGGTCGGGGCTTCCGCCTTTGAACGCCGCGACGAGCTTGCCGCCCGGAACGTGATTTGGGTCGGCCGTGTCGTTGAACAATTTTGCGAACGCGGGGACGTGCGAAGTGTCGAGGCCGATCATGCCGAGGCGCAGGTCGGCGGCGGCAAGGTGTGCGGGGAGGCTCATGGCGAACAGGGACAGGATTGCGGTGAGGGGCTTCATACGAGGGGCGATTTCGGGCTTTGTTCACCGACGACGCAAGCGGATTCGCGCCAGCGGATTCGCGCCGGGAGCGCCGGCATCTTGCCGGCGAGTTCGATGTGCCGGCGGACGTGCTCTAGGGCATCGCGTTCGCGGACACGCGGTGGGCGCACCTGGCCTGGCCTTCGGGCGAGGCGGCGTCGCCGTGCAACGGGATGCCGCGGCCTTTCGGCATCATGTCGCTCTGGAACAATTCATGGTTCGGCCATTCGCTGGCCACGGCACGCTTGATTTGCATATCCAGCACCTTGCCCAGGCCGGCGGATCATTCCTTGCTTGGTTGGGAAGCGTTCCG
>DASTLJ010000073.1:0-5841 GCA_035715125.1 Verrucomicrobiia bacterium
CGTTTGGCCGCTGCGCGGCCAGGGCAGGCGAGACGCCTGTCCTACGTTGGCGGCGCGCCGGTCCCCGACTTTAATGCGCGAAAGAAACTTTCGGTGAATCCTCACATCAAGCCGACGTGCCCACGGTGCAGAACGCGTACGCACACCGGCAGCGCGTCCCCTCCCGATGGGGGGAGCAACAGGTGGGAGTTTCACAATCATGTTCGCTCGAAACGCGACGGGCGGCGGTCCAACTCCAGGTGCTTCAGACTCGCTTCCGCCGTTTGATAGCTGTTGGCTGAGAATGGTTTCCTTGGAATGACTGCGCGGGCCAGCCGCCGGTTACTGCCTCCCGGCCGAAAGTGCTTGCCCCAGGAGCGCGGACAGCTTTGTCCGCGTGCTGCCGCCCTGTCCTGGACCTTCGCGCGGACAAAGCTGTCCGCGCTCCTGGGAGCCTTCAGACCTTCTTGAGCTTCCAGCGGCCACGCTTGAACATCACCGCGCCAACCACGGCATAGGTCGACCATGCAATCGTGATGGCGGCGAACACGCCGCCCGGACCTCGTTCAAGCCCGTGCGCGAGCGTCCAGGCCAGCGGCAACTGCCACAGCCAGAAACAAAACAGGTTGATGACCGTCGGCGTCCAGACGTCGCCCGCCCCGTTGAAGGCCTGGGACAGCACCATGCCGTAGGCGTAGAAGAGGAAGCCGAGGCTCACCGTTCGCAGGCAACCGACCCCATACGGGGTCACCTGCAGATCGCCGCGCGAGAACGCGAGGATGATTGGCCCGGCGAACAGCACGAACCCCAACCCGATCACCCCCAGAAACACCATGTTGTAAAGGCCCGCCCGCCAGACCGCCTGCTCGGCGCGCTCCGGTTTGCCGGCGCCCAGGTTCTGGCCGACCAGCGTCGCGGCGGCGCAACTCAGTCCCCACGAGGGGAGCAACGCGAAGAGAATGATGCGGATGGCGATGGTATAACCGGCGAGCGCCGCGCTGCCGAATCCCGACAAAACGCGGATCAGCGCCAGCCAGCTCGTCATGCCGACCAGCATCTGGAACATTCCGGCCCCCGAGAGGCGGATCAGCGACACCAGCGTGCGCAGTTCCACTCCGAGATGCCGGCGTTCCACGCGAATGTGCGCGCCGCCACGCCACAATCGGTAGAGCAGGTACACGACGCCCGTGCCGCGGCCAAGGTTCGTTGCGACGGCGGCCCCCGTGACACCCAATTCGGGAAAGGGCCCGAGACCGAAAATAAAGCACGGTCCCAGCAGGATGTTCAGCCCATTGGCCAGCCACAACACGCGCATCGCAATCGCGGCGTCTCCCGCGCCTCGGAAAACGGCGTTGCCCAGAAACAGGAGCAGCACCGTGGCGTTGCCTCCCAACATCACCGCCGTGTAACTGTGTCCGCGCTGGATGACCTCGGTCGTCGCGCCCATGAGCCTGAGAAGCTGCGGCGCGAGGAGCGCGCCCGCGACACCGATGGGGATCGCCAGTACGAAGCCGAGCAGAATGACCTGCACGGCGGACCGAGCCGCCCGTTCCGGGTCCTTTTCGCCGATGCGCCGCGCCACGGTTGCCGTCGCTCCGATGCCCAGTCCCATCGCGACAGTAAAGATGAGAGTGAGCATGGCCTCGGTCAGGCCGACGGTAGCCACCGCCTCGGCGCCCAGGCGCGAGACCCAGAAGATGTCCACGAGCACGAACAGCGACTCCATGGACATCTCGAGAATCATCGGCACCGCGAGCAGGAAGATCGCCCGGCGGATCGGCACCTCGGTGAAATCCTGCCGGGACCCGCGCAACGCTTCCCGGACCGAGGGCCAAAAGTCAGAGTTTGCCACAGGGCCGGCAGGCTAGTGGGGCGCCTGACGGTTGGCTACACATTCTCCTGCCTTGTCAACATGGGCGCCGGTTCCTATAAGGCCCGCACAGTGCAAATGAATTTAGTCATCGCGCCGGGGCCCTCACCCGCTTCGGCCGCTTCCCGCCATGCTCGCCCGCCGCGTCATTCCGTGCCTTGATGTCCACGCCGGGCAGGTGACCCGTGGCGTGCAATTCGGCCGTGCCGAGGCCGGCGGCCTTCGCAACGTCGGCGATCCCGTCGAACTGGCCATCCGCTACAACGAACAGGGCGCCGATGAGATGGTCTTTTTCGACATCACGGCCAGCGCCCACGGCCGGGCGACCCTCGTGGACGTCATCCAGCGCACCGCGGACCAATGCTTCATGCCGCTGACCGTCGGCGGGGGCATTCGCACCGTCGAAGACATGCAGACGATGCTCCGGGCCGGCGCGGATAAGGTGAGCATCAATTCCTCCGCGCTGGCCACGCCCGACCTCATCCGCGCCGGCGCGGAAAAATTTGGCAGCCAGTGCATTGTCGTTTCCATCGATGCCAAGAAAACGGCGCCCGACCGTTGGGAAGTCTTTTCACACGGCGGCCGAAATGCCACCGGCCTCGAAGCGGTCGAGTGGGCCACGCGCGCAGTATCTCTCGGCGCGGGAGAAATCGTGCTCAACAGCATTGATGCCGACGGCACGAAAGCCGGGTTCGAACTGGTCATCACGCGGCGAATCAGCGAGGCGGTCCCGGTTCCCGTCGTCGCCAGCGGCGGCGCGGGCAGCCTCCAGCACATGGCCGAGGTGCTTCTGGAAGGCAAGGCCGACGCCGTCCTGGCCGCGAGCATTTTTCACTTCGGCGAACATACAGTCGGCGACGTCAAACAGTTTCTCGCGGCGCGGGGGATTCCGGTGCGGAAGTGACGGAGGGGCAGGAAGTAATCAGTAATCAGTATTCAGTATTCAGACTGCGCAATCCGGCAAGTTCCCTCAGCCAACGACTGATTACTGATTACTGATTACTGATTACTGATTACTGATTACTGATTACTGATCCTTCCCCGCTGGATTGTCGACGTGGAAGACCTTCCCATCCGCGACGACCGGGGAGGCGAGGCTGTCGCCGGCTTTCACGCGCCAGAGCACTTTTGGCTCAGCGGGGAGCGTCGTCGGCACGGCCCAGCCTTCCGGAATGTGCCCTGTGCGCGCCGGGCCGCGCCACTGCGGCCAGTCCGCGGCGAAAGTGTCATTGACGAGCAGGGAGAGTAAGGCGCAGGCCCAAACCGTAACGGAAGTCATGCGCGCGAACTGATCGCGCAAACGAAGTCAGCGTCAAGGCCGGAGCGGCGGTGGAAGGAAGCTCGTGTCAGTCGACGACGACGCCGGGGGCAGGACGCGGATCCACCGGTCCGTGTTCAATTTGACGGGGCAAGGGATTTCAAATCCCACCTCATCCAGCCATTCCAAAGGAAGCGGTACGCGGGTCGGCGGTTTCGGCGTAAAATCAGTCATGATGTCGGTGCGCTCGGCCGGTTCCTGGCAGATGGGGCGCAGGCGTGTTGCGCCCGGCCGCCCCGCTCCTTCAGGGCCTAGTTCTTTATCGGCACGGCGCCGCCACAAATGAAGTTCCCTGCTCGCGCAGGGCTTTGGTGAAGTCTTTCGCAGGCTGCCTTGGAAGGAGTTGCGTCGCCCGGGCTGGTTCACAACGGATTAAACACCATGCTCCGCCCGGCGGATGCGCAACAGGAAAGATTCTTCTAGCACGAGGCAGACGCTTTCCGCAGGATTCACGGCATTCGCGCGGCGCTCGCAGCCGCCGCCTGGCCATGAAAGCAAAGATCATCATCACTCCCAAAAAGGCCGTGCTCGACCCGCAGGGCAAAACCGTCCAGAACGCGCTCGAGCACATGGGCTACCAGGGTGTCGCCGCGGTCCACGTCGGCAAGTACCTCGAAATCGAACTGAACGGGGCGGACCGGGAGCGCGCCCGCACGCAATTGGACGAGGCGTGCCACAGGTTCCTCAGCAACCCGGTCATCGAAGATTACCGGCTCGAAATCGAATGAACTTCGTCGTCCTCCAGTTCCCCGCATCCAACTGCGACCAGGACGCCGTCCATGCCGTCCGTCTGCTCGGCCACTCGGCGCGCCTGCTGTGGCACAAGGAGAGTTCGCTGGGCGACGCCCACGCGGTCATCGTTCCGGGCGGCTTCAGCTATGGGGACTACCTGCGTTGCGGCGCCATTGCGCGCTTCAGTCCGGTGATGCAGGCGGTCAAGCAATTCGCGGACAACGGCGGGCTGGTGCTCGGCATCTGCAACGGGTTCCAGGTGCTGACCGAGGCCGGCTTGCTGCCCGGCGCGCTGATCCGCAACCGCTCGCTCCAGTTCCGATGCGAACATATCTTCCTCGAGACACTCACGGCCGACTCGCCGTTCAGCAACCAGATCTCCGCCGGCAAGCTTCTTCGCATCCCCATCGCCCACGGGGAAGGCTGTTACTTTGCCGATGCCGAAACGCTGGCGGCGCTGAAGGCGAAAAACCGCCTCCTCTGGCGGTACGTCAGCGCCGCGGGCGAAGCGACGGACGACGCAAACCCGAACGGCTCGCTCGAGAACATCGCCGGCATCTGCAACGAGCGCCGGAATGTCGCCGGACTGATGCCCCATCCGGAGCGGGCCTGCGAGCCGCTGCTCGGCAGCGCGGACGGACGGCTTATCTTCGAGAGCATGATTGCGGCGTTCGAGAATCGCTCGAAGGCCCAGGCGGCATAGGCAACAACTGGTTTGACTGCGCGGGCCGCACTGCCAAGGTGCCCGCGCATGAAGTCGAACGCGAAAAGGATCTCCCTGCCCCAATCCCGCCCGCCACTGGAGCGTATGATGCGGATCCATCAGGCCATCGCCGCCGGCAAATACCCCAATGCCACGACCCTCGCGGCGGAGATCGAAGTGGTCACCAAAACCATCCATCGCGACATCGAATTCATGCGCGACCGGCTCGGCCTGCCCATCGAATACGACGGGCGCCGCTTCGGCTATCAGTACACCGAGGAAGTGAGTTCGTTCCCGACGCTTCAGATCACGGAAGGCGAGCTGATCGCGTTGCTCATCGCGGAAAAAGCCCTTCAGCAATACCGCGGCACCCCCTTCGAGAAACCCCTGCTCAGCGCGTTCCAGAAAATGGAATCCTCGCTGCCCGACAGCGTATCGTTCAACTTCGCCGACTGGGATCGAACGATTTCGTTTCGCCAGAGCGTAGAGCCGATTGTGAATCTCGAAGTGTTCGATGCGCTGGCCAAGGCGACCGTGCAGCATCGCCAGCTCGAACTCCAATATCGCAAGCCGGGAAGCAAGCAATCGGAGCCGCGCGTGGTGGATCCTTATCACCTGGCGAACATCAACGGCGAATGGTTCCTCTTCGCCTTCGATCACTTGCGGCGCGATATTCGCACTTTTGTCCCGGCCCGCATCCACGCCGCCCGGCAGAACGGAAAATCTTTCACTCGTCCCGAGAAGTTTTCCGTCGAGAAAATCCTCCGCGACAGTTTTGGCGTCGTCTCCGGCGCCGGCGAGCATCGTGTCATCCTCCGCTTCGATTCCGGAGCCGCCGATTACATCCGCGAAAAGCGCTGGCATCCCTCGCAGGAGCTCCGCGAGCTGGCCGGCGGCGGACTCGAATTGCGCCTCAAGCTCTCCAGCCTCGGCGAGGTCGAGCGTTGGATTCTCAGTTGGGGCGGCAGCGCCCGCGTCATCGCGCCGCCCGAGTTGGTGGAGTCCGTCGGCGCCGCGGCGGATCGGATTTCCAAAAGTAATCAGTAATCAGTGTTCAATATTCAGTGATGGCAAGCGCGCCGGGCCGCCCGATGCGAAAGCTGAATACTGATTACTGATTACTGATTACTGATTACTGATCACTCGCCGCGCAGCAGCTCACCCCGCCAACAACGCCTGAATCTCCTCCCACGACAACGCTTCGGCCAACTGTTCCTCGCCGCCGAGGGTTGCGGCGAT
>DASTLJ010000074.1:0-4770 GCA_035715125.1 Verrucomicrobiia bacterium
CAGAGCTTGGCGTGAATCTTGTAGCCGACCAGCCCGTACACCACGTTTACGCCCGCCTCTTCGAGCTTGCGCGCCCATTGGATGTTGTTCGCTTCGTCAAAGCGCGCCCGCAACTCGACCACGGCCGTGACCTGCTTGCCGTTGCGGGCGGCGTTGATGAGCGCCTCGACGATGCGGCGATCCCCGCCCGTGCGGTACAAAGTAATTTTGATGGCCAGCACCCGCGGGTCGTCGGCCGATTTTTCGATGAATTCGACGACGCTCTCGAAGCTGTCATAGGGATGGTGCAGGAGGACGTCGCGCTGGCGAATGACTTCGAAGATATCCGGCTGGCCCCGGAACGGCGGCGCGATGGGCGCGATAAACGGCGGATCGCGCAATTCGGGCGAATGGTCGCCTTCGTAAATGGCCATGAGGCGCGTCGGATTGATGGGCCCGTCAATCACGTACAAATCCTCGTCGCCCAGCCGGAAGGTTTTGAGCAACGCCTCCCGGACGCTGGACGGGCAGTCCCGCTCGATCTCCAGCCGCACCGCGTCGCCCTTGCGGCGGTTGTGCAATTCGGTTTCCACGGCTTTGAGCAGGTTGCCCATCTCCTCCTCCTCGATGTACAGCTCGCTGTTGCGCGTGATGCGAAACTGCCAGTAGCCCACGATGTGGGTGCCGGGAAAAAGGTCGCCCAGAAAATGGCCGATGAAATGGGCCAGGAAGACGTAGTCCTGCGGGCCGTCGCCGCGCGGCAGTTTGACCAGCCGGGGCAGGACTCGAGGCACCTGAACGACCGCCAGATGCTTGAGCGTCTGGCCGGCGGTCTTCATCTCCAGGCGCACAATCATGTTGAGCGATTTGTTCAGAAGCTGCGGGAAGGCATGCGTCGGATCGATGGCCAGCGGCGTGAGCACCGGCCGCACCTCGGTGCGGTAGAACGACTCCAGCCACGCGAGGTTGGACTTGCCCAGGTCGCTCAGCGCGAGGAACCGGATGCGGTGCCGGGCCAGCGCGGGGCGCAGTTGCTCGCGCCAGCATTGGTACTGGTCGTCCACCATCCGGCGAACCCGCTTGTGGATGGCCCGAAAGGTTTCGCTGGCGGTCAGCCCATCGGCGCTGCGCTCGACCACGCCGCTCTCGATCCGTTGCTTGATGCCGGCGACGCGCACCTCAAAGAACTCGTCCAGGTTCGAGCTGGTGATGCAAAAGAACTTCACCCGTTCGAGCAGGGGATTCCCGGCGTCGAGCGCCTCGTCCAGCACGCGCTGATTGAACTCCAGCCAGCTCAACTCGCGATTGAGGAGATAGTCGGGCCGAAGCGCGGATTCGTTTGCGGGGGCGTGTTGCAACCGGACGAGCCTAGCGCGGGAGCAGGGTCAAATCAAAGTTACAAAATGGTGAATGGGGTTGCCCGGGCGGGTTTCACCAAGCGAGTGTCAGCAGGGAGACGGCCTGGCGCGGCAGCTTGAAGCGAACCACGGAGGCGCCCCCTTTGACGCGCAGAGCTTCTGGCTCGGCCAGCGCTGCGAGTCTTCCGGCTTGTTCCAGTTGGTTGTACTGCTCCGGCGTCGGTTGTTGTGGCGAACCGAGGCGTTTCCAGGCGGCGAAAGCGTTGCTGTGACCTTCGTCGATGCGGAAGTGCTGGAGCGTCACTTCGCCGCTGGCGAGCGGCAGGGCGTTCAGCGCCAGTTCAACTTCCGCTTCCGGTCCCGGCACGTCGTCGTCGTGATAGTGCCAGAGGAGGACGCAGAGCTTGTTCTTGTCGAGGCTGGCGAGGGCGGACACATCCGGCTTGGCGCGCACGCCGCGGCGGAGGATTTCATCCAGTGGCACGGCGGCGTCGCTGTCCACCACGAGACGCTGGCCGCTCATTCTGGCGAACATGCGGAAGACATTGAACACCGGCTTGTCGATGCCGTTGCTGGCCAGTGAACGAAAACCGGCGAAGTAGGGCTGGTCTTCAAACTCGAAGGCCCACGTCAGCGCGCCCTCGAGATTCACCCCGTGCCGCCCGGCCAGCTCGTGCTTGCGCGCGAAGCTGGCGGCGGTGTAGCTCGAATACATCGTGCCGTTGCGATAAGCCAGTGCCGGCCCCTGGCAGGCCGCGCAGCCTTCGGGGTCCGATTCGCCGATGACGATGGGCTTGTTCTTCAATTCGGGATAAGAGGCGACGATGCGGAACCCGTCGTCGATGGTGCGGAGTTGATTGGCGATGCCCATGCGCACGTGGCCGTTGGTCGTGACCGGCGCGCCTTTGGCGTGGAACGAGACAAAGTCCAGGGGCGTGCCGACCTTGCCGGTGGCGTAGTTGGTGCCGCGCAGGCAGTGTTCGAGAAAACCGCGGGTGAACCGGCCACCGCTGCCGGCGGTGTCCGCGCCGCCCACCCGGGCCGTCGGCAAGGCGCGGCGCACGGCGTCGATGGCGTAGTCGTGCAGCTTGAGGAACTCCTCGGGCGTGCCGCGCCAGTAGCCGATGTTCGGCTCGTTCCAGACCTCCCAATACCACGACTCGACTTCGGCGCGGCCATATTTTTCGACGCAATGCCGGGTCCATTGGAACACCAGCTCGGCCCACTTCGCGTAGTCTTTAGGCGGATGAGCCCAGCCCGTGTAAATCTCCTCGTAACGCGCGCGCGGCGTCCATTTGTGCTGATACGGCTCGGGCTTCACGGAGAGATCCCTGGGCATGAAACCGATTTGCGCGTAAGGCCGGACCCCGCGCTCCAGGTAAGCATCGAAGATGCGATCGAGAATCGTCCAGTCGTAAACGGGGCTGCCCGCGGCGTCCTCGCTGTAAACGCCCGTGGAGCCCCACTTGAGCGCGGGCGTACCGTCGCCGGAAGTCAGCAGGTTGTGCGCGCGGAAGTAAACCTGTTTGGGGCGCAATTCGCCGAGCTCGGCGAGCAGCTTCCGGCCATGCTTCATGTAGGCATAGTTCGGCTCGTCCGCGCCGAAGAGCCGCCAGATGGGCTTCAACTCGCCGTTGGTCTTCGCGGCGTTAACGCGGATGGTCACGGGAAAGAGTTCGGCAGCCGGGACCGTTGTGACAATGAGCACGCTCACGATCGCGAACAAAGTGAGTGCGGATTGGCGTTTCATGAACGGACTGATGTAACACTCCGTTTTGGCATGCCGCAACCATTCCTAATGCGCGACCCCTTTAAGGCAACTGCATCGTGACCTCCGCGACCTGATTCGGCAGCACCGTCGCAACGGCCTGCCTTGGATGGAGTAATCGGTAATCAGTAATCAGTAATCAGTAATCAGTAATCAGTATTCAGTATTCAGTCACGAATCGCTGAGCACCTCAGGAGACTGTCAGGAGACTGAATACTGAATACTGATTACTCCAACACCCCACTCCGCCCCCCCTCAGCCCATCAACTCGCGCAACTGCCGCAGCAAGGGCGGCACGGCCTGCCATGGGTCTTCGGCCGCCTCGTATTCGAGGGCGACGAAGCCCTGGTAATTGGCGTCGCGGAGAATCTTTACGAGCCGGGCAAGGTCGGCGAGTTCCTTCTTCTGGCCGCGCTTTTGGATCTCGGACTTCACCTGCACGTTGACCGCGTAGGGCGCGCAACTCGCCAGGTCGGCGTATGGGTCGTCCGTGTGGAAATTCCCCGTGTCGAGATTGATCCCGACCCACGGGCTTTTCACGGCTTTAACGATTTCCAGCAGGTCCTTCGGGTCGGCGACGATGCCCCCGTGGTTCTCGAGACCGAGGAAGACGCCCTTCCGGCCCGCATAATCCCCGCACTCCTCCAACGCCGAGATTGCAAGCGCTTTGGCTTCCGCGGCGGTGGATCCTTTCTGGAGGTTGCCCGCGAACACGCGGATGTGCGGCGCGCCCAGCACCGCTGCGCGGTCGACCCATTTCCTGACGTTCGCCAGCTCGGCGTCGCGCTTGTCCGCCTCGGCTAGGGTAAAGGTGTTTCCAACCGCCGTGCCGCTGACCGCAACGCCGCGCAGGAACGCGTGCCGCCGCAGGCGAATCAGGTAGGCTTCGTCGAAGTCTTTCGGAAAATAGTAGCTTGTCAACTCCGTGCCGGCGCACCCGTGGTCGGCGCAATAGTCGATGAACTGGAACAAGTCGATGCGCTTTTCCGCGGCAGGCTCGGGCGCGTTGGCCTTCGAGGCATCCTTGAAAAACTGCCGGAACGAGTAGGCCGCCAGGCTGAGTTGGAGGCGGGGAGTGCCAGGGCGCTTGAACGGCTCGATGGCAGCGACGGGCGTCCCTGCAAGTCCCAGCGCGGCCATGGAAACAGTCGCACCCTTGAGAAAATCACGGCGAGGCATCATGGGGTTCATGGCTCCAGCAAACCACGCCCTTTGGCCCGAGGAAACGAAAATTTCCTGCGGACGCGGCCGGTCCGCGGGTCAGTTCTTCCGATGGACTGTTGGCGGCCACCACTCGCGGGGATGCCCGGATAACGGATAGCCGCCGTAGCCGCCGACGTGAGGAGGCGGATGGACCGCGCGGAGGGCATGAATCCGCCTCCTCACGTCGGCGGCTACGCGCCGTGCTCCTTTCATGAGCGGCGAGGAATTTCCGCGCTGGCACCGATCCAGCTTTAAGGGAGGTGTTCTTGTGGTTGCGAACGGGAACATCGGAAACCGGCGCAACCCGGATTACGAAAATGAATTTCGTGGCCCGTGCGAAAGGACATCGTGAACGAACG
The DNA here is from genome assembly GCA_035715125.1 of Verrucomicrobiia bacterium. Classification (GTDB taxonomy): domain Bacteria; phylum Verrucomicrobiota; class Verrucomicrobiia; order Limisphaerales; family JADJPG01; genus DASTLJ01. The sequence goes on from DASTLJ010000074.1 coordinate 4,668, forward strand.
AAACCTGACAGCTTTTGAGGGCAAGCGGGGAATGCGGGGCAGCCTGCGGGTTGGCTGGGTTGCCTCGCATTGGCGGGTGGCGCTGCACCGTGAGTCTCCCCTG
>DASTLJ010000075.1:0-7667 GCA_035715125.1 Verrucomicrobiia bacterium
GTTCCCAGCCAGCGGTTGGGCCGGGACCGGGAGCACCTCAGGAGGCTCTGCCGCCGTAAGAATTGTCCCGGTGAGGGATAGCGCCGCCGCGACGGGAACGCTGTAGCGGAAGCAGGACGCGCGAAGCCGGGTCATTGCGGAATTGTTAACTGCGAATCCGTCCGGGGTCACTCTCGATTTGCCCCGGGCGTGGTCAAGCGGCGCAAACTTTTTGATTCCTTTGCCCCCATTCCCCTGCCAAATCCGGAAGTAGATTTGGCTGCACGGCTCACGGTGCTGGCAAGGGAATAGGGGCAAAGGAATCAGGGCCGGGGTGATGCGGCAGGGCACGCCGGTCTCGACCCGTGTTCAAGAACAGATTTGCGCCCGTGGTCACCTAAACTTGCCTCCGGAGCCCGGCGGCATGCCGCCAAGAGCATGTGCTAATCCAACAATTCCACCGCGTCGCCCTTGCGCAGCCTGCCCTCCACGAGCACGGCGCCATAAACGCCCGCCATGCCGTTGTGGGCCTGGGCGACTTGCCGCAAGAATTCCGGCTTCGATTCTCCGGTGTCGGGATCGAGTGTGATCATCGCGCAGCGCGGATCCCGCTCCAGTATCGCGATCACCACCTTCGCGCCGATGCGCATGGATCGGCCCACAAATCCGTCCTCCGCGAACCCGCTGGCGGCGTTGAGGTCCACGTATATATTCGCCCGGAAGCGCCGCGGGTCCACCGAGGTCCCGAGCTCTTCGCCAAGCTGCCGCGCGGATTGCACCGAAAGGAGCGATACCGGCCGGCAATCCGTCATCGCGCGGTCCGATCGGACAAGCGTCAGCTCAGGCGCACCGCGGACCCCCTCGCCGAGCATGCGGAGCAGCGCGGGGTCGTCTATCGCGAGAGTCTCTCCGGTCGGCGCCTCGACATCCACCATCAGATCCGGCGTGTCTGCGGACACAGGATTCAAGCCGGGCGCGATGCTGTCGGCCTCGGCCAAATTGATGGGCCGCGCTGCTTTGTCGGGATAACGAAAGCGCGGGCGGTATCGCAGAAGTTTTCGCTGCTCCCGGGCCGTGAGATAGGGGAATCCCTTCGGGCTGGCCGAACTCCTGAAGGCGAAGATGCGGTCGCCATAGATTCCGGAGAATCCCACGAACACTTCCTCCAGCTTCTCCCCGCACATGCTCTTAATAGGGTAACGCCACAGGCTATCCACCTTTCCGATGTTGCTCATGTCCTGGATTCCCTTTCTTGGATGTGGGTGACGGTCAGTCTGGTTACGGTTTGCCAATCACGATGTCGCCATAGGTGCTCTGGACAATCGCTTTTACTTCCGCCTGCTCGGCGGCAGGAACCTTGAATTTGTCGAGCGTCTGCTGGACGTCATCCATAAAAGCATCCCACTCTTTGGGCGTGATGTTCAAGTGCTGATGAGAGTCGCGCATGGAGCGCCCCGTGTATTTCTGCGGGCCACCGGCCGCCCAGCAAAGCATTTCGGTGACGTGATACTTGAAGCCAGCCGGCGGCACCTTGTGGTGGGCTTCGTCCACGGCGGGGTTCGCGTTGAGGCGGGCGTCGGTCATGACGCGGTCGATGAGGTCATCGACGACCGTGGCGATGCTGAAAGCGCCGCCGAGTCGCTCATAGAGGCTGGGTTGAGGTGGTTGCTGGGTTGGCATGCGTGTTTTCTTTCGTGTGTTGGAGGTTTTCTGTAACGAACGCTTCGTGAGCCGCCAACGACGCTCAGCGACGGCGGCCACGAAGCGCGGTGATTGCAACCGGAGCGCGATACTGCCGTTAGGCGCTGCAGAGCATGGCTAGGCCACGTGGTGATACTGTTGGATATTCGCTTTTGTAAGCTGCGCAAGCCGCTCGACATCCGCCGCGTCGTGAAAGCCGTGGGCTGGCAGCCAGTGAAACATCCTATCGGTGAGGTACAACAAGAAGCCCTCGGGGACTCTGTGCGCCCGCACAATCGTACGCCACAGCATGTCAGTGGATACCACCTCGCTCCGCGTTGCGATACGGTCTGTCGAAATCTCGTAGATCACAAGCATGTCCCGGTCTGGCTTCTGTGCGTACATCTTGAGAACGGCGCGGCGTCGGAACAGCGGCATGGCGAGAAACACAGCGGCGAGAAGGAACAATGGGAATACAGTTGCAAAGAAGTCCTGCCGTCGGGCAAGACCAGCGATACCCAAAATCGCAAACAGCACTCCACCACCGAGGAAAATCCGGCGATACATGCGACCCTGTTTCGAGTAGCACATGTGCAACCGCTGGGCGAGAAGCATCTCCTTGGCGCTCCATCGGAACGAGACTGTGATTGGCTTGTCCATGCGACGTGCGAATGCGGCCTAACATTTAAGTCACGCGAGAAACTTCGTTTCGATAGAATCGGACAGGCATTTCTCGGCCATATTTATCTTACCCCGAAGCAAAGCAGTTGGTAGCCAGTGAATCAAGCATCAAGAGGTGTGTCCGTCGTGCCGCAGCGCAAATCAGCTTTCGACGGGCGTCTTCTCCATGAATCCCAACGGGATTCCGCAATGAAGCCCAGACATCTGAGATGTTCCGTCAATGGAATTTTGAGTTTTTTATCCACCGGTTTGGGCGTGACCGCGGCAGAAGCTCCGTCAGGAGCGGGATCTTTGTAGTACACAACCGCAAAAAGGCGCAAGCCCCGTAGGGGCGGCATCTGGCTGATCCTGAATGGGTCCAAACGATTCGTTGCCCATCGGCCCCGATGCCGCTCCTGACGGAGCTTAGGCAAATTGAAAACGTTCAGGCTACAAAGAGGCCGCCCCTGACGGGGCTGGTGGGGCGCGCAGCAACGACGGCGCTTTGGCACGAGCGTGAGCGGTGGAGCAGCAATGAGTCATCCCCGGCCGAAAAGCGGGGTCGCGTCGGACTTGCCCCCGCAGTCCAAAGCGGTCTTCGGAAGCCGACGTCAGTTCCGCGCCGCGTTGTTCGTCGCAGTCGACGTTCGTCGCGAGAGGATTGGCAGCGGGGCAGCGAGGTCTGCCTTGAGTTGGCGGACGTAGGCGTGCCACTCGGGCTGAACGAGGTCAATGGGGCCCACACACTGCTCGAACGCGGCCAGGCCGCCGCCTTGCTGCGCGAGTTTCAAGGCCTGACCGCGGTGCTGTGGAGTCTCGAAGACGAAATGCGTCAGCGTCCACCAGTGAAGGTAGTACAGGTTGAAGTGGCGTCTCATGCTGGGGCCGCCGGTGCCGGTCAGGATGGACTTGAGCGGAATGACGCTGCCGTTGCGCAGGTTTTCGGCCAGGTCCGCGCTCGTGGCCAGTTCGTCGATCCACCAGACGGGGTAGGTATTCGGATCGATCCGCCCCAGGGCGAGTTCGTTCGTTCTCAGCCGGCTGGTCGAGAAATACTCGGCCAGGCCCTCCTCCAGCCATTTCTCCAACTGGAGATGCGCCACCTCGTGGTTGAGCTGATGGACGGCTTCGTGAAGCATCCAATGGTAGGGGTTGCTCTCGCCCGCGGAGAAGTAGGCCCGGCAATAGGGCTCGCGATAAAAGGCCTCCGCCCAGCCGAGGCCCGGATTGACCCGGCGAAATTCCGTCCGGTCCTTGAACAGCTTCACCTGGAGCCTGGGGTGAGCCGGCTCAAACCCCACGACGCCGCCGAAGCAGTTTGAGAATGCGCCATGCAGTAATGTTAGAGCGCCGGCCGTGGCCTCGGTTTGCGCCCGTGTCGCCGTCGAGTAAATCCTGTGGTGAGGCGTGTCGAGCGTGAGCGTCGGATGCCAGGAACGCGGGATGAACTTCCAAGCGGCTACGGCGAGCACCACCGCCAGGTAGATAAGCAGCCGCAGTTCGCGGGGCTTCACCTTCCAGCGCGGTTTGGAATTGGTCATCATCGGTTAGACCGCGAGAAGGCTATCGGCCTCACGCGCGCGGCGCTCAAGCCGGAAAGACTGAGAAACCCAAAAGTATTGCCGCATCGCGCAGACGTTTGTCGGCGACAACGATTTCGGTTTCGCCGCATACCCGCGCGGAGGCCAGATGGAGGGCGTCGAGGGTTCGGATGGGCAATGCTGGCGAACGGCGATAGCAAGCGGCCATGAGGGCGTTGAACTCCGCCTCGACCCGCGTGTCCAACTCGACAAGACGAATCTCGCCGGCTGTGATGTCCTGGTCCATCTGGCTCAGGACGGCTTCGGCTGTGCCCTCGGGGATGAGTCCGGCGCTCTCTTTGCGAAAGGCGACCCGGCGCATTTCATAGAGGGCAAACCGGGCTGTGAAAATGATGGGTTCGTTGGCGGCTTTCTGCTCGAAATCCGCAGAGTCCGGTTCCGGAACGTAGAGTTTGCCCAGCGTGGACGTGTCCCAGTAGCTCATGCCACTAGACGCCGCGGTCTTCCTTGAGGAGTTCTTCGACCGAGAGGCCGGTCGTCCCAGTGGCGAGCCGGGCGCGCAGCCCCGCCAGTTTCCCCAACCAGGCCCGGCGGTCTGCGGGCGTCCGCGGTTGGGGCAGGCCGGTGAGTTTGGCCACCGGTTGTCCGTTGCTCGTGATGAGCACTTCCTCGCCTTTTTGGGCCAGATCGATGAGCTTCGCCAAATCGGATTGGGTTTGTTCGAGCGTTGCCGTCACGACGGCATTTAAGCACGGCACAGGGCGAAGTCAATTACGTGGGCGACACAACAGCGTTGAAACCCAATCAAACTGAATCAAACTCGTTGGCGTGGGGGAGAGCCCCGGGCGCCCCCGCCAATCGCCTTGACGGCGCGCGGCGCGGGCCTTGAAATCGCGCCCATGACCTCCGCCGTCCGCCGCCACCCGCGCCGCCACTTCATCTTCACTTCCACCGCCGCCGCTTCGGGGCTGATGCTGACGTGGAATTCCAGCCACGCCGCCTCCGCCGACAAATCGAAGCCTCGGACGACTTCTCCCAACGAGAAGCTGAACATCGCCGCCATCGGTGCGGGCGGGCAGGCGGCTACGGACATCGCCGGAGTGGCGACGGAGAACCTCATCGCGCTCTGCGACATCGACGAGACGCGGCTTCGCGAGCGGGGCAAGCAATTTCCGAAGGCGCGGCTGTTCCGCGATTACCGGAAGATGCTCGAGGAGGTGAAGGAAATCGACGCCGTGACGGTGAGCACGCCGGACCATCATCACGCGCCCGCATCGCTGCTGGCGATGAAGCTGGGAAAGCACGTTTACTGTCAGAAGCCGCTTGCCCACTCCATCCATGAGGCTCGTCTCATGCGCGAGATGGCGCGCGCGCGCAACGTCATCACACAGATGGGGAACCAGGGCCACTCCTACGACAGCACCCGGCGCGTGGTCGAGATCGTGCAATCGGGCGCATTGGGCGAAATTCGTGAGGTCCACGTCTGGACCGATCGCGCCGGATCGTTTTGGCCGCAAGGCATGGACCGGCCCAAGGAAACGCCGCCGGTGCCGGAACACATCGACTGGGAGCTGTGGCTCGGTCCGGCGCCCCAACGTCCGTATCATCCGGCTTACCTGCACTTCAAATGGCGCGGCTGGTGGGATTTCGGGACCGGCGCCATCGGCGACATGGCTTGCCACAACACCGACGCCGCCTTTTGGGCACTGAAGCTCGAGGCACCCGCCAGCGTTGAGGCCGAGTCGTCGGGCGTCCACGCGGAGAGCCCGCCGGTTTGGAGCATCATCCGCTACCAGTTTCCCGCCCGCGGCGAACTGCCGCCGGTCCTGCTCACCTGGTATGACGGGGGCAAGCTGCCGAAGCCCGACCTCGCGCCAGGCGTCAAGCTCGCCAAGAACGGCACGCTCATGATCGGTTCGCAGGGCAGCCTGGCCTTCCGGGATTGGAACCCGGACAATTTCGTGCTGTTGCCGGAGTCGAAATTCGCGGGCTTCAAAGGGCCGGAGGTCACGTTACCCCGCGCTCCCAAGGGGGCTTACCAGGAATGGATCACCGCCTGCAAAGGCGGCCCGATGTGCCTCTCGAACTTCGATTACTCCGGCCCCCTGACCGAGGCGATGTTGCTCGGAAACGTGGCGTTGCGCGCTGGCAAGAAAATCGAATGGGATACGAAGCGGCTCAAGGCGAAGGGGTGCCCGGAGGCGGATTATTTCATCCGCCGCGATTATCGGAAGGGATGGATGGCGTGAGCCGAGCCCACTGTCGAATCTTGCTTCGCCATCGTAGCGCAGGCTGCCCAGCCTGCTGTTTCGCGGGTTGCCAACCCGCATACGTCCGAACTGATGGGGACATTGGTTGGCAGGCTGGGCGCCCGCCGACTGGCAGTCGGCGAAACAGCAGGCAGGGCTGTCTGCGCCACGCGAAACTTCTGCCAGGCGCCGCTGTTTCCTCCCCAGGTCCAATGTGCTTGAATCAGCCTGCATGAAGACCAATACCAAACCCCGACGACCCGCCGTCTCCGCCACCAACCGCCGCCGCTGGCTGCAAGCCGGGGCCGCCGCGGCTTGCACGGCCTTGCCGCGAATCGCCGCGGCGCAGGACGAATACAAAGTCACCCAGGGCCGCATCCGGCAATCGGTCATCCACTGGTGCTTCCGGCCGATGTCGGTCGAGGACCTCGCCACGCACGCCGCCCGCATGGGCCTCAAGTCCGTCGAGCTCGTCGGCCCGGAACATTGGCCGACGCTCAAGAAGCACGGGCTGATGTGCGCGATCAGCGGCAGCCACGGCTTCGCTAAGGGCTTCGCGCACGTCGAGGAACGCGCGGAGTGCCTCGACAAACTGCGCCAGAGCATCGACGCGACCGCCGGCGAAGGCTGGCCGAGCGTCATCACGTTCTCCGGATTCCGCCGCGGCATTTCGGACGAGGACGGCATGCGCAACATGGTGGAGGGCCTCAAGAAAATCGTCGGCCACGCGGAGAAGAAAAAGGTCACCCTTTGCCTGGAGATGCTCAACTCGAAGGTGAACGTCGAGATGAAAGGGCACCCGGATTACTTCTGCGACAACATCGAACGGTGCGTCGAGATTTGCAACCAGGTCGGCTCCGAGCGGTTGAAGATTCTGTTCGACATCTATCACGTGCAGATCATGCAGGGCGACTTGATCGCGCGCATCCGCAAGTTCCATCCCTTCATCGGCCACTACCACACGGCCGGCAATCCGGGTCGGAACGAGATAGACGACACGCAGGAAATTCACTACCCGCCCATCATGAAGGCCATCATCGAGACCGGCTACAAAGGTTACGTGGGCCAGGAGTTCATTCCGCTGCGCGACAAAGCGGCGTCCCTGAACCAGGCCGTGAAGATTTGCGACGTGTGAAGCCGCGAACCGCCAAAGTAGGGCAGGCGTCTCGCCTGCCCAGCGCCGAAGGCGCGTGCCTCGTTGGCCGCTACGCGGCCAGGGCAGGCGAGACGCCTGCCCTACGTTGTCGGCGCGCCGGTCCACGAGTTCGATACTCGAACCTCGTCGGCTGCGAAGATTTCGGAGCGCGCCTCCATGAGCCGCAGCATGTCCGCTCGCCGTTCCTCCTTCGCAAAGTTCAACGTGTTTTGGACTTGGGGACGTGCTGCGGCTCACAGAGCCGCGCTCCGTTTTGGTTGCGGCTCCGTCCCGCCATGTTCTTTCGCTGCTGAATGGCCCTTCCGAGCATGCTCACCTCCCGTCGCCAGTTCCTGAAACAGTCCGCCCTTGCCGCCGGCGCCGCGGCGCTCGGCGCCGGTTGCGCGGGACCAACGCCGGCGT
>DASTLJ010000076.1:0-3916 GCA_035715125.1 Verrucomicrobiia bacterium
GTGTATGGCCACCCCCACGGCATTGACGGTGATGTCGTGCCTGGCCGCGATCTCGGCGTGGGCCACCTGCCGAGTGCCGCCGGAAAGAAACTCTTTCAATTCATCGAACAGGTCGCCCTTTTCCATGCGCTCGTACTCCTGGTGAAGCCGCTCCAGCGCGCCTTCCAGAATCCCGAGCGCCCACCGCCGCTCGAACAAGGTCTCCGGCGTCACGTTGTCCACGGCTTCAGCCAGATACCGGCGTTCCACCGTCTGGCCATCCAACGGCAGAAGCGGGATGCCGCCGCCTCGCTTTTGTGCCCGGGCATAATCGCGCGCGTGAGACAGGAAATGTTTCAACGCCGTGAGCAGCACGGACCGGAATTTGCCGCCCTCGCGCGTGATCGAGGCCAGCCAATTCTTTTCCACGAGTCGCGCGAAGAAATCCTGCGTCAAGTCTTCCGCCTCTTGCGGCGATTGGCCGCTTCGGCGGACGAAGGCGTAAATGGGGGCCCTGTAAGTCTCGTAGAGGGAGCCGAGCGCCGCCTGACCGGACACGGAATCCTGCCGGGCCGCCTCCAGCACGACCGTCCAATGCGTGCTCTTAAAACCCGCCGACTCCGTCCGCGCCGCGCACGATTCGTTCGATTCAGCAATCATGGGTTATGCCAAACCAATAGGTCAGAAAGCCGGGATAAGCAAGGCGGAGTCGCGCTCGGAACTCAGCGAGGTGCGCGCGCGACTCACCGATACACTCGAAGGCATCTCATAAATGGTAGGGCGCGTCGCTCCGCGCGCGCCGAGGCGTCCGATTTTCAAGGAAGGCCATGCTTTTCCAGTCCGCACGACGGCGCGCGCGGAGCGGCGCGCCCTACCACGGCATTTATGAGATGAGTTCCAGTTTCAGTCACTCCAGCCGAATTCTGAAGAAACGCCGCGGTTCCGGTCCGACGTTCAAGTCCAGCACCAGCGTTTCAGCCGTGGCCGCACGGACGCCGCCGAGCGCAGTCCACGTTGGCGCGCCGAGATCATCGTTGTATTCGACCCGGTAGCTGCGGCCGGGCGTTGTGCTTACGGTGAGCCTGAGGATGCCCGAGGCGGAAGTGAGCGCTGTGATGCGGGGCGCCGGTGGCAGGCCAAGCCGGTTCGACGCGCGCGGCGTCCAGTTGGTCATGAGGTAGCTCGAGCCGACGGCGCCATCGGGAAAGAGCCCCTGGCTCACGTTTTGGAACTGTGTGCCGAACGTCACCGTGTGCTGTGGTGAAAGGCCATCCGGCGCGAACAATCCGAGCTCTTCGCCGTCGTTGTTCAGCCGAAAGTTGGCATGCAGATCGGCGTTCGTCGGTGAGTTCTGCGAGCCGTTCTCGTCCGCCCACACCAGCAGGAAACCGTGCGCGGCGATGACGGTGTTGGTTGGGATGGTATATTTCGTCGGGATCGAGAGGTTGTCCGTGAGGTGATAGCCGCCGAGGTCCACCGCGGTATCATTCGGATTGAACAACTCGAACCAGTCCTGGAACAACCCATCCGCCGGGTCAGCGAACCCGCCCGGCCCGATGTTGGCTGCCATCCATTCATTGAGGACCACCGGCAGCAGTGTGGGCGGCGCGGTGTTGGTGATGGTGATGGTGTCGGTGCGATTCGTCGGGCGGTTGCCGGCGCCGTCCACGCCTTGCACCACGAGGAAATTGGCGCCCGAAGCCAGCGGCAACGTGAGCGACCAGTTGGTGAGGGTCGTCCAATTCGCCGCGTAGGGAATGCCATTGACCTCGATGCCGACCACGTCAATCCAACTGCTGCCGGCAAGGAGGACGAAGTTCGTATTCACCGCAAAGCCATTGCCGCCATTCGACGTGATGGCGAAGGGGACGGTGGCGGGCAGTTGCGTGAGCGCGAACGCGCGCCGGCTCGCGATGTAGCTGGAAGCGGCGCTGAAGTTTTGCCCCACGACGCTTCCGTAGTAAGCAATCCACGGGTTCATGTAATCTGTGTTGAACGTCGTCTGGCAAATGTCATTGATGTGGTGGAGATACAAACGCCGCGTCGCCGGATGATTCATCAGCTTTCCCAGGTTGAAGCCGGAGAAGGGGAAGATGGAACTATTCGAGGGCAGGCCGAAAACGAAATCCATGTCCCACGGGAGCAACTGCGCGGGGTCGCCATCCGGGAATGTAATGGGCCGCAGGTTGTGTTTGTACGACGACACGGGGCTGATGTAGGTGTCCTGGATGCCGCAGAGAATCTCCACCGCCGTCATGCGCAATGCCTCGTCGACGTCCAGCACGCCGGCGATCGCGGCGTCGAACTCCGCCTGCGGCAGGCCCATCGCCCGGCAAAGCCGGATGAGCCCGGCGTAATCGTCGCGCCGATTCTCCAGGCGGATGTCGAAGGGCGAACGGTATTGCTCCTTGTCCCCCAGGTCGGTGAAGTCCGTGTCGAGCTGTACCTGAAGCGGAACGGGCAACTTCGGTGACTCCGGGTCGCCTGACACCACGGTCGTGTCCGGTTCGTAGGTTGCGTCCATGTTGAAGACCGAGCCGGCTTCGTCGTATTGCTCGGAGACGAAACCGCCGCCGTAACCTGCCAATTGCAGAATCGCAGTGCCCGTGTGAATCGTGCGCGGCGAGATGAAGTAGCACAGGTCGCTGTAGGGCGCCGGCACGCCGGCACGATGGAACATGTGAAGGACGTAAATCTCGTCCTGCGCCCGGATCGTCGGCCCGCGGCCCGAGCGGTCGATGCCGATGTTGTTCTGCACGCCGCGGAACAATTGTCCCCGAGGGAAATCAATGTCGTAGCTGACGTAAGCGTCTCCATCGCGGATGCGGCTGGCGGCGGTGCCTTGGAGGCGCGCGCCGGCGTCGTAGAAAACCTCCGACCGGTCGTAGATCAACGTCGCGCCATTGCGCGCGTTGCTCATCACGTTGGTGGGTTGGAACATGAAGTCGCGGTCGGCATCGAGCATGATGAGGCGCAATTCATGCGTCGGCAGCGCCGTCCCTTGCCCATCGGCCACCTGATAGAGCGCGCGCGAATCGGGCCCCTTCGCCGGCGCGAACGCCGAGGCGCCCAGCGTGTCAACGGCCGTCACATAGAATTGCACGATCTTGCCCGCCGTCTGACCGGGGATGCTCGCCGTCCACGAGCCATCCTGTTGCAGTGTCATCGGCCCGCTTGTGAATGGGCTCGCGGGATTCACGCGATAGGAGAGCGTGACGGAGGCGACGCCGTCCGGGTCGTTGGCGCGCACGGAAATGGTCACCGGCTGATTGGTCGGCGGCACGACGGGCGAGTGGCTCAAACCGGCCAAAGAAGGACCCGCGTTCGTCACGCGCCGGGAGTTGGGCGCCGCCGGCGTCCCGAGCCGGGCGGGCATCGTGAGCAACGTCACCTTGGCCAGCTTCGCGAAATAGGCGCGCGTGCTCATCTGTGGCGACCCCGCCACCCAGCGTCCGCGAAAACTGACTTCATAAAGCTGGCCGTCCACGAGCGGCGCGTTGTTCAGGAACGTTGTTTCGACGTGATTGTGGTTCATCACCGCGCGGTCCTCGGCGGAGAGCTTGAGGACCTGATTGGCGGCGTTGTCCGGGTCAGGGACGAATTCGCCGCGATGATGGCCCAGAAATCGCCAGTGGGTGTTGCCGCCGGCCAGCTCGAAATTGCCGTTCTGGATGAGTTGCTCGCGCACGCCGTCCGGGTCGCGGACCACGCTCACGTCATCCAGGAGCACAACGCCCTGGTCGAGCAGGCCGATGCGGAACTCGTTCCACCGCACGTTGCCGAAACGCTGCCCTGCAACCAGGCGATAGGTCACCGTCTGCCACGCGGCCTTGGCACTTTCGTCGCTGTCGGCCCAGGCAGTGGGATGGGTGCGGTCCGCGCCGGGATCGCGCAATTCGAGGCTCGACCCTCCGCCGTCGCTCCAGCCGCCTTCGAA
>DASTLJ010000077.1:0-3013 GCA_035715125.1 Verrucomicrobiia bacterium
CGCTCACAAAGTCGCCCCGTGCCTGGCCACGGGCAATACGATGGTGTTGAAGCCGGCCACCAAAACGCCGCTGACGGCGCTGTTGCTGGGGGAGGTGCTCGAGAAAGCCGGCGTGGCGCCCGGCCAAGTGAACATCCTGACTTGCTCGAACGAACTGGCTGGCCGGCTCGTGGGCCATCCGCGGGTGAAAATGGTTTCGTTCACCGGCAGCCCCGCCGTGGGATGGCAACTCAAAGCGAAGTGCGGCAAGCAACGGATCACGCTCGAACTGGGAGGCAATGCCGGCGTCATCGTCCACGAAGACGCCAACCTGGCCTCGGCCATTCCGGCCATCGCCACGGGCGGCTTTGGCTACGCGGGCCAGTCTTGCATTAGTGTGCAGCGTGTGTTCGTTCACGCTCCGATTTACGATACGTTCCGCGAACGTTTCCTGGAACACGTTCGCGCTCACATTCGCTGGGGCGATCCGCGCCAGCGCGAAACCGTGGTCGGCCCGATGATCGAACCCGCGGCGGTCGAGCGGGTTTGCGGCTGGATTCACGACGCCGCAAAGGCGGGCGCCAAAATTCTGCTTGGCGGCAAGGCTCACGGGCCGTTCCTCGAGCCGACCGTCCTCGAAAACGTTGACGCCCGGCTGGACCTCTGCGCGAAGGAAGTCTTCGCGCCCGTCGTCACGCTGCACGGATACGAGCATTTCGATGAGGCCTTGGCGCAAGTCAACGACTCCGACTACGGCCTCCAGGCCGGCGTCTTCACTCAAAACCTGCAACGAGCGCTGCACGCCTTCGCATCCGTGGACGTGGGCGGCGTGCTGGTCAACGAGGTGCCCACCTTCCGCGTCGAGAACATGCCCTACGGCGGCATCAAGGAGAGCGGCTTCGGCCGCGAAGGGATTCGCTATGCGATGGAGGAGATGACCGAAGTAAAGTCGCTCATCTTCAAGCTGACTTGAATCGTCACAACCTGGTCGGAAACCACGAATGGACACGAATGGACACGAATTCACGGGCCTCGGATTCAGAAGCTGGCTTGTCGATTCGTGGCTATTCGTGTTCATTGGTTGTTGAAATGAATCGTCAGCACAGAGAGATGTGATGAGCGCTGCCAACCTCTTCATCAACGGCCAGTGGAAATCCGCCCTCGAAGGCGGCACGCGCGAAATCCTCAACCCGGCCAACAACCAGCCTATCGCCACCGTGGCCGACGCCACCTGGCCCGACGCCGAATTGGCCATCGCCGCGGCCCGCAAAGCCTTCGACGAAGGCCCCTGGCCGAAGATGCGCGCCGCCGAACGCGCCAGTTACTTGTTCAAGCTGGCCGATGCCATCGACGCGCGGGCCGAGGAGTTCGCCACGCTGGAGACGCGCAATAACGGCAAGCCGCTCCGCGAGGCCCGATGCGACGTGGCCGACGCCGCCAGTTGCTTCCGCTACTACGCCGGCCTGATCACCAAACCCCAGGGCCAAACCTTCGAAGTGCCCGACCCGAACATCACCACGATGGTCGTGCGGGAACCGATCGGCGTTTGCGGCCAGATCATTCCCTGGAATTATCCGCTGCTCATGGCGGCGTGGAAACTGGCCCCCGGTCTGGCGGCCGGCAATTGTTGCATTCTCAAGCCCGCCGAAACCACGCCGCTCACGGCCATCAAACTCTTCGAGTTGATCGCCCAGGCCGGCTTTCCCCCAGGCAGCGCTCAACTGCTCCTGGGCCCGGGGCCGACCGTCGGCAACGCCCTGGCCGCCAGTCCCCTCGTGGATAAGATCGCCTTCACCGGCGGCACCGCGACGGGCCGCAAGATCATGGAAGCCGCCACGGGCAACTTGAAAAAGACCACGCTCGAACTGGGCGGCAAAAGCCCGAACATCATCTTCGCCGACGCCGACTTCGACGTCGCGCTCGAGTTCGCCATGTTCGGGATTTACGCCGGCCAGGGCGAAGTGTGCAGCGCCGGCTCGCGCTTGCTTCTGCAGCGCACGCTCGCCGAGCGGTTCCTGCCCCGACTGGCCGAAGCGAGCAAGAACGTTGTCGTAGGCGACGGACTGGATCCCGCGACCGAGATGGGGCCGCTCATCACCCGCAGCCATCTGGAGCGCGTCCTGGGCTACATCGACTCCGGCAAATCCGAAGGGGCCGAAGTCCTCTGCGGCGGCCATCGCCTCACCGGTGCCGGGTTGCGGGAGGGCAATTTCCTGGCTCCAACCGTCTTCGTGAAGACCCATCCGCAAATGCGCATTGTGCGAGAGGAGATATTCGGGCCGGTGTTGAGCGTGCAACTATTCGAAGACGAAGCCGAGGCGGTGCGCCTGGCCAACGACACCATCTACGGCCTGGCTGGCGGCGTGTTCACGGGCGACGTCGCCAAAGGGATGCGCGTGCTCCATAAACTTCGCGCGGGGATCACCTGGCTCAATACCTATCACCCCACCTTCAACGAAGCGCCGTGGGGCGGCTACAAACAGTCGGGCACGGGTCGCGAGTTGGGCACTTACGGATTGGAGGCATATCTGGAGACCAAACAAATCAACATCAACTTGAATCCACAGCGCCTGAACTGGTTCTCGCGCCTTTGACTCAGGGCGTTCTTTGGCGTTTGGCCGGCCCGGCCCCGCTTTGGCTTTCCCGGCCTGTCGTGGGTTGTCGGAAAGAATCCGGGTTGAACAGGCGGCTTGGGTGCTTTAGCCTGCGGCCATGAAACTGGACGGCGTCATTCATTCGGACCGGGAAATCTTGGGCGGCACGCCGGTATTTGTCGGCACGCGCGTCCCGCTGCAAAATCTCGTCGATTACTTGGAGGGGGGCGAATCCATCGAAGACTTTCTGGACGGCTTTCCAAGCGTGAAACGTGAGCAGGTGATCGCGGTGATTGAGGCGGGGAAGATGAAGATGCTGGAAACCGTGGGCGATGCGCATCCTCATTGACGAGACTGAATTTGACCACGGATTGCGCGGATTTCACGGATGAGCAATAGGGAGTCAGTTTCATTCCGGACTATCCGTGTCATCCATGTCA
>DASTLJ010000078.1:0-1941 GCA_035715125.1 Verrucomicrobiia bacterium
CCCACGGCTACTTTCAGCGCATCGCTACGCGATGCTCGGCATCAGCGGCGCATTTCCGCTCCGCCACCGGCGTAAATTGCCTCCACTACCGCCAGCGCGGCGCGGGCTTCCTTGGGGCCGGGCACGGGGGTCCGTTTCAGGCGGATGTCGTCGAAGAATTCGGCCATCTCGATGCGCCATGATTCGTCGCCGCGGGGGAACTCCCAAACGGTCGTTTCAGGCGGACCCATCTCGGGGAGCATCCGGTAGTGAGTCAGGCGCTCGAGGCCGTAGCTGCCGCCGAGCCCCTCCCAGTGGAGCTTGCCGAAGCGGCCGTAGATTTCGAGGCTGAAGAGGTTCTTCCACTCGGTGCAACTGGCGTGCAACCACGCGGTCGCGCCGGCGGCGTTGCGCAGGCTCAGGAAAGCGTTGTCATCCACCGGCATGTTCCAGAAACAGGTCGCGATGTGGCCTTCGATGCGCGTGAACTCGCCGAGGAAAATTCCCGCCAGGTCGATCAAGTGGACGCCCTGATCGATCAACTCGCCGCCGCCCGAGAGCCTGGGGTCGGCACGCCATTCCTTCTCGTAGCCGGGCCGGCCACCCTGGCCATACCGGCCGCGAACGAACATCATCGGGCCGAGCGCGCCGCCGTGGAAAATCTCCAGCGCCTTGAGGCAGGCGGGATGGTAACGGTGGTTGTAGCCAACGCGCACGAGGACGCCGCGCCTGGCGGCCACCGATTCGAGTTCGTCAAGCTGGTTGAGGCTGATTGCCCCGGGCTTTTCCACGAGAACATGTTTGCCGGCTTGCGCGGCTTGAATCGCCAATGGAGCGAGCGAGGCATTGACGGTGGCGATGAACACCGCGTCGACGTTCGGCGCGGCGAGCGCCTTCTCGACGGAGTCCGTAGCAAGACAGCCGGGGCTTCGCGCGGCGAGCTGTTGCGCGCGCGCGAGCTGGAGGTCGCACGCGACCGTGCCGCTGCCGGGCGGGAGCAGAGCCAGTCGTTTCTGGCCGACGCGGCCGCAGCCTATGAGGGCGACGCGCGGAGTGGACGGGGCATCAGTTGCCATGCCCACAGGCTACCAGCAGAAGCCGTCGTACTTCGATGGCAAATCGCGCAGCTCGGGCCAGCCATTCACGTCGATGACGTGATGGTCCCTGGTAACAGACTTCCGGAGTTCGGCAATGCTGGCGCACTGTTGGGCGGCGATGACCACGCCTTTCTTGCCCAAGGCGGTCGGGAGGTCAGGACAGAGGAGCGATGCCAAATGGGGCATCCGCGTATCGATAACCCGCTTGTTGGCGCCGACGAGGGCCGCGAGATTCAGCGCGGGGTCGTAAATCCGCAGCGAGTAGCCCCGGCCGAGCAGGGTCTGGGCGATTTCAACCATTGCGCTTTCGCGGAGGTCGTCCGTATTCGATTTGAAGGAAAGGCCAAGGATGACGACTTCGTTTTGTTCCGCCGCGGCAATGCGGTCCAATAGGCTGTGGAGGTGGCGATCGTTGCTGGGCAGCAGGCTTTCGAGCATCGGCAGGCTGAGGCCGTTGAGCCGGGCGACCGTCGTCAGCACGCGAAGGTCCTTGGGCAGGCAGGAGCCGCCGAATGGATTTCCCGGCCTCATGTAATAGGGCGAGAGGTTCAGCTTAGTGTCGCGGCAGAGCAATTCCATCACGACCCGCGCGTCGATGCCCAACTGCTTGCCCACCCGGCCGATCTCGTTGGCGAAGGTGATCTTCGCGGCGTGGAAAGCGTTGCAGGCGTATTTGATCATCTCGGCGGTCTGCCAATCCACCACGGCAGCCCTTGGGCCGAAGATTTGGGCCAGGAGGTCTGCCGGCGGTTTGGCGCCGTCGCGCGTGCCGATGACCGTCAACGACGGTTCGTCGAAGTCGGCCACGGCGGTGCTCTCGCGGAGGAACTCCGGATAGTAATACACCCCCAGGAGCCGGACGGCG
>DASTLJ010000079.1:0-5548 GCA_035715125.1 Verrucomicrobiia bacterium
CCTTTTCATCGCGAACCGCTTCCGCCTCGAGCGACACTGGAGGCTCCATGGCGACGAGCGACATCACTTGCAGAAGGTGGTTCTGGACCATGTCGCGCAACGCGCCCGCTCCCTCGTAAAAAGCGCCGCGCGTGCCCGCGCCCAGCCGTTCGCTTACCGTGAGTTGCACGTGGTCCACTGCTTCCCGGCTCCATAAGCGCTCGAAGATCGCGTTCGAGAAGCGGAACATGAGGATGTTCTGCACCGTCTCCTTCCCGAGATAATGGTCGATGCGATAAATCTGCTTTTCATGCGCGAAGCGCGTCAGTTCGGCGTTGAGCTGCTGGGCCGACGCGAGGTCGGTGCCGAACGGTTTCTCGACCACCACTCGTTGCCAGCCAGGGCCCGACTCGTCGCGTCGCAGAAGTCTGGCGCTCGACAGGTGTCCGGCCACCTCAGCGAATTGAGCCGGCGCCGTCGCCAGGTAGAACAGCAGGTTGCGCCGGAGCGGCTCGGAGCCGAAGCCGGCGATCAGCTTCCCCAACCGCGCGTACGCGTCCGCATCGCTGAATTCGCCCTGGCAGTAAAACAGGTTCGCGGCAAAGCCCGCCCACACTTTCGGGTCCACGCGCTTGGTCCGGGAAAACGTCTCGACGCCCGACTTGAGTTCTTCGCGCCACTCCTCATTGGGCTTGGGGCGGCGCGCGAAGCCGATGATGCGGACGGGGTCGGGCAACTGCCTGGACGCGTGCAGATGGTAGAGGGCAGGGATGAGCTTGCGCGCCGTCAGGTCCCCGCTGGCGCCGAAGATCACAATCGAGCACGGATCGACCTGGTGACGTCCCACGTCCAGGCGGCAAGTCAACAGTTCATCCAACGGATCGACCGTGTCCATGTGTGCCACCATGCCATGAGCCTAAGGGAATTCAATCCCCCCGTTCGAGCGCGGCGGCGACACGGTCGCCGCCTGGAGTTGGGACATTATGGGCCGACGTTCCCCATCTCCCGGAGGGAGATTCGAGAATAGCCCACCCTTTCAAGGGTGGGATTGTCGAATTGAGGCATCGCGTCCCGAAGGGACGAATGAATTTTTGCCACAAAATGGGAATAGGAATAGATGAATGACATTCGCTGGATTCACCCGTCCCTTCGGGACGGACGGCATTGGGGCATAGAACCCAGCGTTGAAACGCTGGGCTATTTTCAAAACTCCCTCCGGGAGACGGAAATCCCCTGGCCAAAATGTCCAAACTCCAAGCTGCGACACGGTCGCAGCTCAGCCGAATGGAGGCTCGGGTTTTTGCCTGACCCCTTCAGAAATCTCGTTGGAAATTTCGGATTGAGCTTTCCACGCCAATCAGCATACTCTCCCATGACCCGACAATACCCGGCACAGCGTCGTTCCGCGCGGAGCCGACCGCGAGTACCAACGAGCGGTATTTGCACGGAAGCAATTGTCACAAAATCGTTACGAGCATGAAAACGCTTCTGACTCCTTCCACCTGGTTGGTTCTCCTGGCCCTCCTCGCGACGTCCGCTGCGTCGGTGCGGGCGTCCGACGACGTCGTTATCACCGAATTCATGGCCGAGAATGACGGAACGGTCGAAGACGAAGACGGCGACACGCCGGACTGGATTGAACTCTACAACGCCGGCACGAACGGAGTGAACCTCAACGGATGGTACCTCACGGACACCCCGGGGAACCTCACCCGGTGGCGATTCCCGGCGACGAACCTGCCGGTGAACTCGTTTCTGCTCGTCTTCGCATCGAACAAGGACCGCCGCACCACCGGGCAACCGTTGCACACCAACTTCAAGCTCGATAACGACGCGGGCTACGTTGCCTTGGTCAAGCCCGACGGATCCACCGTACAGTCCTCGTTCGGCAGTTACGCCCAGCAAGTCGCTGGCGTCTCCTACGGCTTGCCGGTGACGCGTTCGATCACGACGCTGATCTCGAATGGCTCGCCGGCCCGGTTCACGGTGCCGCTCAACGATTCGCTGGGCACAACGTGGACAGGCACAGGCTTCAATGACGGCTCCTGGGCGGCGGTGGTCAATGGGGTCGGCTTCGAAGGGGGCGGGACACCCTCCGCCGGCGGCGTGCAACTGGCCGACTCGGTGACCGAATTCAGCGGGACTCAGGGCCAGGCCAACTGGTTTTACGGTTACTGGGACAAGAAAGCCGATGCCAACGGGACGTACGAGGCAGCGGACTTCACGGAATTTCCGCGCGGCACGGGAAACACTCTTGCCCTCACGAACTACTGGGACGGCACGAAATGGGATTGGCCGGCCGGCAACCCGCCCTGGACCGAGCTGACCAGTACCGGTGGCCATCCGTCGGGCGAGAGCGGCAATCCCACGCTGCCCATCTACTGGACCGTGCGCCGCTACGTGAGCGAAATGGACGGCCCGCTGCGCCTCTCGGGCACGCTGGCGTGCAGCGGTCAGATCGGCACCTGCGGCGACGGCGTGATCGGACGTATCCTGGTGGACGGCGTCGAGGTGTGGCAGCAAACGGCGTTCAACTTCAGCGTCGGCTACTCGATCATCGTCAGCGCCAGCGTCGGATCGAAGATTGATTTCGTGATCGATTCCGGCGCGGCAAATAGCGACTTTTGCGACTCGACGACGTTCACGGCGACCGTCCGCACGGCGGGCGACCTGGCGGTCGTCGCGGATTCCATCAACGACTGGTCGTTCTCGGGCGCGCAGGGCGACAAGAACTGGTTCTACGGCCTCTACGACCGGACGGCGGACAACAATGCCACTTACGAACCCAGCAATTTCGTCGCGTTCCCCAGCGGCTCCGGGCCGCACAGCGACGCCAATTTCTGGACGGGCGCGCAATGGAAATGGTTCGACGGCCAGCCGCCGTTCGACCTCATCGGCCAGTTGGAATGCATGCCCAGCATCTATCCCAGCGGCACGACCAATGGGAACGATCACCGGATCGTGCGCCGCTGGGTCAGCGAACTCACCGGCACCCTCTATATCGACTGGCACCTGTCGAAAAAAGACCTGACAGGCGGCGGCGTTATCGGGCGCGTCTACCGCAATGGCGCCCAGCTCGACACGGTGACGACCGCGGGGAACGACTTCGCCGGCGCGTCGCGGGCGATTACAGTGTCGGCGGTGCAGGCCGGGGACTTCATCGATTTCATGGTCGAGCCTGGCATCGACGTGGTCGGCGACCTAAGCTTTTTCAACGCCACCATTCACGCCGTCACGACGCTATCGAATCAGTTCAGGACCGACGTGGGTGCAGTCATGACCAACATCAACTCCACGGCCTATCTGCGGCTTCCCTTCAACGTTGACACTATTTCCGGCCTCGACGCGCTCACGCTGCGGATCAAGGCCGACGACGGATTCGCGGCATACTTGAATGGCACGCTGGTCGCCAGCCGCAATGCACCCGACCCGCTGGTCTGGAATTCCGCCGCGACGGAGTCGCGCCGGGACGCTGCCGCGCTCCAGGGCGATGAGTTCAATCTGTACATTCTGCGGGACGCACTCCACGTCGGGACGAACGTCCTGGCTGTCCAATGCCTCAATTCGAGCGTCGCCGAACAGGATTTCCTGCTGCAGGCGGAATTGCTCATGGGGCGCGCGCAGGTCAGCGCAGGCGGCCCGGTCTACTTCAGTGGCCCCTCGCCCGGTTCCTTCAACGGCGCCGGCAACTCCAAGCTCGGCCCGCTCATCGGCAACGTGGACCACGTGCCGCACGAGCCCGCGAGCGACGAGGTTCTCTACGTCACGGCGCGGGTCAGCCCGACGTTCGCGCCGCTGGCCACGGTGCAACTCTACTACCGCGTGATGTTCGGCGGAGAATCCAGCCTGCCGATGCTCGACGACGGCCAGCACGGCGACGGCCTGCCGGGTGACGGCGTCTTCGGCGCCATCGTGCCCAGCAGCGTCGCGTCCGCCGGCCAGTTCGTGCGTTATTACATTACGGCCACAGACACACAGACCAACCTCACGCGCAACCCGCCCTTCCCGCAGGCCCTCTTCTCCTCGCAGTACTTCGGCACGGTCGTGAAGGACCCGACGCTGACCAACCCGCTGCCCGTGCTTCACTTGCTCATCACGGACGCCAATCTGAGCGGCGCCAGCGGCAACAATACCGCCCGCTACCAGTGCTCGATCTATTACCTGGGCGAGTTCTACGACAACGTCGGTATCAACCGGCACGGCCAGTCCAGCACGGGTTTTCCCAAAAAGAGCTACGACATCGACTTCAACGCGGACCACCATTTCCGCTGGGAGGCCGGACAGCCGCGCGTGGACGACGTCAACCTGCTGACCACATATCCGGACAAGGCCAAAATGCGCAACTCGCTTTCCTACGAGACGTATCGGGACGCAGGCGCTCCGTATCACTTCGTCGTGCCCGTGCGCGTGCAGACCAACGGCGGCTTTTTCGGGGACTGGCACATTGTCGAGAACGGCGACGCCAACTACCTCAAGCGCCTCGGGCGAGATCCGGATGGCTCCCTTTACAAGATGTACAACACGTTCACGGACATCAGCGACTACACGATTTCCAGCAGTGAAGCGGAGAAGAAAACGCGCAAATATGAAGGCAACGCCGATCTGAAGGCGCTCTACGACGGACTCCACCTGACGGGCGCCAGCCTGGTCAACTACGTGTACGACAATCTAAACGTCTCGGAAGTCATCAACGTGACAGCCGCCCGAAACCTGACGGCCGACGTGGATTGCTGCCACAAAAACTATTACTTCTACCGCGACTCCAACGGCACCGGCGAGTGGGAGGCCATGCCTTGGGACGTGGACCTGAGCTTCGGCCGCAACTGGCAGGGTGCGGACAACCCGGCGACCCCGACACCCGGTGACGGCTGCAGTTGTTACTGGGACACCAACATGTGGTCGGGCAACTACGTCCTGGTGGGCGGCAACAATTCCTTCTGGCAGGCCATCTTCAACAATACGGCGACCCGTCAGATGTATTATCGGCGGCTCCGCACGCTCATGGATGAACAACTTCAGCCTACCAACACCCCACCCTCGGAGCGCCATTACGAGGCGCGCGTCAATGAACTTGCCACACTGATCGGGCCGGACGGCCAGTTGGATCTCCTCAAGTGGGGCACATGGGGCAGCGGCATTACAGGCCCCATTCCCACCAACGATCCGCAGTACCAAAATACCCGCCAGGCCGCGGACGTCCTCATCACCAATTTCCTGCCCGCCCGCAGACTGGCGCTCTACAATCGGACCGCGGGGAACAGCAGCGAAATCCCCACCGCCCAGCCGACCAACGCCGCGATCCGGATCGCCGCACTGGAGTACAATCCCGCGACCGGCAATCAAGCCCAAGAGTTTCTCCAGCTCACCAACCCGAACACCTTCGCGGTGGACATTTCAGGATGGATGCTCACGGGCGCCGTCCAGCACACCTTCCAGGGCGGCGTCGTCATGGCAGCCAACAGCGCCCTGTACGTCTCGCCCGACAAGAACGCCTTCCGCGCCCGGCCAACCGCGCCCAAGGGGAACTTGGGCCTCTACATCGAAGGCCCGTACAAAGGCCAACTCTCGG
>DASTLJ010000080.1:0-3801 GCA_035715125.1 Verrucomicrobiia bacterium
TGCCCCCCGGATCGGTCGCCGTGGCCGTTACGAATTGTTCGAATGTGGTCGTGATCGGCAACGACATGGAGAAGGCCTGACTCGCTCCGCCGCGCGGGGTCACGGCCGTCGAACCGAGATAAATGGCGCCCTCGCCGAAGCCCGACGGATCGGCCGCGTCATTGAGGTAGAAGTCGAGCCGATACTCCAAATCGCTGATCGAATCCAGTGTGCCTTCGATGGTCGTGACACCGTTGGCGGAACGGGCGTCGGCGAGGACAGGGAAATTCTGCAGGCCATTCGGGCCGGTTTCAGAGTCAGTCGGGTCATTGGCCGTCGGGCCGTCAGCGCCGAGGTCGATTCCCAGGGCGCCGTTGTCAAATATGGAATTGGCCCGGAGTGTGTTGCCTGACCCGGCCGTGAGGGCCAGGGCAATGCCGTTGCCGCCGTTGAAGGCGATGAGGTTGCTGCGAATGAGATTGCCGAAAGCGCCGGGGCCTTCCAACAGAATGCCATCAGCGGAGTTGCCGACGCGGTTGGTCCCAGTAGAGTCGGGGCCGATGTAGTTGCCTTCGATCACGTTCCCGCTGGAATTCGCCACGCGGATGCCCACGTCGAAGCCATTGAGGACCAGCCCGCGGACGACGTTTCCCGGACTGGCGAGGACCAAGCCGGCGGTTGCGCCTGCCGCCGCGAATCCATCCGGAGGGCCGGCGCGATCAAGCGCAACAACCGGTGACAGCTCGAAACCCGGCTGCGAAGTTCCGTCCAGCGCGACGGTGTCGGACAGCGGCGGGAGGGGCGAGAGCAGGTGAATCGTGTAAGGCGGTTCGCCCGGGAAATGGAATTGGATCTCGTTGGAATCGGGAGCGTCGTTCGCATCGAGCAACGCCTGGCGGAGGGTTCCGGCGCCCGAGTCGCCCAGATTCGTGGCCAGCAGGCGGAACGCGATCACGCGCACCGAGAACGTGCATTCAACGTGGTTGCCCACGCGATCATCGAGCGTGCAGGCCACCGTGGTCGTGCCGACCGGGAATAATGCGCCGGCAGGTGGCAGACAGGCGACGCGAGGAGCGGGATCGCACTCATCGATCGCGATCGGCGGGGGGTACGCGATCACGGCCGAGCCTGAACCGCGCGGGGTCTCGGAAGCGTTGATGTCCGCCGGGCAAGTCAGGGTGGGCGGCGGAAGCACCGTGACGTTCGAGATGCAGTTCGCGGCGAGATCACCCACTACAACTCTGAGTTTCAGGCCGAACGTCCCGGCGGCAGCCGCTCTGACCTGGACCGACGGCGCATCCGCGGGTCCCACGATCAACGCGCCTGCTGTGTTATTGGTGAGCGTCCAGGAAATGAATGCACCGCTGTTCGTGCCGGCCTCCTGGGCGAGGAACGTGCCCGTGGCGCCGCCGCACAATTCCGACGGGCCACTGATCCCGCAGAAGATGGAGTCGGAGCGCACGGAACGGTCCTGGTTGCCACCGGCCCCATCGAAGGAAATCAGGCGCGTGTGATAAGGTGAGCCGCTGATGCTGGTGGCGGAGTTGCCAATCCCCCAGTCGACCCGGGACGCGATGTGTCCGCCCCAGGCGATGACCACAGTGGGGCTTGTGGCCACGAAATCGATGGACAGCCGCGTTGCGGCAGTATCCGCATTGAGACTCTCCTGCTGAAGATAAGTCAGAGAAGCGATCGAGCCATTCCAGATGGTCATTGCGCGCAGGGCTGGGGGGAGCGCCTCAAAGCTGGCCGCGGGCAGTCCCGGCACAGGAGTGCCGTTGGGCGTGGGGGCCGGGATGGGGAACGCCTCGGGCGGGCCGAACGCGCCGGCTAATCCCGCAATCGGATCGATTGCCTCAGCGATGGAATGCGACCGAAACCCGTCATGAGGGACCAGGAAATCATAGTGGGCGATGTAGTCGATGGCGTGCGTGCCGCTTTGGCGCGTGTCCCATGCAATGACCACGTTATGGGGGCCCGGAGCCAGTCTGGTAAGCACCAGACGGTACGGAATGGAGTGACCTTCGCTGTAATGCGAGTTGGCGGACCCGAGATTGCCCTTGACCCAATCGACTGGATTGATCGGTGAGGAAGCCGACCCATTGCGAGCCTGCCAGAGGTCGGCGGAACCGGAAGCGCCATTCGTCTCCGGAGGGCGCATCAGCGAGGCCACGCAACTCACCCATATTCCGAGTCGAAGAATGCACAATAAAGTTGATTTCATGGCGTGGTCGCCGGGCGAGTGTGCAAATTCTGTATTAGTGGCTGTGTGGTTTAACTCTCCTCAGTCAGGAGGTGCTAGACTGCGCTGGGTATATCAGGCCGCGAGCAGAACTCAACCCTAAACTCGCCCTCAGACTCCGGAGTCATCCGCGCACAACTTTGACCTCCAAAGCCTTACCGATTGGTGGTTTCGGCAGGCGCTGGCCGCCTTTCAATTGCAAATTGAAAATTGGCAATTTTCAATTTTCAATTGATCGTGTCGGGCTGGCCAAGGAGTTGGCGTTGGCTGCGTTGGCGGGATGGATGGGCCCTCAGGGCAGCATCAGCGCCCGATAGAAGCGGCGTGGTTCGCGAATCGAATTGTCGTCGATGTACTCGAACAGGCCCAACGGCGTGTTCGTGGTGAGAATCGTCGCCCAGTTCGTCAGAGTCGTGGAGGTCTGGATCGCGAAGCGCGCTCCGGCGTGCGTGCTCACTTGAACGATGTGCGCCCGCTGCGGAGTGAAGCCCAGGGATCTGAGGCGACTGGAGGTCACCAGGGTGTAATTGAGACGGAGCGTGCCCGACGCGCCGTTCACTCCGTCGACGACGATGAAGTTGGTCTGGCCCGCCTGGACGAAAACATTGGTGGAGCTGTCGCGGTGATCCAGGCCGCCATTGTTGTCGCAGGCCAATTCCTGGAGGAGCGCCGAGTTGGTCGGGTTGCGGCGAAAGATGGCTATCACGGTGTCGTAGGAACTGCCGTCCGTGTTGAGGAAAAGACGGCCGGTTTCCTCGGCGACGAACGTGATCCACTCGGAGGCGCCACCCAGCACCCCGCAGATCGGTTCTTCGCCGCCCTCGGTCGTGCTGCCCGAGGTGTTGAAAACCTGAGTGCCCGTATAACCGCGGGCGATGGACGCGGGCTGGAACCCGCCGTCTGGCCGGGCAAAAACGCCGCCGCCCGGGTTGCCCAGCCGCAGTTGCATTTGCACCGGCGCCAGCGCGGCGTCCAGGAACTTGTCCATCGCCAGCACCGGCTGCACCTGCTGTTCGGTGTCGTTAATCTGGAGGCTGGCCTCGACGCTCTCGACCGTGCGGTAGCGGGTCGAAATCTGGACGGTGTAAGTGCCAAGGTTTTCGGGCTGGACGTTCGAAACGGTCAGGGTCGCAAGGGTCGCGTCAGGAATGGGTAAGCCATTGAATGTCCACTGGTAGGTCAGCAACGGAATCTCCTCGTCGGGAAAGTGCATCGGGTCGGGGCATCCGGGATGGCCCTGGCCGCAGAAGCGTATCGCCTCGACGGAGAACACCGCAGTCCCGCCTGGCGCCACGGTCTGGCTTTGCGGCTGGGTTCGGATGACCGGCAGCATTTTTATGGAATCCTCGTGCGACCAGCCGAACACGAACTCCCCTTCGGCGCCGCCAAAGCCGTCGATGGCAATCTCGTATTCCCGGTCCCTGATGGCGTTGAAACGCACGCCGGAAGTGAAGAACCCGCCGCGATCCTCGTCGAAGGCCACCGCCACCAGGTTGCTCAGCGCCGTGCCTTCGTAAACGGCCAGCAGCGTGTCGAACGTGCTGCCGCGGGTGCCGACCGTGGCGACACCGGTGACGGGC
>DASTLJ010000081.1:0-11269 GCA_035715125.1 Verrucomicrobiia bacterium
CCTGTCCGACGACAGCGCCATCACCGCGCTGGCCCTCCAGGATCGCCCGCTGCCCGAACTGGTCCGTGCGCTGTTCCACCGCGTGCTCTCCCGCCCGCCGACCGCGGACGAGTTGAACGCTTTCACCGCTCAACTCGCCGACGGCTATGCCGACCGTCGCTTGAAGCCGAGCGGCAGCGCCGCGCACAAATCGGGCCCGGCGCGGCCCGTTTCCTGGTCGAACCATCTGAACCCCGAAGCCACGCGCATCAAGCAGGAGCAGGAACGCGCCGCCCGCGCCGGCGACCCGCCCACCGACCGCCTCCGCGCCGCCTGGCGCGAGCGGATGGAGGACGCGCTCTGGGCGCTGGTGAATTCGCCGGAGTTCGTGTTCGTGCCGTGACGCGGCGCAGTATCCAAGTTGAGGATTGCTAATCCGCCACGAAGGACAATACTCACGCCATGACCATCGCGGCATTAGAAAAGGAAGTCTTGGCGTTGCCGGCTTCGTCCCGCGTTCGCATTGCGGAAAAGATTCTGGCGAGCGTGGACGATTTCGCGACTCAGGGAATAGGCAAGGCTTGGGAGGATGAACTCGAGCGCCGGGTCGAAGAAATCCGGGCTGGCCGCACGGAGGGCATCCCGGCAGACAAAGTCGTGGCTGAGGCGCGCCGCAACCTGAACGTGCCGTGATCGGGCCTGTCATCGCCGGGGCGGAGCATCCGGCTGCTTTTCCAGGACCACGGGCGGGCTCGGGTTCCCGCACCGATCCACCGCCGTGAGGGCGAGGGCTTCCGGGGTTTCCTTGCCCGTCCATTCGCGCGAGGTCTGCGCGGCAGCGAGAATCTCAGTCCGCCAGGCGCCGCCGTTCCGGGTCTGAAGCACCCAGAGCCACACGGCCTCAGCGCCGTTGTTTGACCAGTTCGCTTTCGTTCCGCCTCGCGAGCCGGCCGTGACACTCAATCCCGGCTGCGCGGGTGGCGTGTTATCCAACCACGGGAACGCGGGCGTCAGCGCCGGCTCGCCATACACCTCGCGCCTCAGCGCGTCCGCTTCGCCGCGCTGGCCATTCCCAAGCGCCTTCACGCTCCAGTGGATCTCTCCGTTCGCGCCCGGTTGCTTTCGCGTGAGGTGAATTTGCCGGACGATTTCCTCCATGCCGTTCCTGTGCGAGACGCCGGCCCACACGTGTCGCTGTCGCGCGTTCTGTTCCGTCCACCATTTGAGCAGCGCGGGGAAGCTCTGTTCCGGGGCGTTTGCCGGCCAGTAAAGTTGCGGCGCCAGGTAATCCACCCAGCCTTCCGCCAGCCAGCGCCGCGAGTCCGCGTAGAGCGAGTCGTAGGCGTCAAGCCCTTTGACCGACGGCGGATGGCCCGGACGCCAGATGCCGAACGGACTGATGCCGAATTTCACCCACGGCTTCTGCGCGTGGACGGCGTTTTGCATCTGGCGGACAAACCGGTTCACGTTTTCGCGCCGCCAGTCCTCGCGGTCCAGCCGGCCGCCACTTGTCTGGTATCGTTTCCAACTCGAATCGTCGGGGAAGGGGATCGCGCGCCCCTGACGATCCTTCTCCTCGTACGGATAGAAGTAGTCATCGAAGTGAACGCCATCCACGTCGTAGCGCCGCACCACGTCGAGCACCACGCGCAACGAGTGGTCCTGCACGTCACGTTCGCCGGGGTCGAGCCAGAGGCTCGCGCCGTACGATTTGACCAGTGACGGGCGCGTCCTGCTGATGTGGTCGCGGGCGACTGCACCCGTGGCGCCCGAGCGGCGCGCGCGAAACGGATTGAACCACGCGTGCAGTTCGAGGCCTCGCCAGTGCGACTCCCGGATCGCAAAGCCCAGCGGGTCGTAGCCGGGCGCGCGGCCCATCGTGCCGGTGAGACATTCCGACCACGGTTCGAGTGCCGACTCGTAAAGGGCGTCGCACGCCGGGCGCACCTGGAAAAACACGGCGTTGAGGTGAAGCTGCGCGCATCGGTCGAGGATCGCGACCAATTCCGCCTGCTGTTGCGCGGCGCTCAAGCCGGGTTTGGACGGCCAGTC
This sequence comes from Verrucomicrobiia bacterium, assembly GCA_035715125.1. Lineage (GTDB taxonomy): Bacteria > Verrucomicrobiota > Verrucomicrobiia > Limisphaerales > JADJPG01 > DASTLJ01. Next base: position 2,032 of record DASTLJ010000081.1, read on the forward strand.
GATGTTTTTCACGCTGGCGACCCAGGCGCCGCGCAATTCCCGTTGAACGGCGGGTGGCCGGAGGGAGGAAGGAGCGAACTCGGCGCCTCGCGCGCCCACCACCGCGGCCACAAGCAGCGCCGGCCAGGAGACAGCCTGGAGACTTGTTCTTGGAGCGAGGATAGTTTTCGGCCCTCCGTTACTCAAACAGCAATGGCTGCTCCTCTGCTGTCTCCCGGAGGGAGATTCGAAAATAGCCCACCCTTTCAAGGGTGGGAGTGTCGAATCGGAGCTTCGCGTCCCGAAGGGACGGCTGAGTTTCTGCCACAAGTATGAGCGTAAGAACTGACGCATGACATTCGATGGATTCAACCGTCCCTTCGGGACTTGCGGGATGTTGAATCTGAACCCGGCAGTGAACTGCCGGGCTATTTTCAAGTCTCCCTTCGGGAGAAGGAAAACGCCGGTCCAAAATGTCCAAACTCCAGCGACAGGCCGGAAGCCGCTCCCGCTTGATGTACCAGGCGCACAGCCGGCGATACTTTCCCGCTCACGCATCACGCCCGGCAGTTGACCCAATCGGACCCCATGGTTTCAAGCCCGGGAATCGTCGAGGAACCACAAATACCTGCCCTTGCGCTGACGACCGACTGCAATTGCGAGGCTCGACAGGCGTGAGGGTACGCCGCTTCAATGGTCGAAAACAGCCGTGAAGATCTCCGTCATCGTTCCCGCGTTCAACGAAGAGAAGCTCATCGCCGAAACCCTCCGCAGCATCCGCGCCGCAAGCCAGAGTTTCACGGAAGCCGGCTGGCAGACGGAACTCATCGTGTGCGACAACAATTCGACCGACCGCACCGCCGAGCTGGCCCGGGCGGAGGCGGCACTAGTCGTCTTCGAGCCCATCAATCAGATCGCCCGCGCGCGCAATACCGGCGCCGCGGCGGCCACGGGCGACTGGCTCATCTTCATTGACGCCGATTCTCAGCCGAGCGCGGGACTCTTCGCCTCGGTCGCGCGGGAGATTCGGCGGGGCGGGGTCATTGCCGGGGGCAGCACCGTGAGGCTTGAAGGTTCCTACCTGGTCGCCAGCCTGATCACGCGCGGCTGGAACCTGCTGAGCCGCTTGAACCGCTGGGCCGCCGGTTCCTTTGTCTTCTGCGAGGCGGCCGCTTTCCGCGGAATCGGCGGGTTCAACCAGGAGCTTTTCGCCAGCGAGGAACTCGACCTTTCCCAGCGCCTCAAGCGTCTGGGCCGGTCGACCGGCCGTCGCTTCGTCATCCTGCACGAGCATCCGCTCGTCACTTCGGCGCGTAAACTGCACCTTTACACGCCGTGGGAACACCTCCGCTTCCTGGCCAAGACGGTGCTCGTGGGCGGGCGGACGCTGAAGAGCCGGGAGGAATGTTTGACGTGGTATGATGGGAGGCGCTGAAACGTTAAATCGTTGAATCGTTAAAACGTTGAATCGGCAGCGGGCTATCCCGGTTCAACGCTTTAACGGTTCAACGCTTCAACGATTTAACGATCAGCGCACCACCCCCAAATCCTTCAGCGCATTGATCATAAACTGACAGGCCACGGCGGCCAGCAGGAGGCCCATGATGCGCGTGGTGATTTTCATTGCGATGGGGTTCAGCCATTCGGCGCCCTTCGCGGAGAGGCGCAGGATGACGTAGGACGCCGCGCACACGCCGAGAATGCACGCGCAGAGGGCCAGCGTTTTGGCAATGCCATTCGCCTGGCCACGCAACAACACCACGGTCGAGATGGCCCCCGGCCCGCTCAACATCGGGATGGCCAGCGGCGTGACGGCGACATCGACCTTGTGCGTGCCGGCCTCCTGTTCCTCTGGGGTTTCCCTCACGCGGGAGCGTTGTGCCCGCAACATGTCCAGGGCCACGAGCAGCAGCACGATGCTGCCGGCGATCTGGAAGGCCGGCAGCGTGATGCCAAGGAGCTTGAATAGGAGCTGGCCGGTGAGAGCGAACGTGAGCAGCACGCCCGCCATGACGAGGCAGGCCAGTCGCGCCATCCGCTCGCGTTGCGCCGGCGTGTCCTGGGGCGTCATCCCAAGGAAGCCGGGCACGACCGCAATGGGATCGACGATGACGAACAGCGAGCTGAACGCCAGGAGCGTGAATTCGAGCAGGGACATCGGTTTGTTAGGTGGCGAGGCGTAGTCAGTGATCAGTAATCAGTGATCAGTAATCAGTGATCAGTAATCAGTGATCAGTGATCAGTATTCCGTCCGGGACGGTATTCATTCCTGCACCCGACGATTGAATACTGATTACTGAATACTGATTACTGAATACTGATTACTGAACACTGTCCCGCTCCGCGCTACGCCACGCACGGCGCGAGCACCGCGTCCCGCATGCCGTGAATGATCTTCTTGTCCGCCGGGCAAATGGTCGCCAGGACACCGTCGAGCCGGGCCCGGGCGTGGTCGCCGTCGCCCGCGACGAAATAATACGGGCAGAGCCGCACGCGCCCCGGCATCGGCACGAAGGCGTCCCGGTCAAAGTCGAAGTAGCCTGACTCGATAACACGCGTCTTGTGATAGCGCTGGAGCACGTACGGCGAGCGCGGCCACGCGGCGAGCGCCTTGTCCACGGCCGCGCTCCAATCGGCCGAGGAAAGATCGCTGCCGAGAAACACTCCGCGCGCGCCCCAGGCTTCCTCCGAGTAACCGGAGATCTTCAGGATGAGCTCCCGTTCGCGCTGCGACAACGTCTTGAGCTGCTGCCAATCGGTCAGGTTCAATTCCGGGATCGCCGCGTGCGGCGGCATCGGCGTCGGGTCGACAGTCCAGGTGTATGGAACGAGCTTCACCAGCCGGTTGTAGAAGGCTTCGCCCAGTTCCTGTCGCCAGTACCCGCGCAGGTTGCGGTTGTGCAACAGCGCAAGCAGCAGCTTCTCCTCGAAGAAGGGCTTGGGCGGCGGCGTCACGCGAACGTCGCCGGCTCCCACCTGCTTCCACAGCCCGGCGGCGGCGGGCACATTCGCGAGGTCGAACAGCTCGAAAAAGCGGTAAACCGCGTCGCCTTTGGCGAATCCATCAAATTTTGAATTTTGAATTTTGAATTTTGAACGGCCCAGCTTCCCCGCCAGCCACTCCATCTCCGGCCGGTACATCGCCGACTCGTCCGAAACGACAATGTGAACGTTGCCCGCGGGCTCGAAGATGCTGGCGAATCCTTCGATCATTCCGCGTGCGCCACCGAGCACGGGCGCGCCGGCCGCTGCGTAAGTTTCATTGAGCCATGCCGTGAGGCCGATACCGCCGGGAATGCTGTCCAGTTCCGTAATCGCAATGCCGCTTTCGGTGAGCAGACAGTCGGGCCTGATTACGCGGGGAAGTTCGTGCCGCAGGACCGAGGCGCGTTGCAGCGTGATCAGATCGGAAGGCTTGCCCTGATCGATCCAGCGGGCCACCCATTCCGGCTGCTTGCCCTCGATACTGCGGCGGTAGAGCAGATTGACTGCGCGGTAGAACTGGAGCAACACGCGGCCGAGGTTCTCGAACTCCTTTGCGAGTTCGGTTCCCAGCGCGAACGGCTCCGGCCCGATCCGCCAGTGCTGGTCGGCGAACAGTCCGCCGGGCGGCAGTTGATCCCGGATGAAACGGGCACGTTTGGCGGGGAAGGTCATCCGGGCTTCTCCCGCTTGAGCACGACGCGCGTGCGCAGGCCCTCGCGCGTGGTCACATTGCGCGGTTCGTTGCGTGACTGGAGCCACTCGAACTGGCAGCCGGCCTTGGAGACGATTACGCTGGCCGCGGGTCGACGGTCCCGCGGGCGGTCGATGCCACGCTGGACCTTTTTCACGCGCGACTCGGTCGGGGGACTCACACTGCGCGCCGGAAATTGGATCTTGCCGGCGGCGTCGGTGAGGCCGGCCGCCGAGCCGGCGACATAGTCGTCTCTGAACTGGCAGCCCCACTCTTGCACGACCGCGCAGCCGGCCATGGGTTTTCCCGACTCGTCGACGACCGTGATTTCCCACGGCGGACAGGCCATCACCTCCGCGCCTCGAGCCGGGACGCCGAGGAACAGGAGGACGGAAACGAGCCACAGAGCGGCGCAATACGGAAGTGCAGTGCAAGTCTTCATGGTGAAACTGCTTCAGCCACGCACCTGGCCGGTGCCATAGCCAATCCATTTGTAAGTGGTCAGTTCCTCAAGCCCCATCGGGCCGCGGCCGCCCACTTTGTCGGTGCTAATGCCGATCTCGGCGCCCATGCCGAACTCGCCGCCGTCGGTGAAGCGCGTCGAAGCGTTCCAGTAGACGGTCGCGCTGTCCACCTCGCTCAGGAAACGCTGCGCCGTCGCCTCGTTGCCCGTCACGATGCTGTCCGAGTGGGCGCTGCCGTACTGCGTGATGTGGTCGATGGCCTGCCCGACGTCATCCACGACACGGACGTTCAGAATGTAGTCGTTATACTCGGTGAAGTAGTCCTGCTCGGAGACGGGCTTGAGATTGAGGGGCGTGTTGCGTGTTGCGTGTTGCGTCAAGCAGCGGCGGGCGTCTTCGTCGGCGCGGAGTTCGACTTTATGTTCACTGAGACGCTGGCCGATCCTTGGAAGGAACTTTTCAGCGATGACGCGATCCACGAGGAGGGTTTCCATCGCGTTGCAGACGGCGGGGCGCTCGCACTTGGCGTTCAACACGATGGCTTCGGCCATGCCCAGGTCCGCCTCGCGGTCGACGAAGACGTGGCAAACGCCTTTGTAATGTTTGATGACCGGCACCTTGCTGCACTCGGCGACGGCGCGAATGAGCCCTTCACCGCCGCGCGGCATGCAGAGGTCAACGAACTGCGTCAGGGAGAGCAGCGCCGGAACGGCTTCCCGGTCCGGCGTCGGCACGACCTGAATCGCGTGTTGCGGAAACTGCGGCAATGCCTTTTGCGCTGCCGCCACCATCGTCTGAGCGATGATTAGATTGGAGTGGAGCGCCTCCTTCCCGCCGCGAAGGATCGTCGCGTTGCCGCTCTTGAAACAGAGGCTCGCCGCATCCGCGGTCACGTTGGGGCGCGACTCGTAGATGATCACGACCACGCCCATCGGAGTGGCGACTTTGCGAAGGCGCAAGCCATTGGGCCGGACGCGCTCGTCGAGCACGCGGCCCACCGGGTCTGGAAGCGCGGCCACGTCGCGCAGTCCGCGCGCCATACCTTGGATTCGTTTCCGGTCCAGCCTGAGCCGGTCCACCATCGCGACGCTCAGGCCTGCGCTGGCGGCAAGGTCGGCTTCGTTCGCCCGCTGGATGGCTTCGGCGCCGCGCTCGAGCGCCTCCGCCATCGCCAGCAGACAGGCGTCTTTCTGGGCCGAAGTGAGCTTCGCCAGTTCCCGCGACGCCCCTTTCGCCTGGCGGGCAAGCTCCGTCATTTGTTCCGTCAACGACATGGAGAGAGCTTACGACCGGGCGGGCGGGAGGAAAGCGCAAACCCACCGGATGAAGTCCTGCTCCTTGAATGCATTGAGTGTTGGTGCGGCGATTTATGCTTTTGCGAGTTGGTGATGGAGTTCGCCTTCCGAACGGCGTTGCCGCAGAGGGGTTTAGAAATAAAAGGCTGCCGCGACTTGCGCCCCCGCTCAGGAGCGGTACAGGTTATTGGTGCTCGAATGGACTTGGGCACGGTGCGGAAGGATCTGGCGCCGATTACGGATGCGGGCACCGTGCGAACGGAAACACACGGCGCCCGCAAACTTGGTGTAGGTTCTCAGACACCCCTTTTTCCCAGCAGCCCTCATTCGTCTATCTTCTTATTAGCACCCGGCTTCAGTGAAGCCGGGTGGAACAAGTTGCCGGAACAACTCAACCGCTTTAGCGGTTAGAAGCGTCTGGTCGCTCGATTCACCCGGCTGAAGCTGAAGCCGGGTGCTAAAGAGAGGCACCCTATCTTTGCAGCAAGATATGGTTGCTAATCCGGCTTCCACCACGACTGCGGAGTTCGCCGCTCAGGAGCCAGTTCTGGGAATCGCTGACGGCTTCGCGCAGTTGGCCGTCGCGGGTGACATGGGCGCTGACATCGGAGAGGGCGATGACGCCAAGCCGTCCGTGTGTGCCCGAACTCCAGCGGATCGAGGGGTTGTTACTGCTCAGCAGCGTGGCGGCCACTGGTGTATCGGACACGCTGCCACAGTTGCCCGCCTCGCCATTCTGGATGTTGCGGTCGCCGACGATCATAGTGGGATAGATTGGTTCGTAGCCATCCAGGGCGACAAAGTAGCTCACGGCATTGTTGCGGTTGGCGGGATTGCCAAGGCCGTCGGGACCGTCAGACCAATCGATGACAGTGCTCTTGGTGCCGCTGTCACTCGGGCAAGCGAGCACTTTTGGAGTGTCTAGTTCGTTGGAAGCGGCCAGGAAATTGCGCCAGGCCTGACCGGCCGTCGGGCCGTAAGTGCCGCCCTCGACCGGGTCCGTGTGCCACGGGTAATAGCCCTCGCGTTCCTGTGCCCAGAGTTTGATCCCCAGCGCAACCTGCTTGACGTTGCTGACGCATTTGGCGCGGCGGGCGTGTTCCTTGGCGCGGGCCAGGGCAGGAAGAAGCAGCGCCGCCAGCAGAGCGATGATGGCGATCACCACGAGCAATTCAATCAGCGTGAAGCCGCGACGGCAAAACGGATCAGGCTTCATAACGAAATAAAAGCTGTCACAAGCCGGGCGGGTTGTCAGTTCCAAAATTTAGCGAACAAAGCAAGGTGGCAAAAGTGTCATTCTGGTGTCACGTTCCAGTCATCAGCCTTGTTTACCGTTCCGACGGCAGAATCAGCAATGGCTTGGAATTCATTCGGTGCCGCTGATGGAATCTCATGATGTATCGTCTCAATTTTCTCGTTGGAGGGTTGTTCATCCTCCTTCTTGCCTCGCCCGCTTCCGGTGCGGTTGTCCCGCTGGTCAATCACGGTGACGCCTGGCGGTACCGCAAAGGCAACGGCAGCGCCCCGCAATCCAATTGGAAAACCGTGGCAGAAGCCGGACTCGACGGCACCTGGCTGACCGGCAATGGAGGAATTGGCTATGCGGATAACACCAACGAGACCGCGCTCTGCCAGACGTTGCTAAGCGATATGCACAACGCCTACACAACCGTCGCCATGCGGAAGTCGTTTCAAATCACGTCGAACCTGGATTCCAGTTTGCACCTGATGCTCACGATGGATTGGGACGACGGCTTTATCGCGTGGCTGGATGGAGGGTATCTGAGGAGTTACCTGTCGCCGGGGGCGCCCGCCGAACCGGCTTACAATGCGGACGCGACCGGCCTCCACGAATCCTCGCGGGGCAGTTCAGGGCAGCCCGCGATGACGATTGATCTCGGGGCAATTGGTTCCCGGCTGTCCATCGGCACGCACGTGCTGGCCATTATCGGCTTGAATGAATTGCCCAGCAGCAGCGATTTCATTCAAATCGCGGATTTGGCGCTGGGCCCGCCGCCGACCAATGGCCTCAGCGGAGTGATTGGCGAAAATACCACGTGGAGGACGACGAACAGCCCAATCCTCGTCGCCGGCGACATCATCGTGAACTTTGGCGTCACGCTCACGATCGAGCCGGGCGTGCACGTTCTATTCAATTCCAATCTGTCGCTCATCATCAATGGCCGTCTGATCGCCGAAGGCGATCCCACTCATCGCATTCTCTTCAGCCGTTCTTCGGGCAATGCCGGCCGATGGGGCGGCATCGAGATCAACGACAGTGCCGGTTCCCCTGAGACGCGCATCCGCTACGGGCGCGTGGAGTTCAACGGCACGGATGCGATCCTGGTGACCGGAGGCAACGCCTGGCTGGACCACCTCACTTTCGGTTCCAACGACCGCACTTACATCCAGCTCGATGGGGCGTCGTTCATCGTGAGCGAGTGCGAGTTTCCCTCCGCATCGGTCAAATTCGAGCTCGTTCACGGCATGAACGGTGTCAAGACCGGCGGCCACGGCCTGATTCTGCGGAACTTTTTTGGTTTGCCGGTCGGTTACTCGGACGTAATCGATTTCACGGGCGGCAGTCGGCCGGGTCCCATCCTGAATGTCATCGACAACGTGTTCAGCGGCGCGAGCGACGATGGCCTGGACATCGATGGCACGGATGGATGGGTCGAAGGGAACATCTTTCTGCACGTGCACCGCAACGGCGATACGCCTGACAGTTCCTCCGCCGTGTCGGGTGGCAACAACAGCGGCCTCACTTCGGAAGTCACCATTATTGGAAATCTTTTCTTCGACTGCGACAACGCGGTGACCGCCAAGCAAGGGAACTTCTTCAGCCTGATCAACAACACGATCCTTCGCACCACCAAAACCGGCGGGATCGACGGCGCCTCCGGGGCGGTCTGTGTGCGCGATACCACTCCCTCCCCGACGACGTTTGCCCGCGGTCTCTATCTGGAGGGCAACATCATCTGGGACGCGGAACAGTTGGTGCGAAATTATGACGCCGCGCAAACGACCGTCACCTTTGTCAACAACATCCTTCCAGTCATCTGGAGCGGGCCAGGCACGAGTAATTCCGTCGTCAACCCGCTGTTCAATCACGTTCCCCTGGTCTCCGAGGCGGCCTTCATCAATTGGCAGCAGGCCCAGATCGTGCGCCAATGGTTCGGTTTGCAGCCCCAGTCGCCCGGGGTGCGCACCGGCCCGAACGGACACGACAAAGGCGGCGTTATCCCGCTGGGCGCTTTCCTCACCGGCGAACCCAGCGGCACAACTTATCAATCCAACGCCACGCTGGTCGTCGGAGTGAACCGAACCGGGTTCGGCATGCCGACAACGGGCTGGCCGAGCGGTTGCGGGTATCTCGCCTACCGGTGGCGGCTTGATGGTGGAGCGTGGAGCGCGGAACGGCCTATCAACTCGCCCATCTTCCTGAACAGCCTTGCCACCGGTCCGCACTACGTGGAAGTCACCGGCAAGCGCGATTCGGGCCTCTACCAGGACGATCCGCTGTTCGGTCCGGATGCCGTCGTCACCCGCTCGCGCACCTGGAACGTCGATCAACTGAAAGTTTCTTCCGCCCGTTTCGCGGGACCCGACTTCACGGTGGGGTTCATGGCGGCGACGGGCCAGACCTACACGGTCCAGTATCGCGATGCCTTCGATGTGGCTCACCCGTGGATGACCCTGACGAATTTTGGCCCCCCGGTCAGCGTGGGACCAGTGATGGTCTCCGATTGGAATGTTGGCGCCAGGCCCATGCGGTTCTACCGCATCGTTAATCCCGCTGTGCCGTGAGTCACTCATTCCCCTTG
>DASTLJ010000082.1:0-5053 GCA_035715125.1 Verrucomicrobiia bacterium
TCAACGGGAAATTGAACGGCGTGATGCCGTAGATGACGCCCAGGGGGAAGCGCCGTGTCAGTCCGAAGTGGCCCTGCCCGCTGGGGAACGCGTCGAGGTCCAGCACCTCCCCGTGCTGACGGCGCGCTTCTTCTGCCGCGGCGGTGAACGTGTTCACGGCGCGCGCTACTTCGCCTTCCGCGAATGTGATGGGCTTGCCGGCTTCGGAAACGATCGTCTCGACGAATTCCGTCCGACGCTGCTCGATGCCCCGGGCAACGGCCGCCAGCACCGCCGAACGCTGATGCGCCGGCTGATGGCGAACCTGGGCGAAGGCCTGTTGTGCCGCCCCCAGCGCCGCGTCGATGGTTGACTCGTCGCCGAGCGGGACGCGCGCGAGGAGTTCGCCCGTGGCCGGATTGACAACGTCCTTCGTGGCACGGGTCTCGTGCCATTGGCCACCGATCCAGAGCCGAGGAGTTGTCATGCGTGTAGCAAGCCGTGAAGGAGGTCGCCGAGTCACGCCGGCTTGTTCGCGCGCAAGAATTCCCGGCAGCGTTCGATGGCCGACCGACGAAATGTATCAAACGTGACGTCCGCAGCGTGCGTGGCGTGGAGCGCCGCCAGCAGAGCTTTGAAGGCCCGGCCCGCCGCGGCGCGTTCGGCAGACAGGGGTTTGAGCGAATGTTGGTAATGATCGTACAGCTCGGCGAGCTTCGCCAACTGTTCTTTGGGAATCATGCATGGAGGGCGCGGTTTTCCTCACATTCATTCCGGATGTCCAGAATACGGTCGTAACTGGCTGGACTGCTGGTCGAATGCCTTTGGCACAAATCCGAGACGGCCTGAGCAAATGTGTCGCAGATGGCGACCATCCTTGCCCAAATGGCTTCGACATCTTCGAGTCGCTCTTCATGTCGAGCGAGAGTCACGGCGACTGCATACAGTTGTTCCAGCTTCGCCTCCAGCCGCTCAAACTGCCTTGTAAGCTCCGGACCCCGATCCATCTGAGTGACGCGCTGATTAAACTCCGCCAAGGCTGATTCGCCAAGTTGTTCCAAATCTGTCAGCAACAGTCGCATGGCCCTAGCGTGGTTGAACCTTGAACAAAGTCAAGGGCCGCAGTCGCCTTTGCCACCCGGTGTGATCAGATCCGCTCGACTTCGCGTTTCTCGACGAAAATCTTCAATCCTTCGCGAGTGAAATTCTCCATCAGCGCCTCGGGATCCATCGCCTCGGGCATCATGACGCCGCGTTCCTTGATTTGACCCGTCACGAGGAGCTTGGCGGCCAGCGCCGGCGGAACGCCGGTCTGCACTTCAGTCAGCGAGTAGCCGTATTGCTCGTACACCTCGCGATGATTGTCCATGGTGTAGATGAAGTATTCGACCCGCTTGCGGCTCTTGGTGCCGCGCACTTCGGTGCCCACGCACGAATAGCCATCCACCGTCGCGCCGAGCTGGGCGGGCTTGGGCAGATTGGCGCAGGCCACGCGCACCGGGGCGACTTCGCAGCCGTCGACCTTCACTTTCTTCCACGTATCCAGGTCGAGCAGCGCCAGCGAGCGGGCGAGTTGAACGACCTTATCCGAGAGGGTGTATTTGAAGACCGAGTAGCTGACGCCCTTTTCCACAAAGGGCGGATAGGTGCCCAGGCTCACGCCTTCCTCGTGCGCCACTGCGTAGGTTTTCATCAGGCCGATCGGGTCGGGAAAGCGCACCCAATCCACTTCGGTCTCCAACTGCTTTCCGGAAGTGACGCGCCCGTCCTTCACGTAATAGGGCACCGCGCCCAGTTCCTCGAAGAGGGTTTCCGGGTTGAACAACACCGCGAAGCGATAGCCCTTGGTCTCCGCGTTGTCGGCGTCGAGCACGCGGATGCTCGAGGCGGTGTCGAGCCGGTCCATGGCCCAGCGGGCGAAGACGTTCACCGCGCCAGGGTCCATGCCCATGCAGAGGATGCCGGCGATGTTCTTGTCGATAAACAGATGATTGAACTTCTCGATTTCGGCTTCGAAGGAATTCTTGCCCGGCCGCTTCAAGCCCGGCGGCGAATAGATGTCCGCCGCCATGTCCAGGTAATGCGAGCCGGCCTGCGCGCAGGCTTCGAGCACCGAGTGATTCACCGTGCAGGGGCAGGCGTTGAGCGTGACATCGATCTTGTGCTCCTTGAGGAACTGCGCCACGTTCGCCGTCTCCGTGGCGTTGACTTGATGGACGGCAAAGCGGCTCTTTTTGGTCCGCTCATGGAGTTGGGTGGCGAACGTGGTGTCGATGTCCGCCAGAATGATGCGCTCAAAGCAATCGTAGCCGTGGAGTTTGGTGCCGATCACGCACCCCACGCCGCCCATGCCGAGCACCATCGCGTTGGCCATAAGTGACTTTCGGTCGTTTCCGTCGAACCATTAGCGGCCTTGCCGCTGGCTACGGCACATTACGGCACCCGCAGCATCCGTGCAAAACGCGCCCACATATTAGCGCCCAAGCTTCCGGAGGCCAAGTCTTTCCGGGCGGCGCGGGCCGTCGCCCTCCAGCGACTTCGCAGGATCAGTCGCGGAGTGCGAAAATCATCGTTGCGGCGCGAAACGTATTCAGGTGCGCCTCAACGACTTTGGTGATGTCGCGCGCGTAGCCTCCCGCCAGCACCCAGGCCACCGGCAGGGCGTGTTGCCAGGCGAACTCGAACACGCGGCGATCCCGTTCCAACAGGTCGGCGTGTGACAATGCCAAAGGCGAGTAAGGATCCGCCTTCAACGGGTCGGCGCCGGCCTGGTAGAGCAGCAGGTCCGGCTTGCCGCGCTTCAACAGGCCGGGAAGATGTTGATCGAGGATTTCGTTCATGCGCAGGCCATCGCAGCCCGCTGGCAACGTCACGGAAAAATGGTTCGGCCCGTCGGTGTGACGCCGTACGGTGATGTCGTTGTAGGGCTCGTTGTCTTGATAGTCGCTGCCATAGACGGACAGCGCGTAGAGCCAGGGACGTGTCGCCGCCAGCGCCGCAGTGCCATTGCCGTAGTGAAGGTCCAGGTCCAGAATCGAGACGGTTCGCACTTCGCCGTGGGCTTTCAATGCGTCCGCTGCGACAACCAGTCCGTTGAAGGTGCAAAAGCCTTCGCCGTGATCGGCGTGAGCATGGTGGAATCCACTGGCCAGCGCGGCCGCGACCCCATCGGCCAGCGCCTGTCGGGCCGCCTCAATGCAGGCGCCGGTGGTCAAACAAACCGACGGGAACAGTTGCGGACTCCAGGGAAATTTCTGCGACTCGGCCAGCGTGCGCGGCATGCCCGTGCGCACAGCATTGATGTACTCGGACGTGTGCACCCGGCGAAGTTCCTCCTCCGTCGCAGGCGCCGGTTCCGCCAGTTGAACGCCCGGGAGGGATTTCAATCCATCTGCCACAAGCGCGAACTTGCCCATGGGCATGATATGATCGCCAATCGGCGCGGCGAATCCCGGATGGTAAAACGCTGTGATCATCGTGTCGGCGCCACCAAGGGGATTTCGGCGTTGTCGCCGGGATAGTCGCGCAGGCTCCGCCAGACGACCGCCATGTCTTGCTCGCGAAAGCCCGCCCCATACATTCGGTAAAGAGATTCCACGATTTCCCGAAGCTCCGCGCCGCGGATGAACGGCTCCACCTCCCGTCCGACGCGACGGAGAATCAAACCGAACGGCAATGGCCGCGGTCCGCCGCTGGCGTCGATTTGTCCGGGCGGTCGAAAGTCGGGTTGAAAATAGGTTGCCGCGTCAGGCGCCACTTTCTTGAACCCCGCCTTTTCGTAGGCCGCAAGCGGAGTCAGGCTATTGGGCCTTTGTGGATCGGGATGCGCCATCTCGGCCACGAGCGTGACGGGGGAAGCCGAAGGAAATCCCGCAGCCAGCAGGCAGGCACGGGCCGTTTGGACCGGCCAGGCGCGCAGCCATCCCGCCAATCCTGTCCGCCTCGACTGCTCATCGATCAACACATGGGACAGATGCACGACAGCCTGTGGCGTTCCGCTTTTGGGCCTCACGACTGCCGTATGATCCCGCACCGCTACGAAACGGCCCTGCCGGCGAACCAGCACTAACTCGTAGCGCAACCAGAAGTCGCCTATTTTCGTGGCGGGATGCCAGGCCAAGCGTCGCTCGATGACTTCGCGGGATTCCATCGACTGGAGGTGGCCGAACTCGTTCCAAAGCCGCTCGTAGGCTGGCGCGAGAAGCGGATCGCGGATCGAGCCAACGCGGGTGACATCGAGGTCGCGGCGGTCCAGCTCCAACGATTTGGCATCGCCGGGGGCCAGGTCGGCTGGAAGGAAATCAACTGCGCTGTCGGCGTCCGCCATCGCCCCAAGCCTCGCTGCAAGCGCGCCGGGTAGCCATCAAAAAAGGCTCATCACGGAATTCCGGGAAAGGGACTGCGGTGAGGTCGCGGAGCGACCTCGTGAGGGTAGTCCGTGGGCTTCAGCCCACGGACGGGGGTAGGAGGAACGCGCGTCGCGGAGCGACGCTTGATGGCCAAGCAAACAGGATTCAAGCGTCGCTCCGCGACGCCACTCCTCGTTGCGTCCAATCCGTGGGCTGAAGCCCACGGCTACCATCACCGCCTCGCTCCGCGAGGCGCTGCGTTTCCCCATCTTCGTGTCGTGGCAATTCCCTGGAATTCCGTGATGAACCTAAAGAATGCGGTAGTCGCCCAGCCGCAATTTGCACAGGGCGCTCAACTCCTCGGGCATTCCAACCAGTCGTCGATGCACCATGTTCGCAGCGTTCTGAGCCAGCCAAAGAATTTTGCGCTCGAGGCTGGCGGCGATGGCATGGTCCAGCTCTGCCAGTTGGCGTTAGGCCTTGGAGCCTACTTCGACGGCGTAGGCCATTTAACAAAGCGCGGCTTCCACTGTTCAAACTTGCCGGCGAGGTCCTCCCGGCGAGCCTGGCGCAGGTCGCGCATGATCTGAGGATTGTGGGCTGTCAACCAGTCCTCCAATTCATCCAGGGTGTCCACGGATTCAAGAACTGAGATTGGAATCTCTACCGTAGCGGCCTTCATGCGGGAGGACTGTAATGCATGAGCCGAGGAAGGCAAGTCCAAC
>DASTLJ010000083.1:0-10965 GCA_035715125.1 Verrucomicrobiia bacterium
TGCCCTGGCCGCGAATCGGCGAAACAGGGTCGCGCCTGCGGCGCCGGGCAAGCGAGCGGCCTGCCCTGTTTCCGGCTCACCGTGCGCGACCACGCCCTCACCGGCGACGGCAGGCCAGGAAGAGACTTCCCGCGCCAGCAAGGATTACCCAGGTCGAGGGCTCGGGTACGGGACAACCAGGCAAATCGCCTGGGCCAAGGCCGGTCAAAGAAAGATTGAAACTGCGGAAGCCGGTCGTCAGCGGCGTGGGATGGGTCATACCGAATTGATCCGTGCCGCCCAGAGGTCCGATGGTGAACACGTCTGAATAGCCGAAGGGGACCATGCCTCCTGAGGCAAGCACCTGCGCCCAGGACGTAATCGTTCCGTTTTGGTTGTCCCACGCGCGGAACTGGACATGAACCCCTGTGGTTCCAGGTGGACGGACCGGATCCGTCACGGTGAATGAATTGACGAAACCCGCAGCGAGGCCCGACCGAAAAGGCGCGCTGCCCAGATGCGAAATGGCGGCCCGCGCCTCGCTTTCGCTGCCGCCATCAAAAATCGCCATCGTAAAACCAGTGCCCGACAACAATGGCGCGCCCCCGTAGTCCTGCGTGCCGGCGGGAATGCCAGTCGGCGTGTTACCCGTCAGCACGCAGGTCGGATAGTTCGGGATGGGGCCGTAAACGGGCGCACGCAGAGTGTCAGTGAAGAAATTTCCCCATTCAAGGGTCCCTTGCCCAAGTGCGCTGCCAGCCGTCCCCACAAGCAGCAAAATGACGAAGAGCGGCGTGGCATTCATCGTAATACTGGAATACTAACACCGGACCTCCGAAAAGTCGCGCCCTTGCTCAACTTGCCACTGAGGCCGATTGCAGGAATTCGCCAGTCGGGTCGGCTGGCCCATTACGGTGAGCCTCGTCGGCCTCCGGTTCACGAGAACAAACTTGCAGGAGATTCCCTGGTGCCGAGGAACTCGCCGCCTTTGAACATGTGTTCGAATTGTCCGTCTCGCCACCGGCGCAAGCGGTAGAGCGTGGCAAATTGGAAGTCCGGCGCGGGGCCGCCCTGGCCGCCCACCAGTTCGCTGCCGCGGCGCACGTTGTCGATGAGCCATGCGGGCATCCGGACGTGATACGGATTGCGCCGCACTTCGCCCGCGTGAAAGGAGAGCGCGACGAGCAGGTCCACCAGGTCGCGCTCGGTCGATTCGACCATGAGATTGGGCGAGCGCATCGCGCCCCAGAATTCGGTCTCGACGGCGAGACATTCGAAGCGCGGGCCGAGGCTCTTGAGCGCATCGACAACCAGGTGATGCGTGCCGATGTGGGTCACGTTCCAATCATCGTCGTGCGGGAGGAAGATGGCGCGGGGTTGGTGTTCGCGGAGGATGTCGGCGATGCGCGCGACGGACCGGCTCCACACCGCAGGGTCGGCGGCGCGGGCCGCCGGGTTGATGCCCTCGAGGCCGCCGGGGGCGGTTTGCACGAGGCCGAATCCGATGTGAGCGCAGCAGGCGGTCAGTTCCTGCCAGCGCTCGGCCTGCCGTGTCGGATTGCTGCCTTGGGTGACGGCGACGTTAACGACCCGCCAATTGAGCTCGCGAAGCAGCCGCAAGGGAAGCGCGCCAATGATCACTTCATCATCCGGGTGCGGCGAGAAAATGAGCGCGCGCGGGGCGTCGGCGGCGGGCCGCGGATGCGCGGGCATCGGGAAGCCACCGAGCGGCAGGCCACGGGCGTCGCGGTGGATATTGGCGAGGGCGGAGACGAATTGTTCGTAGGGATTCACGGAGGGTGAGTAGAACGTAAAACGTGAAACGTAAAACGTAAAACGTAAAACGTAAAACGTAAGCCGTAAGCGCAACTCGTCCCCTGGGAAGCAATGCTCCCGCCGGATTTACGTTTCACGTTTCACGTTTCACGTTTCACGTTTCACGTTTCACGTTTCACGTTTCACGTTTCACGTTTTACGCCGGCTTCACCGCTCCCACCCACTCCACGTCACCAAATCGGCCAGCGCGGGCCTTCCGTCGTGGCGCCAAGTCAGCGGGGGACGCTGCATCTGGCCGATGGGGCAGAGGCGCGTGACACCCCAGCGGGCAAGCTGCGCCGCCAACTCGTTCTCGCGCTCGCCCGCGGCGGCCAGACCGACGGTGGAGACCTGGCCGCGAACCAGCTCGGCGTGATGAAGGACGTCGTCGAGGTCCGAGGCC
The DNA here is from genome assembly GCA_035715125.1 of Verrucomicrobiia bacterium. GTDB lineage: Bacteria > Verrucomicrobiota > Verrucomicrobiia > Limisphaerales > JADJPG01 > DASTLJ01. Next base: position 2,198 of record DASTLJ010000083.1, read on the forward strand.
CGCTTCACGTAGACGAATCGATTCAGGCAGGAAAGCTGGAAGCGCGGATCGGCCTCGTAAACGACGGTCCATGCAGTCGCGCCTTCGCTCGACCAGAGCTGCGTTTCGGCGGAGGCGGAGGCGCGCACGCGGTAGAAGTCGCGCTTGAGAGTAATGGTGGCGGATTCGTGGACGAGCAGCTCGCCGCGGGGAAATTCGGTTTCCTGACGGGCGAGTTCCTCGGCGAGCATCGCGGCAAATTGGGCCGGGTCAACCGCTCCGCGTTCTTCGACGTAATACACGTGCGGAGAAAGGCACCCTTGCTGGTCCCACGCGGCAACGTCTTCCGACGCATCGCGGGCGGCACGGCGGGCGCCTGCGCTGGAAAGAACTTCGCGCGCAACGTAACCGAAGCTGACGCGGTGCCCGTAACCGAGAAAGCGCGCGCGCGACGGCAGGCGGCGGCGGATGGAGTCGAGCGTCTCGTCGTTGCCGGTGGCGGTGACGCAACCCGCTTCGGAGAAGAGGGCGGCTTCGAGCTCCTCGCTGCCGCCAGGCCATTCGGCCAGTTCCAGGCACGCGCCGAGCTTGTGGTCGGCTTCGTAAATCGAATGGGCGAAGAGGCGCGGAATCAGCGAGGAACCCCGGGCGCACTTGACGAACTGAGCCGAGCGCACGAGCAGGCCGAGCACAATGCTCATCAGCGCCGGATTCGGAAGATGGCCGGGCGCGATGTGGACGAGGAGCTCGGGTCCAAGGGCCAGCGCGCTCTGGCCGGTTTCGCGTTCGACGGCCGACGAACAGAAGCCATCGAGCCGCCGGGCATGGCCGAGTTCCTGGAGCACGAGGGCGCGAAGATTGTCCGCGGTCAGTTCGGCGAAAAATGCGCCGAGGCCGCGCTCCAGCGTGGCTCGAGAGAAGCGCAACACAGCCGGGCCCTCTTCCAAGGCGAGCCGCCGAAAGGAATGGCCGGAGTCGAGCCACTCGGCGGCGATACCCGCCAGAAAATCAATGAGGCTTTCCGTGGTGCGACCGGCGAGGAACTGAGCGCGGTTGCGCCTGAGCGTCTGGGAGGCTTCGCTGACGATCGCAGGTGAGAGCGTTGCTTCAGTTGGCAAGTCGGCCAGGAAATAGTTCGGCAGGTTCATCGGGCACACGTGCGCGACTTAAGCGGTCGTCAACGAACAGCCCCGCGGCTCGGCGCCAGCCGCCCGCCCGACGAACTCGAATCCGTCCCCACGGCGAATCGCCAGGTCTTCGGTCTGAACGGCGAGCACGGACGCGACATTCGCAAGGTCGTAAACGCGAATGAGTCCGGTTTCACCATCGGCGACTTCGCGGCCGGTCTCGGGGGAAACGATTTGGAGGCGGGTCCAAGGCGGGAAGCGGAAAAGGCGTGGTGCGTGATGCGTGGGACGTGATAAGCCGATTGCGGTGTCGTACGCCTGGGAGCTCAGTTCGCTCATCCCGTACTCGCAGACGATGTGGTCGCGGCGAACTCCGAGTCTCTTGGCGATGAGGGTGTGGAGTTGGTCCTGCGTCAGGGACCGGGAGCGGCCTTTGTAGCCGCCGGTTTCCAGGACGCGCGAACCGGACGGAAGATCGATGTGAAGCGCCGTTGCGGCCGGAGAATCGAGCAGATGCACGAACTGAAACGCCGCGCCGAACAGCGCGACGGGCCGGCTGCCGCCCAGCGCCTGGTCCAATTCACCCCGGCAGATCGTCCAGTTTCCATTCGCGTCGACACCGCCAAAAAACCGGCCGCCACCGTCCGGATGCGCGTGGCGAATCGTCTCGAACATGTGGACCAGAGATGAACGAGGCGCCCGCGCAGGAGGAGGAGTCAGGAACAGCAGTTGCGGAAGGGAACCGTCCCTGAGTTTGAGATGCGGCTCAGACCACGCCAGCAACGAGGCTTCGTACACCGCGAGTGATTCGAGGTTGTGAAAATGACGACTCGGGGATTGTGCGGCCGTCCCGCTGGAATGGAAGACCGCGGCACGCTGCTCGGGCGGCAGGGTCGTGAGTTCCAGTTCTTTGAAGGCCGAGGCCGGCGCCGCCTGGATTTGCCGCCAATCGTCGACGTTTCCCGGCGTCCAGTCACGCGCCTCGCAGAGCCGGCGCCAAGCCAGGTTGTGCTGGAATTGGTACGAGCAGAGCCTGAGGGCCAACTGATTGAATCGTTCCTCCGACGGATCCTCCGCGCGGATGAACGCGCAAACATCGGTCGTCACTTGGTGGAAATTCGAGGTCATGCGGTTTCGGCCGGCGGCCGGACTCGGCTGGTTATCCGCCACAGCCAGAGGGTTTTCTAGCCCGCCGCCGCGGCGTCGGCAAGTCCCCCGATCCGCAAGGCGGACAGGCGCTGAGCGCATCCATTCTCGCTTCACCGACAGGAGGTCTCTGCCGATATTATAGCGTGTAGTCTCAGTATGGAATCGCTGAACCCCATTGAGAAAGAAGTATTCGACTACCTGAGAAGGTCGCCGATGGTTTACATCTCGGCCACGGAGGTCTCCAAGAACGTCGGCAACCGGAAGTGGTTCAATGCGGACAAGAATTGGGCGCGCCCGATCCTCCGGCGCCTCGAAATGGACGGCTGGCTCGAGTCGAACCCGTTTGGCGAATACCGAGTCAAGGCTCGCGCCGACATCGAAACTTCGTTTCGTGACGCGCTGGGCAAGGCTGGCATGTCGCTGGGCGACACGGCGATCATCACGTCGGACGACGCCAAAGGCCGGGGTTAAAACCTCGATTTGAGGATGGTCTGTCGGTCAGGCTTCGCATACCAACAGGCCGGCATGATCAAACCGGCTCTCCAGGATGACGCGTTCCTCGACGACGTCTTGCGGGCGAGAAATGAGGCGCCTGAGCAGCTTCACCTCTGGTGGCTCGGGCAAAGCGGTTTCCTCGCCCAGTGGCAGGGCCGGCATTTGTTGTTCGATCCTTATCTCTCGGATTCGTTGACCTCGAAATACGCCGCGACCGACAAACCGCACGTTCGCATGACCGAACGGGTGATCGCGCCCGAGCGGATGAAGTTTGTGGACGTCATCACTTCCAGCCACAACCACACCGACCATCTGGACAAGGAGACGCTCGTCCCCTTGTTGCGCGCCAATCCGCGCGCACAACTTGTCATCCCAGAGGCCAACCGCGAGTTCGTCGCGGACCGGCTGGAATGTCCTGTGGAGTTGCCAATCGGGCTGGAGGCTGGCCAACACCGGGAGGTCGGGCACTTTCGGATTCACGCCGTGCCCGCCGCCCACAACACGCTGGAACGGGACGAGTCCGGCCGGCACAAGTTCCTGGGCTACGTTGTCGAAGCCGGGCCGTGGACGCTCTATCACGCCGGCGATACGAAACGCTACGAGGGGATGGAAGAGTGGCTGCGGCGCTGGCCCATCGACGTGGCGCTGCTGCCGATCAATGGCGATCAGTCGGGGCGGCGCGTGGCCGGCAATCTCGATGGACCCCAAGCTGCTTCGCTGGCGAAAGACATCGGCGTCCGGCTCGTCATCCCGTGCCACTTCGAGATGTTCGAGTTCAACACGGTGTCCCCGGAGGCTTTCGTCGAGTCCGCGACGCGGCTGGGACAACCGTTCAAGGTCCTGCGAGCCGGTGAGCGGTGGAGCAGCGTCGAGCTGGGTTGAGCCGTGGCGGACTGAAAAAAGGAGCGCGGACAGCTTTGTCCGCGTGAATTGTAGTTACAGCTTAACGTCGCGCGGACATGGCTGTCCGCGCTCCTGTGTTCACTTTTCAATTCGACAAGCCGGGAGGCGCTCGCCCAGAGTCCCTGCCTATCACACGTTATGAAGCGCTATTTCGCAGGCTTGTTTGCGTCTTTGAAATCGATGGCCAAGGCCGGCCTGGTCGCCGCGATTGGGCTGGGGCCGGTCTCAGTCGCGGGCGCGGCGGAGCCGGAGTATGCCGACCGGCCATTTGACTTCGCGCTGATCGGCGACGTGCCGTACGACGCCCTCCAGGAGACGAACCTTTTCCCCAACATGATCGACGAGCTGAATCAGGCTCAGCTCGCCTTCGTCGTGCACAACGGCGACATCAAGAGCGGCTCGAGCCCCTGCACGGATGAGTATTTCGAGGCGCGCGCGCGGCAGTTCGCGACCATCCGTCCTCCGTTCATCTATCTGTTCGGCGACAACGAATGGAGCGACTGCGGGAAGGTGAAGACGAACGCGTTCGTGCCCGAGGAACGGCTTGAGAAGCTTCGGGCGTTGTTCACGCAAGGCGACCTCTCACTGGGCCAGCGGCCAATGCCGCTGCTTCGCCAGAGCAAGACTCCGGCGTTCGCGCAGTTCCGCGAGAACGTCCGTTGGGTCGATGGCCGCGTCGTGTTCGCGGGGCTGAACGTGCCGGGCGACGACAATCATTTCGGCACGCCGGAATTCGGCCCGCGCAATGCGGCGAACATCGCCTGGATTCAAGAGGCCTTCGCCCTGGCCACACGCGAGCAGTTCCGCGCCGTGATGATCATCATGCAAGCCAACCCGCATTTCGATCTTGGAGCCACGAACCGGGTCCGGCGGGGCTTCAACGAGATGCTCCAGGTGCTGGAGCGCGAGACCCTCGCGTTCGGCAAGCCGGTCGTGCTCGTTCACGGCGACACCCATTACTTCCGCATCGACCAGCCGCTGCTCGGCTCGCGGAGCAAGCGGCGCATCGAGAATTTCACCCGCGTCGAGACGTTCGGAAATCCCGACGTGCATTGGCTCAAGGCAAGTGTCGACCCGCGCGACCCGAACGTCTTCACCTTTCGGCCGCAATACGTGCGGAAGAACTTGTTGAAGCATTGAGCGGCATCCAAATGAACGAAGAACAGTGGACAGCCGTTGACCGTTTCATCGACGACTTGCTCATTCCGCCCGACCCGGCGCTGGATGCAGCGCTGCGCGCCAGCGTCGAGGCCAGCCTGCCGGCGATTCAGGTTTCTCCGGCGCACGGCAAACTATTGCACCTGCTGGCGAAGGTCCGCGGCGCGCACACCATCCTCGAAATCGGCACGCTGGGCGGATACAGCACGATCTGGCTTGCGCGCGCGCTGCCACCCGGCGGCCGCCTGATCACGCTGGAAGCGGATCCGAAACACGCCGAGGTCGCCCGGGCGAACATCGCGCGGGCGGGCCTGGCGGGCGTCGTCGAACTGCGCCTGGGCAAGGCGCTCGATGTCCTGCCGCAACTCGCCGCGGAGAAGTGCGGGCCATTCGATCTCATCTTCATCGATGCCGACAAGCCGTCGACTCCCGACTACTTCGCGTGGGCACTCAAGCTCTCCCGCGCCGGCAGCCTCATCATCACCGACAACGTTGTTCGCAAGGGGGCCTTGGCGGACGCCAACAGCACCGATCCCAACGTGCGCGGAATGCGCCGCTTTCACGACATGGTGTCGGCCGAACGGCGCGTAAGCGCGACGACCATCCAAACCGTCGGCTGCAAGGGATATGACGGATTCACGCTCGCCCTCGTCCTCAAAGAAGCATCGAAATGAAACCCAACAAGCACGCAACGCAGCAACCCACGAGAGAAGTTCGCTGAGGTCCCGGGCCGCCGCCGCTCATCAGCATCGATGCGGTTGCGATGGCGGGCGTGAGTTGGCTACAGTCCCGGCTTTACCCATCGGCAGCCGACCTTAACCGTCACGGGCCGTGCTAAAATCCTTCCGTCTGCCTCCGATTCTCTCGGAACATGAATCGCAGCCGCGAGTTGTCTTTCGCCGGGCGGACGCATTCTCAATGACGATGTTTATCCTTCTTCCAGTCGGTGCGACGATCCGTGTGATGCCCGTGCTCATTCTAATGGGCCTGCTGTTCGCTGCGGGTTGTTTTCTGGGCATGACGGCCGTGTGGGTCTTCACGGCGCCAATACTGTTGGCGAAGATTCACCTTTGGGCGATTCCTGTGACGTTGCTGACGGGACTGGTCTTGTGCGGCCTGGCCCGCCAGGCGTTCAAGGCCGACGATGCTGGCGATTCGGAGACCGGATTTTTCGCGACGCGCGGCCAATCGACCGCCGTGGTGCTGGTGCTCGCTCTGCTGGCTTTGGCGGGTGGGTCATGGCTGGGCGTGTTCGCCGCCAAGGACGAGCGGCAGTTCCGGTTGACTCAAGCGCACAACCGCGAGCCAATCTCGCCGGGCGCGCGCACGCCGGTCCGGGGCACGAACGTCGTCGCTGCGCGTGCGCCGATTCCGTCGTTCCGCCTCCAGGGCATCTTTTACAACTCCACGAAACCGTCTGCCATCCTCAGCGGCCAAACGGTAGTCGTTGGGGACAACGTTGCCGGCTGGCGCGTGAAAGGCATCGAGCCGAGGCTGGTCACGCTGGAGCACGCCGACGGCCAGATCCGTACATTGGAGCTGAAGTAATAATCTCCATGTCGTCGAGCGTCCTTGCGCGGTGACGACGATGTGGGGCGCGTCTCAGTGTTGTGGAAAAGGCGTGATCCAGTTCACACCGGATGCTACGAAGAGGACATGGACGCGCCATCGTCGGCTGTCTGTCCGGCTCGGTTTGCGTGGGTCATCGACAATCCGTTGCGCCGCCGGCTGCACAATTCCGAAACCATCCTTGGCGGGCTTGTTGCGCCGGGATCGACCGTCCTTGATCTCGGCTGTGGTTCAGGCGTGTTCACCGTCGCACTCGCCCGGAGGGTCGGTCCTTCGGGCCGGGTGATTGCGGCTGACCTTCAGCCCGCGATGCTTGCCAAGGTCCAGCAACGCGTCGTGCGGGCCGAATTGCAGGATCGCGTTGCACTCCATGTGTGCGCACCGGGCCGCGTCGGGCTTTCAGCCCGCGTCGATTTCGTGCTGGCGTTCTGGATGGTGCACGAAGTCCCGAGTGCCGCGGCTTTGTTTGCCGAGATGCACGAAACGCTGAATCCTGAGGGGAAGCTGCTTTTGGTCGAGCCCAGGCTCCACGTCCCGCGCAGGGTTTTTCAAGCCGAAGTGGACGCGGCCTTGCGGGCAAATTTTAAGCTCCTGACGCAGCCTTCAGTCCGCCTGAGCCGTGCCGGACTTTTTGGGAAGTGATCGACCAGCCACGCAGGGTGGCGCAAGTTAGACGCTCGCGAAAAAAGATGACCCGGCTCACGCCGGATGCTACGAGGGGGACATGGACGCGATGAAGTGGCTGCCGGGCGAAGGCTTCAAACAGCGCTGGCCGCCGATCATCAAGATGGATGCAGCGGGGAAGGCGAATGGGGCGAAATCGCTGGCCGCAACATCCCGGAGGGATGACAGAAGGTAGCCGGGGGTTGAGCGTCAGCGATTACCCCCGGTGTATGTACGAAGCGACCGCACCCCGGCAGGGGTGCCAGAACGGCGCTGCGATCCGGGGGTCGTCGCTACGCTCCTCGACCCCCGGCTACCTTCTGGCAAGCCTCCGGCTTGCGCGGGTTGGCGGAGCGCGCCACCAATTGCTGCGCGAACGAGGCTGCGTGGGAAAAGAAGTGCTGCCGCTCGAGCCGCATACTGCAATCTATCAAGGACGCGCCACAATGGCTTCTGTGCGAAACTTCAAGCGCGCCTAGCCTAGCGGCCGCTGATCAAGTTGGATGCGGGGCTAAAGGCGCACGTGGAAAAGCCGCTGAGGAAAATTTAGGAGGCATGACGCCTCAACTTGCTGCAACTACCAAATGCCGGTGCTGCGAATTCGGGTGCGTTGGGTCATCTATACCGCGATAGAAATAAACTGTCTCGGTTTCCAACTGCCGAAGCGTCTCGTAGTGAAAGCTTCGCTTAGTAATGCCGTTCTCAAGATAGTCGGGCGAAATTCCAAACTTTGGGTAGATGCGCACGGGAAACCTAGGCTTCAGCATGTGTTCTTCGCATCGAGGGAAGTAACTAAGGCGCATCGCCAAGTGACGCACTTGCCACGTCAAACGGAAGCTCTTCCTTTCGAGGTGCATTGTGCTTAGTCTTTCATCCTTCAGCACGTTCCATTGCCGAGACATAGCCATGTAAAGCCCAAACTCCTTGTTGTAGGTCATATCTACCGAAATCCCGACCGGAATTTCATCTTGGTGCAGGCTCGTACGGATTTGCTCTGGCACTTCGACCGACATCTTCGCACCAAACGTGCAGGCCGTTTTCAAGAGCCACCGGGCAATTACCCCACTGTGAAGAAACAGGGAGCGAAAAAGTTCCTTATCGTTTTCCGGCCATGTTTTTTGCAGAAAGGGATGGAGAACGGACTTCACTCCATTTTCCAGTTGGCTCATCCATTCGTTGTTGCAGGTTTCGCAAACATCCATCGTGCAGAACTTGGTCAGATAAAGCGGTTCGGTAATGGAGTCCATTCCGCCTCCAGGCTGCTGCATCCCGAATCCCATGCGGCACTCGGTGTTACTCAAGTCGCAGTCCCTTAGAATCCATTGCGAAACGATGTGCTCTTTGCTCTTGCCGCCGCCACAAAACATACACTTTGCCATAGAACGATTTGACCAGCTTCCAATGTTGGTGACAAGGCATAGCATTAAAGCGGAAAGGCCGAATCTCAACTCCCAGGCAGCGCTCGTGTTGCACCGGCAGTGATCGACCCCGCCGTGCCGCGTTCCAGACGCCTTTGCAAGTCCTTGTTGCTTTCCAAAAGCGTCTTGTTCAGCACGGCGTCGTTCTGCACGTAGTCCTATTGCAGATAGACGTGCGTGAGCGCGAGACGTTTGGCGACGATGGGCTTGTCGGCGGGCGTGAGAATCCTTTCGTTTTGCAATCCGGGATGACCCGCAGCACTTCCGGACGATAGGACGCATCGAGATTATCGAACGTCCTCCTTGC
>DASTLJ010000084.1:0-12201 GCA_035715125.1 Verrucomicrobiia bacterium
GGGGGTGGCTTCGCAATTCACGGGCAGGATATTCTCGACTTCGTCCTGCAAAGGCACGGACTGCTCGATGGCGATGAGTCCTCCAATGTGGGCTTCTGACAGGCGCTCGGCGGCCCGGATGACCACCTCGATGGCTTCGCGTTGCTCGTGCGCCGTGCCGAAGACCTGGAGGTTGCCGACGCGGGCGAGCATCTGGCGGATCTCCGGCTGGAAGATGACCACCACCGCGATCACCGCGAACGCCGCAATGCTGCCCAGCAACCGCCCGAGGACAGTGAGTTGGAGGAAATTGGTCACCAGCGCCAGCGTGAGCACCACAACGAGAAAGCCGGTGACAATCGCCGCGCCGCGCCGGCCGCGCACGAACGTGAAAACGTAATAAAGCCCCACGGCCAGGATCAGGATCTCGATGGCCGGCCGCCAGGCTCTGTCCAGCATGTCCAGAAGTTCAGGCATTATTCGTGGTTTCTTGGGCGGCTTGTCGTCAGCAGGGCCTCGGTCAGGCGCAAGGCCTGCCGTGTGGCTTCGACCTCGTGCGTGCGAATGATGTTCACGCCTTGCGCCACTGCCCAGCACGCGCAAGCCAGCGAGGCGGGCAGCCGCGCTCCGGCCGCCGTGGTGCCCGCGAAGCGTCCCAGGAAAGACTTGCGCGACGCTCCCAACAGCAACGGCCGGTTCCAGTTTGTAAAACTTCGCACGGCCGCGAGCAACTGCAAATTATGTTCAGCCGTCTTTCCGAAACCCAATCCGGGGTCGAGCACCACCTGCTCCGCGCTCACGCCGGCTTCCTGCAATCGGGCCAGGCGGTCGCCAAAGAATGTGTTCACTGCGCCGACCACGTCGTCGTAAGCCGGCTCGTGCTGCATCGTTTGCGGCGTGCCCTGCATGTGCATCGCCACGTAGCCGGCGCCGGCTTTGGCGACAACACGCCACATCGCCGGCTCGGCCCGGTTCGCGGCGACGTCGTTGACGATGCTGGCGCCGGCACGCAGGGCCGCCTGGGCGACAGCCGGCTTCATCGTGTCGATGGAAATGGGCGCCTTCAGTTCGCCGGCGAGCCGTTCTATCACCGGCAACACTCGCCGCAATTCCTCCGCCTCGCTCACGGGCGTGGCGCCGGGCCGTGTCGATTCCCCGCCCACATCCACGAGATCGGCGCCCTGCGCCGCCAAAGTGATGGCGTGTTCGACCGCGGCGCCCGGGTCGAGGAATTGGCCGCCGTCGGAGAAGGAGTCCGGCGTCACGTTCACGATGCCCATGATCAGCGCCGGGCGTGGGAAGGTGAATGTGAACTGGCGGGCGCGAAAGGTCACTGGATTGGCGTCTGCGGCGTGCGCAGCGCGCAGCCCACCGCATCGACCAGGCTTTTGGCGATGGCTGCGACGAGGCCGTCGGGCACGCCGTTTTGCGGGGCGGTGGACTGGCTGAGCATGTGGCACTGGTCGTTCACGTAATCGATGACGACGAATTCGCCCGACTCGTCCTGCGCGATTTCGCTGGAGAAAAAATTCATCCTCGTCAGCGCCGCGATGCGCCGGACGATGTCTTCGAGAGGGGCCAATCCCAGCGACTCACGCTCTTGCGGTGTCACGAGTCGGTAGCGGTCCGTATAGCAATTCCACCAGCTCAACCAGACCGCCCCGAAGACGAAGAAGGCGCGGAAGTAAACCGGCTCGCCGTTCAGTTGGCGGGGGACGACGCGCCGTTGCAGCAGGTAGTGGGTGTCCGGCCAGGCCGCGGCGGATCGCGCCAGGTCCACCGCGCCCGCGGCGTCGAGAACGAGGCCCTTCCGGCCATAGCCCATGGCGGGCTTGATCACGAAAGTCGTGCCGAGCGCCTCGCGGTCTGTCTCGCTGAGCTGCCATTCGCCGTTGCCCGGGGCGGGCGCGATGACGGTGAGCGGCACCGGGATGCCCGCCTCGACCAGCCGGGGATGCACCCGGGCCTTGTCGAACGCCGCCTGCGCGCGGTCCGGCGGGTCAATAACGAAACTGCCCCGCTCGGCCGCCAGCTTCACGAGCCGGTGGTAAATCTCGTCCGGCCGGTGATGCTCGCTGTGCATGTTGAGCAGCGCGCGCGGCCAGACCTTGCCGTTCTTGAAGTGCTCGAAGAACGCTTCGACCCAAAGCGGCTCCACAAGAAAGAAATTGAGCCGCGCCTCCGCGCAGTTGCGCTGCACGCAGTGGATGAAGTAATCATCCGCGTCCAGCTTGTGCGTCATCACCAGGTCGTAAGTGCGCGTCGTTGTCACACCGGCCAGCTTGGAGGGCGGTGATGGAGAGTCAATGGAAGTGTTCAGGTCTCCACAGGGACGAAGCAATCATCAGCGCGGGAGAGTGATGGTCCAGTGCGACCAGCCCTGGCAGGAAGACTTAGGCCAAGGATTGACAAACTTTGTCCTGTTCTGCACCGTAGCAGGGCGTGAATGTCTCTCTGACCAAACGGCAAACGCAGTTCGTGCGGCAGAAGGTCCAGAGCGGCCACTACGCCAGCGCCAGCGAAGTGGTGCGGGAAGCGCTGAGGGTGCTCGAAGACCTGGAAACGGATCGCGAGCACGTGGAAGTGTTGCTCGATGAAGCCGACTTGGAACCGGCAGAGCCGGGCGGCCGGCGGTTCTGGAACAAGTTACGCGCCGAACTCAAGGCAGGCCCTAAGCGTCGGGCCGCATGAACTACCGGGTCCGCCCCGCCGCCCGCCGCGACATTATCCGTTACTGGAAAATCATCAATGCAGACAATCCTGATGCGGCCGCCCGCTTCCTGGACTGCGTTGAAAAGGCAATTGAACAAATCGGGAGCCACCCGGCGCTTCTGGGGCACGAGATGGGCTTTCGCCACCACGCCGGTGTGCGCTCCTTTCGCCTGCCGCCGCCATTTGACCGTTACCTGATCTTCTTCCGGCTCCATCCACGGCACGTGGAATTCAAGCGCCTGCTGCACGGGGCGCGCCACCTGCCCCGGCTGTTTCCACCACGTTCCTAAGCCCGCAATCACGCCCCGACCTGTCGCTTGATCGCTTCGCAGATCTCGCGGCTCCAGTGTTCGAGGGCAGCCGGATCGCAGCCTTCAACGAGCAGACGGGCCTTGGGCTCGGTGCCGGAGTAACGCAACAAAACGCGCCCGCCTTCCGCGGCGAGCGCAGACTCGGCCTGTGCTACGAGCTTCGCCACGCCTTCCAGTTTGTCGAACGGCACCTTCTCGCGCACCTTTATGTTGGTGACGAGTTGCGGGAATCGGGTCCAACACTGGCGCAACTGCGAGAGTGGCACGCTCCTGGCCTGCATGATGCGCAAGATCTGGAGCGCCGCCACGAGCCCGTCGCCGGTCGTGCCATGGTCGCGGAAGATCAGGTGGCCGCTCTGCTCGCCGCCCAGATTGAAGCCGTCGCGCAGCATTTCCTCGATGACGTGCTTGTCGCCGACGGGCGTGCGAACGACGTGCCCGCCGGCTTGCTTGATGGCCGCGTCCACCCCGGCGTTGCTCATCACGGTGGCGACGACGGTCTTCCTGGCGAGGCTTTGGCGGGCGAGCATTTCGAGGCCGGCGATGACGAGCAAGTCGTCGCCGTCGAGCAGCGCGCCGGTCTCATCGCACATCACGACGCGATCGGCGTCGCCGTCGTGCGCGATGCCCAGGTTCGCGCGCGATTCGCGAACCTTCGCGCAAAGCAACTCGGGATGCATGGAGCCGCAATCCTTGTTGATGTTCGATCCGTCGGGTTGATTGCCGAAGACCATCACCTCGGCGCCGAGTTCGCGCAGCACGCACGGAGTGGATTTGTAGGCCGCCCCGTGCGCGCAATCGACGACGATGCGCGTGCCTTCCAGCGTGAGGCCGCGCGGGAATGAGGATTTGGCGAACTCGATGTAGCGGCCGAGCGCGTCGTCGATACGCACGGCCTTGCCGATGGCGTCGGCGGTGGGGCGGATGTCCTCGATGCGCCCGCTGAAGACCAGTTCCTCGATCTCGCGCTCAATTTCGTCGTCGAGCTTGTAGCCGTCGGCGCGGAAGAATTTGATGCCGTTGTCGGCGTACGGATTGTGGCTGGCCGTGATGACGATGCCGGCGTCCGCGCGCAGGCTGCGTGTCGCATAGGCGACGCCGGGCGACGGCAGCGGCCCGATGAACAGCACGTCCACCCCCATCGACAGGATGCCGGAGCTGATGGCGTTTTCGAGCATGTAACCCGACAGGCGCGTGTCTTTGCCGATGACGAGCCGGTGCCGGCCACGGCCGCGGGACTGGGCGTGGAGGTTCTTGAACACGTGCGCGGCGGCGCGTCCGAGCTTGAGAGCGGTCTCGGCCGTCACCGGCTCGATGTTCGCGGTGCCGCGCACGCCGTCGGTGCCGAAGATTTTCCGAGTGCCGTCCGTCATGCAGGCTGATCGGTCAGTTGGGGGATGCGTTTAGATCCGCATCGGATGCCCTCATTCCAAACCACAGGCTTTGCGCGCGCGACGCAGGACCGGCTGCGCCACGGCCCGGGCGCGGGCGGCGCCGTCGTTGAGCACCTGGTTCACATACCCGACGTCGTTGGCCAGTTCGGTGCGGCGGGCGCGGGCGGCGGTGAAGTAGCTCCAGCAGTGCTCGAACAATCCCTTCTTCAAGTCGCCATAACCGAGGCCGCCGGCGCGAAGACGATCTTCGAAGTCGCGCGCGACGGCCGCTGGAGCGACGAGTTTGAGGAGCTGAATGGCCAGGTTCTTTTCGGCGTCGGGCTTGGGTTCCTGCGGCGTGCGGCTGTCCATCACGAGGCCCATGATCTTTTTTCGGATGACTTTCTCGTCGCCGAAGATCTCGATGGCGTTGCCGTAGCTCTTGCTCATCTTTTGCCCGTCGGTGCCAGGGACGGCGGCGACCTCCTCGCGGATGCGAGGCTCGGGCAGCACGAAGGTCGGGCCGTAGAGTTCGTTGAACTTGATCGCGATGTCGCGCGTGATTTCGACGTGCTGCTTCTGGTCCCGGCCGACCGGAACGACATTCGAGTCGAAGATGAGAATGTCCGCCGCCATGAGAACCGGATAGGCGAACAGGCCGTGCGTCGGCGCGATGCCCCGGGCGAGCTTGTCCTTGAACGAATGGCACTTGTGCAGCAGGGCCATGGGCGTCACCGTGGTAAGCAGCCAGGTGAGCTCGGTGACCTCGGGCACGGCGGACTGAATCCAGAAGGCGCTGCGCTTCGGATCCAGGCCGCAGGCCAGGAAATCGAGCGCGACCTCGAGCGTATTGCGGCGGCGCTCGTCGGCGTCAGTCAGCGAGGTCATCGAGTGATAGTTGGCGATGAAGTAGAACGCCTCGCCCTGCTCCTGAAGCTCGATGGCCGGGCGCATCATCCCGAAGTAATTCCCGAGGTGCACCGCGCCGCTGGGCTGAATGCCGGACAAGATTCTCACGTGGCGACGCTAGCAGGCGGTCGCGAACGATTCAAACGATTTGAGACGGGCCTGATGCCCACGTAATAATTCTGAACCACGAATTAACACGAATGAACACGAATAAGGACAGGCGCAATCTCAGGCCACGGTCTGCCATTGTCTAAAACACAATAGTTGCAACGCGGCTTGTGATCGGCGACCGCAGTGATTCGTGTCCATTGGTGTTCATTCGTGGTTGAGTCTTGCTCCCGGATCTGGGCGCTGACGGGTGCTCTCCGGGCGGAGCTTGGCGCGGGATGCCCACGGCGTTGCGCCCAAGCCCGAAGTATGGGTTCAATACCCGCGCAAGCAGCCTGATCAAGAACTGTAGCGGCGCTCTGGGAGCGCCGCAGGCCGACCAAAATCCTTGGGTGTCCTCGGCGGTCACAGACCGCCGCTACAGCGGGCCAGATTTTTGAACAGTTTGCTGGCCCGTATGCCCGAACCTGAAGCCAGCCATTCCAAGCTGATCCTGTTCGAGGACGAGCATCTGCTCGTGGTGAACAAGCCGGCGGGCTGGAACACCCATGCTCCGTCGCCCTTCGCGGGCGAGGGAGTCTACGACTGGCTACGGCATCGCGAGCCGCGCTGGGCGGCGCTGGCCATCATCCACCGGCTCGACAGAGAGACGAGCGGTGTCCTGGTGTTCACGAAGAGCCGCGAGGCGAACCGGTCGCTGACCGCGCAGTTCTCGGAACATTCGGTGGGCAAGCGATACCTCCTGATCACCGATAGGCCGGTGAAACGCCGCGAATTCACCGTCGTGTCCACGCTGGTTCGCGCTGGCGAGAGATACCGAACCAGTCCGACGGGCAAGGGCGGAGAGCGGGCGGAGACCCGTTTCCGTGTGCGCGAGACGACGGCCGGCCGGACGTGGGTCGAAGCCGAGCCGATCACGGGCCGCACACACCAGATTCGCGTTCATGCTTCGGAGAGCGGCTTCCCGGTGCTTGGCGACGCGCTCTACGGCGGCACCCCTGCGCCGCGCGTGCATCTGCACGCGGCGGAACTGACGCTGCGGCATCCGGCGACGGGCGAGCGAGTCACTTTCGCAGCGCCGGCCAACTTTGAGGAAGATGTAAGGCTGTCATTGCGCGAGGCGCTGATCAATCCGGCCGAAACCAACACTTTCCGACTCATTCACGGGGAGGCGGACGCCTGGCCCGGCTGGCACGTCGACCGGCTAGGTGAGTTCCTGCTTTCGCAATCCGCGAAGCCACTCACCGTTCCGCAACTCGACCGCCTCCGCCCGCTGCTCGACGCAACACGCAACACGCAACACGCAACACGCGGTGTCTGGCACAAAATCCTCAACCCTGACATCCGCAAGGCCTCGCCAGCCGAAGCCGCGCCGCAATGGGTCCTCGGCGACGCCGTGCCGGAGCGATTCGAGATCCGCGAGAACGGCGTGCGTTTCGAACTGAGTTTCAGCGAGGGCTATTCCGTCGGCATCTTTCTCGACCAACGGGACAACCGGCGGCGGTTTTTGACCGGCCATATCGCCGCGGGGTTCCCGTTTTGGACCGGGAGCGCCGGACTCCGATCCGGCGCGCCGGAAATCTTGAACACATTTGCCTATACCTGCGGTTTCTCGGTCTGCGCGGCGAAAGCGGGCGCGCGCACGACGAGCCTCGACCTGTCGAAAAAGTACTTGGATTGGGGACGGCGCAACTTCGCGCTGAACGGGCTGGACGCCGCCGGACACGAGTTCGTCTTCGGCGACGCGTTCGATTGGTTGCGCCGTCTGGCCAAAAAGGGGCGGACGTTCGACGCGGTGGCGCTTGATCCGCCAACGTTCTCGCAGTCGAAGGCGGGCGGAGCGTTTCGGGCGGAGAAGGATTACGGGCGGCTCGTGGCGACTGCGCTGCCGGTGCTGATGCCGGGCGGCACATTGTTCGCGTCAAGCAATGCCGCGATGCTCCGGCCGGAGGAGTTCCTGCGGCAGATTGAATCCGCCGTCGCGAACGCGGGGCGGCGGATTCTCCAGCGGCACTACGCGCCGCAGCCGCCGGACTTCCCGATCACGCGGGAAGCGCCGGGGTATCTGAAGACGGTTTGGCTGTGGATCGCAGGAGCGGAGAGCGGCAATGGGGGAGTGAGGAGGCGAGGGAGTGGGTGAGTGGGTAAGTGAGCAAGCCAGTGAGTGAGTTGGCCGTTCAGCCCGCCTGTCCCACTTACAGGCTCCCCCACTCACCCACTCAGCGACTTCTCACGCGCTGGCTCACTTGCCTCACACTCCAGCGTTCCACTCCCTGTGCTGGCTCCTCAGAGCATGTGGCAGAACATCGCGTCGCGCAGCTTGGGCTCGAACCAGGTGCTCTTGGGCGGCATGATGCCGCCGGCATCGGCGATGGTCATCAGGTCCTCGATCCTCGTGGGGAAGAGACTGAAGGCGCAGGAAAATTTGCCGCTCTGGACGAGCTTCTCCAGTTCCGCCGTGCCCCGGATGCCGCCGACGAAATGGATGCGATTGCTGGTGCGCGGGTCGTCGATGCCGAAGAGCGGCGCGAGGACGAACTTTTGGAGCAGCGTCACGTCCAGCTTCTCGAGTGGGTCGCGCGTCGCGGCGAACTGCGGGCGGAAATGCAGCGTGCGCCACTGCCCGCCCAGGAGAAAGCCCAACTCGTGCTTGCGCGACGGCTGTGGAGCGCCGGCGTCTTTCATGACGAAGACGGCGTCGAGCTTCTGGAGCACCGCCTGCGGCGTGAGGCCGTTGAGATCCTTCAGCACGCGGTTGTAGGGAAGGATTTGCACCTGGTTGTGCGGAAAAATCACGCCGAGGAACCGGCTGCTGTGGCCCGCGCCTTTGCGGGACTGGCAGACGCGCGCCGCGGCGGCGCTGCGGTGATGTCCGTCGGCGATGTAGAGGGACGGGATGTGAGCAAACTCCGCCTCGATGTCTTCGAGGGCCCCGTCGTCTGCAATTGTCCATGCAGTATGCCGGACGCCGTCCTTCGCGGTGAAATCGACGTCGGGCGGCCCGGCCGTTTGCTTTCCAAAGAGTTCGTCAAGTTTCGCGGCGGCACGATACGTGAGGAACACTGGACCCGTTTGAGAATTCAGCGCTTCAATATGGCGCACGCGGTCGTCCTCCTTGTCCGGGCGCGTCAATTCGTGCTTCTTGATGACGTTGTCGAGGTAATCCTGGCAGCTCGCGGCGGCGACGAGGCCGGTTTGCGCGTGCCGCCCCATGACCTGGCGGTAGAGATAGAGGCACGGCTTGGGGTCCTGACGTAGCGCGCCGTCGGCGATGAGCCTGGCGAAATTCTCCCGACCCTTCGCGTAGACCGTGGGGTCGTACAGGCCGACGCCCGGCGGCAAATCGATCTCAGGCTTGCTGACGTGAAGAAAGCTGAGCGGATTGCCGGAGGCGATCTGCCGCGCCTCGCCCGACGACATCACGTCGTAGGGCAGCTCGCAAATCCGCGCGGCGAGGTCAGGTTTCGGCCGGAGCGCGGCAAACGGTTTGATCGAGGCCATAAACGCGGCGCGCAGTGTAGGAAGCGGCCCCGTGAACGCACGGAAAAAGTTCATGCGGGGATCAAGGCGCGCGGAAGCGCGCTTTGTCCTCGCGATCTTTCGCCTGAGCGGCTCGTTGATATGCCAGCCGGGCGGCTTCCACGAGCGCCAGATGCCGAGGGGAGGCGGGCGTCACGCGGCTGAGGGCTGATGCCATTTCCGATTCGAGCCGGGCAGCGCCTGTGGAGCGGGCTTGAGTGGAGGCGTACGGAAGCAACCAAGCCAGCGTGACAGGATGGGCGGCCAGACGCACGGCAGCATCCACCGCGGCGGTGTCCGCAAGGTGCCGCTGGAGCAAGGCGGTTTCGAATCCGCGCCGGCTGCGCAATTGCTGGAGCGCATGGACACGGCTGGCGGCGTCAACGACGGCTCGCAGATGGCGCTGGTCCAGGACTTCCTCCAGGTAGGCCACGTCGCGCCAGTCGTCGTTGCGTTCGGTTTCCTTGCTGCGCATGAGGTCGGGCAGGGACAGGAACGGGACGTTTCGGCGGAGGACCCAGCCGGTTTCCTGGCGGATCGCGAGTTCGTCGAACGGTCCAAGGAGATGGTTGCGAAACCAGAACTCCATCCATTCCTCCCGCCCGTTGGGCAACGTGCCGATCTGGAAGCGGCGAAAGTCCCCGCCGCGCCAGGTGGTTTCTTCTCGCAGCATGGCGCTTTGAAAAAGCCGGGTCCGTGCCAGGCGCTCAGGCAGGGCATCGGCTGCGGCCAGCGACAGATGGAAGTCGAAATCAGCGGTGTTGCGTTCCAAGCCGTAGTACCGGACCGCGTGGCCGCCCATGACGAGGAAGGGAACCTTCGCCTCATCGAGCGCATCGGCCAGGTCGAGGAGGCGCTCGGTCGAAGTCACAGAATCGAGTCCTCCCAGCCGCGGCTGCCGCGGCCGAGCAGAATCGCAATCAGCGGATGACGCCGGAACTCTTCGTCCGAAAGCGAACTGTTGACCAGGCGCGTGACCTCGTCGAGGTGTTCCTCAAGGTAGAGGCGTTCGGCCTGTTCGGCTGTGTCCGCCCGGCCCGTGAGAAGGAGTTCCACCACGGGGTCATCGATCACGCTGGCGACCTGCAAGCTCATGGCGACAGTGTAGCCCGGCGCGCCGGCCTTGCGCAACCGAGGCCGCGGCCGTTTTCTGCTTCGGAATCCGGGTTGAAGGCAGCGGGCAAGCGGGCTTATTCTGGTGGCCCAGTCGCGCTATGAAGACCTCCGACCCGTTCGCCAGCCTTCTGGCCACGCCCGAGCCGCCGGACCTCGGCCCTGGGCCGCGCGCGGGTGTCCTGCCGCTTCAGCCTTTGCAAGTCGCAATCGATGCTGCGTTCGAAAAGCAACCGGCGCCGCAATTGGAGCGCCAGGCCGCGCGCGGGCTGGTCCTCCTTTGGCACGACCACGTCGATGCCGCGCACGAAATCGTCCAGCATATCGAAACAGCGGAGGCCAGCTACGTTCATGCCATTCTTCACCGCCGCGAGCCGGATTACAGCAACGCGAAGTATTGGTTCCGCCGAGTGCGCCAGCATCCGTGCTACGAGCCGCTGGCGAAGGCGGCGGAGACAATTCTCCAGGCGTCGGGCGCCGGCGCGCTTGCCCCCAAGCTGCTGCCGGGCGGGAAGTGGGATGCGTTTGCGTTCGTTGACGCCTGCGAGGAAGCGGCAACTGGGCAGAGCGACGCCAAAATCGCAGGCGCACTTCGCAAGGTTCAGGCGACGGAATTTTCGCTCCTGCTGGAGGATCTCGTCCGCCAGTAGGACAGGCTTCCAGCCTGTCTCCGGGGCTTCCAGCCCCAGTATCTGCGCGGGCAGGATGCCCGGGGAGACAGACTGGAAGCCTGTCCTACTTTTTGTTAATCCCAACCTTCTTGAGGAACGGCTCGATGGCTTGCTTGCGGCCGAGGAACTTCTCAATCGACACCGCCGCCTCGCGCGAATCGCCGACCGCGTAGATCTCGTCCCGCAGCCGCCGGCCGGCCTTCGTGTCGTAGAACCCGTGCGTGGACTTCTCGAACACGGTTGCCATGTCGGCCGCAATCGCCTCGGCCCACGCGTAGCCGTAGTAGCCGGCGTCGTAGCCCATCAAGTGCCCGAAATAGCACGCGAACGCCGTGTCCGGCGGCGTCGGCAAAAACACCTCGCTTAACTTCTCATTCGAGAGCTGGATGGCGTCGCGACCGGCGCCGTCATTCACCTGCGTGTGGAGCGCCAGGTCCATGAGCGCGAACGCCAATTGCCGCCGGTAGTAAACGCCTCTTGTGGCTTGCTCGGCTTCCTTCATCTTCGCCAGCGTCGCTTGCGGGAACGTCTTCGACAGGTCGCGGTAGTCGGCGGCGAAACTGTCGAGCACGCGCTTGTCCCAGACCCAGTATTCGAGCATCTGCGAGGGCGCCTCGACGAAGTCCCCCGGCACCCTCGTGCCGGAGAAGCGGGTGAAGCGGGCGCGCGTCAGGATCGAGTGCATCACGTGGCCGAACTCGTGGAAGAGCGTCTCAACTTCGTGGTGTGAGAGCAGCGAGGGCCGGCCGCCGGAGGGAGGCGGGAAGTTGCACACGAGCGCGACAGTCGGGCGCTGGTAGACGCCGCCGGGTCGCTCTTTGCCGTCAATGATCCCGAACTCCGCGAAGTGATTGTACTTCCCCTCGCGCGGAAACATATCGAGGTAGAACAACCCGAGCGGCTCACCGGACTCCGCGTCCGACACGGCGAAGAGCTCGAGATCCTCGCACCATCTGGCCGGCGGCTCGACGCGCTCGAAGCGGAGGCCAAAGATCGCCTGGTACACATGGAACATGCCGAGCAGGCAGCGTTCGTACGGGAAATAAACGCGCAGCGCCTCGGTGTCCACCTCGTAATTCTCCTTCTTGACCAGGCCCTGAAAGTAGCGCCAGTCCCAGAGCTGGATCTGCGCGGCCGGATCGCCGGTGTCGCGGACCTTCAGCCTGCGGAATTGCTCGATCTCGGCGGCGAACTTCGGCTGCAACCCCGTTTTGAGCTTCTGGCAAAAGTCGCGCGCCGCGGCGGCCGTCTTCGCCATCTTCGGTTCGATCTGGTAATCGGCCCACGACGTGTAACCGAGCTTGCGGGCGATTTTGTCGCGCAACTCGACGATGCGCTGGAGCAACGGAGCATTCTCGGCGCGGGCAAGGTTGTCGCGAATGAGCAACAGTCTCCTGCGCGTCGCCTCCTTGCGCGCCTGCTCCATCACTGTCGTGTAGTGGAAGGTGACATTGGCCAGGACGGTGAACTCATCCTCGCCGGTCTTCACCCCTTTCTGGCTGAGGA
>DASTLJ010000085.1:0-8176 GCA_035715125.1 Verrucomicrobiia bacterium
AACGATTTAACGCTTCAACGATTTAACGCTTCAACGATTTAACGCTTCAACGATTTAACGCTTCAACGATTTAACGCTTCAACGATTTAACGCTTCAACGATTTAACGCTTCAACGATTTAACGCTTCAACGATTTAACGCTTCAACGCTTCAACGGATTGCCGACGCTCGGGAGCTTTCGCGCAGAGGCAATTCTACGTTTGCCCCCGCCGCCCTCAGCCCGTAGAACGTGCGCGTGAAAAACAGACCCACCATTGCCCAGGCCGCGCCAGGATTGGGCGCCGGTCTGCGCCGCTACCTCTACTGCACGGCCGCCATAACGGGGGCCGCGGTGATGATTGTCGAGATCCTCGGCGCGAAGATGCTCTCGCCCTACCTCGGCATGTCGCACTTCGTCTGGACGGCGCAGATCGCGGTGACGCTCGTCGCGCTGGCGTGCGGCTATTACCTGGGTGGCAGGCTGGTGGATCGCTCGGTCAATCTGGGCAGGCTTTACGCCGGCATTCTCACCGCCGGGCTTTACCTGGCCGTCACGGTCGCCGTCCGCGAACCGGTCGCTTACGGCTGCCTCAAATATGATCTGGCCGCCGGCTCCCTGCTGGCCTCGACGTTCCTGTTTTTCGTGCCGCTCTGTTTGCTCGCGATGGTCGGGCCGTTCCTGGTGCGGGTGCTCACGTTGTCCGTGCAGAACGTCGGCGGCAACGTCGGCCGGCTCACCGCGCTGAGCACGCTCGGCAGTTTCGCGGGCACGATCCTGATTGGCTACGTGCTCATCCCGCTGCTGCCTAATTCCATGACAATGTATCTCACCGCCCTGACGCTGATGCTCCTGGCAGCGGCTTACTTTTTTGGCGTTCGGAGCGCCAGGCGACACGGGGCGACCCTGGTGCTTCTCATCCTTGCTGGCGTCGTCGTCGGTTACTTGGGTGTGGCGAGCGACCGTTGGAGGGGGAAGGATTCGACCGAACTCTTCCGCGCCAACTCCAACTTCGGTCTCCTCCAGGTCATCCAGATTAACAACACACCGGAGCGTCGTTACCTCAACGATTACCTGATCCAGAATACGTACGATACCAACGAGCAGCAGAGCGTTTCGATGTTCACCTTCATGCTTCACGGACTGGCGAAGGTCTACACCACGAACATCGAGGACGTGCTCTGCATCGGCATGGGCGTCGGGATCGTCCCGATGGAGTTCGCCCGCGAAGGCGCCCGCGTGGACGTCGCCGAGATCAACCCGGCCGTCGTCCCGCTGGCGCGCGACTTCTTCGGCTTGCAACCGGAGAAGCTCAACCTCGCCCTCACCGACGGCCGCTATTTCCTCAACCAAACGAAAAAACAATACGACGCCGTCATCCTCGATGCCTTTCTGGGCGATTCGAGCCCTTCGCACCTGATGACTCGCGAGGCGTTCGCTTCGATGCGCCGGGTGCTCCGGCCGGGGGGCGTCCTCGTCATCAACACGTTCGCGGTCCTCGAAGGCGAGCACGATTTCTTCGGCGCGTCCCTGTTCAAGACTCTCCAGAGTGTCTTTCCCAGTGTGCTCATCCATTCGGGCCGTTACGGCAATACGCTCTATGTCGCCTCACAGAAGCCCGGGCTCAAGTTCGTCCGCCAGCCCGACTTGAGCCGGGTGCATGCGTTGCCCCTGGAACAAGTTCGCGAGGCCTACACGCGCCTGCGCGAGCCGCACCCCGATCACGGAAGAGTGCTGACGGACGATTACAACCCGGTGGAGTTCTACGACGCCATAAACCGCGAGGAGACCCGCAAGTATCTGGCGAGGCACATCAAGGAGATGTGAAGCCCCTCCTGGAAGCTCACTCATTCGTCCCCGCGGCGACGGGGCTGGTGCTGCCGGATAATCGGGGGCGGGACGGGAATCGACCTCCGACTGGCCTCTCTGGGGGTAGGAGGCTGCGGTTTCATCTTTATCGGGCTGGGAGCCGGCGGCGGCGGAGGAGGCGCGGGCTTCTGCTCGGTTCGCTGATGCTTCTCGACCCATTCCTCGACCTGGGCCGCCGCGCCGCCAATCTGTTCCGCCATGTCGCCGATCTTTGCCGCCCACTGTCCGGCCTTGGTGTGCTTGAGCGGCGACTTGCCGACCTTCGAGGCGATCTCGCCGATCTGCTCCGCGGCGTGTCCGACGGTGTCAGCGGCCTGCTCAACCTTCACGGCGTAATCTCCGATTTTGGCTTCCGGAATCTTCATTTCGCCGATTTGGAACGGCACGAGCTTCATCCAGTCGTCGATGCCCTTGAGCGGCGGGCCGGCCAGCGCCGCGGACGGCTTGCCGAGTATGTCATAGCCGTTCACGAGCCACTCGAGCCGGCCGCTGCGAATGTCCACCAGCATCCCATGCACGGGCAGGCCTGGCCCGATGAGCGGGCTGGCGCGGACGTGCTCGACGGCCCGAAGGACGTTTTGCCGCTCGCTGCCGAACACGCCGAAATACTCGGTGAGATTTTCGGGAAGACGCGCCCGGTCCACGCCCAGCGCGCGAAGTCTCTCGGTCAACTGCATCACGGAAGTCTGACCCACTTTGCAATCCGTGTGGCCGAGGATCACGATTTCGCGTCCGCCTTTCACCGCGCAGGCCAGCGCCAGCGAACGCATCATGCTGCTGAGCGGGCCAGTGATGATATTGCCGGCATTGCGCAGCCAGATGAACTGCTCCTCCGGAATGCCCAGCACCTCGGGGATGAGCGGATTCAACCGCGGATCGATGCAAGTGAGCGCGATGACCGGCAGTGAATCGGCGTACTCACTGGGCCGCAGGCCGGCCTTTTCATCGCCGGCGATGGCGCGTTGATTGGCATCGAGGATGGCTTCGAAGAGGCGCATGATGCTTCAGGTTTTGTTCCGGCCGCCGACGAACAGCGGCTGCAACTCGTTCCGCAAATCTTCCGTAAGGCTAATGCCTTTCTCCAGGAAGACCAAGCCATCAATCAGGCGAAGTTGCGTCCACAGCCGGGGCCAGTCGGCGTCGGGCCACGCGGCCATCAGTTCCTCGCGTGGCACGGATCCGGTGCGCGCGACCAGGGCGGTCAGCACCCAGGCGCAACCCGCCGTGTCCATTCTGCGCAAGGCGTCGGCCTGCCGGAACAATGCTTTCGCGCCAGTGAGCAGACGCGGGCCGGTCTCAAGAATCTCGACTATCATTCGCGAGGAGGCCATTGGGTAGCGAAGCAATTGCCCTAACGAGAGCAGGAAGCCTCCGTGCATGGCAATCAGGCCGCCAAGCTCATCGAAGCCGTCCGTGGGCGTGGCATCCGCGTCGGCATAGGAACCGCGGTCCCACGGCGAGGTCCGCAGGTGCTGCCGGAACAGCAACACGATGAATCCGGCCGCGCCCATCAACCGCAGCCAGTGCGGCCAAGGCAATTTCTTGTTCGCGACGATTTGCGTCACGGCGGAGAGCGCTTCGCCCAGGAGCCACATCATCGCGTACGCCAGCCAAAACGTCAGGAAGACCGCGACCACTCCAAGGGCTATCGCCGCCACTCCCATGAAGACGCTCAGGCCCGCTTCCTGCGCGAAGCGTTTGCGCAACCAGTGATCCATCGCGCCTGTTGAAGTCACAAGCCCAATCCATTTTTCCGCAGACTGTCGTTGTCCGTTGTGCCTGCCAGCAGCCGTATCTCCAATGGCACGACGATGATCGCGAGAACAACAGACAGGACCGTCCCGGTCATAAAACTTGATCCGCGTCGAGGATGGCTTCGCCGACGGGCATTTGGGGTTAACCTCTGAGCAATGCCACGTAGCCGGCCTGCTCAAAATGCTCGTCTGTCGTCAGCGCCTGCCTCAGCCGCCGTTCCTCCATGACGAGAAATGAAATGCAGTCCGTCCAACTCCACTCTTTGTCCGCGCGGTGGCAGAACAGTTCCAATCCCCGACGCGCCAGGTCTTGGCCGACGGGCATGACGAGGAGCGAGGGAGAGAATTCCATGATGTTGAGCAGCCGCACCGCCGCGGCGCGAAATCGAAGTCGCGACAGTGAACTGCCCGCTTAGAGCAGGACAGCCCGGGTGGTTACTATGCGAACATTTTCAAGTTGGACGGATGCCGCGAGCGTCGCAGCCCGACCGTGATGCTGGTCCGCCGGGTTTGCCAGTGCGATGACGTACGCCGCATCGAGGAAGACTTCATTGTCTAGCGGCACTCTTGCCTCCCTCCAGGTAGTCCTCAAATTTTTCGGACCAGTCCGGGGGACCATCCAGCTTCATCTCTTGAGCCACTTTGAGCCACGCGTAAGGGTCGCCTGCGGCTTGTTTGGGAGCTTCTGAGAGGACAATGACTTCGACGGTTTCGCCGGGCCGCAAGTCAGGACTGCGGACTTCAACGGCGCCATCGGCCCTCACGACGGCGGTCTGGCGAATGGCAGTCATGGCTTCAAAGTATAGTCTGGTTTGGCGATTTCAGCTAGTTTTCGTATCTTCTTTGCCCATCGCCCGCCGCAACGCCGGCACCTGTTCGAGCAGCTTCTCGAACTTCACCCCGGTCAGACTTTCCAGCACCGGCGGGAGCTGGCTGATGATTTGTGCCACGTCGCCGGTGATCTTGCTGGCGCCCCCGCCGACGCCGTTGCCACTGTTGATGATCACCATCTTCTCCGTCTTGCTCAACGGTTCGCTGATTCGGCCGGCCACTTCGGGCAGCACGCGCACCATCATCTCGATGACGGCCGCTTCGTTGTATTGCTTGTAGCTCTCGGCCTTCTGCTTCATCGCTGAGGCTTGCGCCGAACCCTGCGCCTCGATGACGGCGGCTTCGGCCAGACCTCGTGCCTTGTTGGCTTCGGCCTCGGCCACGCCGGTGGCCTTGGCGACGTCGGCGGCGGCGAAGCCCTTGGCCTTCGCGGCGGAAGCGGCGCCAGCGGCCTCAGTTTCGAGCTGGAACTTGGTCGCGTTGGCGAGAGTTTCGACTTTGTAACGCTCGGCGTCGGCGGGCTTCTGGACGTTGGCCTCGAGTTCGCGCTGTTTGCGTTTGATTTCCTGCTCCTGCAACTCGATTTGCTTCTGCTTCTCGATGATGTTGACCTGCACTTCCTCGGCCTTCACGAGTTGGCCGGTCTTGTATTTCTGCAGGTCGTAAGCGAGGTCGGCTTCGGCTTTCTTCTGGTTCACCGCCGCCTGGTATTGGGCGACGTTCGATTGGTAGTCGCGCTGGGCCTCGGCGATCTTCGTGTCGGCGACGAACTTCGCTTCCTGCCCGGCCTGGGTCGCTTGGGAGGACTTAATCATTGCGTCGCGGTCCGCCTCGGCCTGGGCGATCTGCGCGTCGCGTTTAACCTGCGCGATGCGCGGCTTGCCCAGTGCGTCGAGGTAGCCCTGGGTGTCGCGGATGTCGCGGATGGTGAAGCTGACGATGCCCAGGCCCATGTTGGCCATGTCGCCGGCAGCGACTTCCTGCACCTTCGAGGCGAAGGCGTCGCGGTTCTGGTAAATCTCCTCGACGGTCATCGTGCCCAGGATGGCGCGCAAGTGGCCTTCGAGCGTCTGCATGGCGACGCTCTTGATCTCGTCGGTGGATTTGCTGAGGAACTGCTCGGCGGCGGTGGCGATGGAGATGTCGTCGCCCTTGATCTTGATTTGAGCGACGCCATCGACTTTGACCGGCACCCCTTTGCTGGTGTAAACCTCGGGCGTCTGCACGTCGATGGTGAGCAGCTCGAGGGAGAGCAGGTCGATTTTCTCGACGATGGGATAAACGAAGGTGCCGCCGCCTTTCCTCAGGCGGAATCCGCGCTGGCGCTCCGTGCCGTCGGGATCGAGGAATCGGTGCGTTCGGCCGGAAACGACGAGCACCTGGTTCGGTCCGACTTTCGTGTAGCGGCTCAACACCATCCAGATGACGGCGAGAAAGACGAAACCGAGGACGACGACAACGATGGGAATCCAGCCGGCTTTGAGGAGTTCACCGATACCTTGGGCGAAGAGGAGATGATGGGTCATAGTGGTGTTGATATTGTCGAACGGAAGTGGAGATCAGAGCGGCACGACGTAAAACTGGGTCCCGACGACGCGGTGAATCTTCACCGTCTGCCCGCTGGCGACGGCGCAGCCGGACTCGCTGCGCGCGGGCGCCGTGTAACGCGAGCCGGAGTCCACGTAGGCGATTTCACCCACGCCGTGCTGGGGGATCGGCGTGATCACCGTGGCGCTCACGCCGACCAGGCCGCCGACCTTGGATTCGCTGGAGCTGTCGGTCCGCCGAAAAAGCTGGTGCAGCAACCACAACAACAGCGAGGTGACGGAGACGGCGCAAACCGCCGCCAACGGCGCGCTGAGCCACGCGCTGCGTGTGGCCGGGATTTGGTGGAAGATGGTCCCAAACCCACCAAACGACGTGACGAACGCGGCCATGATGATCGGACTGAAGATCGACATCCCCGGGGAATCGCTGGTGTCCGCCCCGGCCTCAGCGTGGCCGCCGCTCCCGTCGACATGCCCGTGATGGCCTCCGAAAAGCTGGCCCGCCACGAGACTGCCCACGATGAACACCAGCCCCGCTCCCATGCAGATAATGTAGATCGTGAGTGCCATAAGCCTCGTGCTTTTGTCAGTGTTCCGACCGGAGGCCGCAGGCGCCAAACGTCTTGCGCCGCGACTGCTGGACTTGTGGCGCATCATGGGAAGCCAGCAACGGACCAGCAAGAAGATTCCGGCCCGGCCGCGTTCCAATTTCAGGCCATGTTTCCAGTCACACCGCGAACACCGCTTGATACACTTCGCGAATGGCCATGCGCCATGCCGCCACCGCCTCGCGAAACGCCGCGGGAGTGGTGAAGCCGCACCGCACGCTCACCCGATAAAACGCCGGCGCATCCTCGGGCAGCACCGCTTCGCCTTCAAAGCTCCATCGGCGCAGGATGCTCTCGACACGCCGGAGCTGCCGGTAGTTTTCGATCAACTTCTCCGCGTCGGCGCGGGGCAAGGCGCCTTCCTGGCGAACGCGCTGGAGGGCGCGCAAAGTATTCGGCTCCTGCCAGCCGTGCTCAAGGCACATGGACTGGGCGATGAATTCGGCGTCGATCAACCCGCCGTGGCCGGTCTTGAACGCCAGCGCGTCCTGGCCAACCGGAGTGCGTTCCTTTTCGATGCGCGCACGTATCCGGGCGATTTCTTTTTTCCAACCGGGGGTGAGGCACGCGGGAGGCGCTTCTCCCTCTCCCCCTCCGAGGGGGAGAGGGCCGGGGTGAGGGGGCCGCCCGCTTTCAAACCTACGGAAATCCGTCACCGCTGCCGCAAGCTGTTCAAACTGTTTGCCCAACCTCAAGTCTCCTGCAATCGCCCGCGCCCGCGTCAGCGCCTGGATTTCCCAAAGATGCGCGCGCCGCCGATAGTAGTCCTCATAGGCTTCGAGCGTGTTCACGAGCAGGCCTTTCTCGCCATCGGGCCGCAACCGCGCGTCGGTCACGAACGCAATGCCCAGCTCGGTCTGGCTCGAGAGCATTTCCATCACTTGCGCCGCGAATTCCTGAAGCTTGGGCAACCGCTCCTTTGCCTTGTCCGCAGCCACAAATACGATGTCGAGATCGCTGCCGTAATTGAGTTCCCGTCCGCCCAGCTTTCCCAGGCCAACGATGACGACCGGCGCCGACCCGAGCCGCTGCGCGCGCGCGACGGCTTCGAGCGTGTACTGCAAACAGGCCTCGGCCAACGCCGAGAGCTCGATGAAGTTCTGTTCGTAGTCCGCCAGCCCCAGGATGTCGCGCAAGCCGATGCGCATGAACTCGGCCTGGTGGTAGCGCCTCAGCCACAGGCGCTGGTCCGCGTCGCCCGTGCCGTGGCGCAATTCGGTTCGAATTTCCTCCGCGCTTTTGCGACGGCGCAAGCGTCCGCTCAAAACCAGTTCATCGACGAGATCCGGCGTGCGAATGGCGACCTCAGCCAGAAACTCCGAGCGGTCGAACAGCAGCAGGAGCAGTTCGAAGAGCTGCGGATTGTGCGTCCACGTCTCGAACAGCGTTGCCCGCGCGCCGTAGGCGGAGATGAAACTGTCCAGCCGCGCCAGCACGCGGTCGGGGTCGGAGAGGATTGCGGATTGCGGATTGGCGATTGCGAATTGGCCGGCTGGCCGGTTTGGTCGCGAATGGGTGCCGCGGCGTTGCCTGACGACCGCGTGCCGGCCGGCTGCCAGCGATTCTCCCTCTCCCCCTCCGAGGGGGAGA
>DASTLJ010000086.1:0-18138 GCA_035715125.1 Verrucomicrobiia bacterium
CTGGCCGTGACGATGCTCACCACGTTTTACCGGGCGCTGGCTGTCGTGCCGGTGCTCGCGATACCGATGTTGATGGGCGGGGTGACCGCGAGCGACGTTGCCCAACTTGCCGGGGTGTTGATGAACATGGTGTTCCTGGCCGCAGCGGCCGGGATGCTCGCCTCGACTCTCTCCCGCAACGAGAAGGCCGCGTCGGGCCTGGCGTGGCTGCTGTTCCTGGGGATCGTGGGCGCCACGCCGCTGGCCGCGGCGATCTTGGCTTGGCTGGAGGACTGGCCGTCAGCCGTCTTCAAGTCCCTGCTCCTGCTGAGTCCGGCGGCCGCGTTTATTCTACTCCTTGGCCCGGGTGGGATGGGTTCCGGGTTCATTTGGGTTCCATTGGCAAGCGGCCAATTGTGCGCCTGGGGCTGCCTGGCGCTGGCCTGCCGGATTGTCCCACGTGTCTGGCAGGACCGGCCGGCGACCGCTTCACAACAAACCCGGAACGAACGATTCCGCGTCATCGTCGAGGGCGATTCGGCAGCCCGGACGGAACGACGGCGGCGGATGCTGGCCGTGAATCCCGTCTACTGGCTGAACTATCGCGACCGCCTTGTGCCGTGGTATCCGTGGATATTCCTTGCAGCGATGGCCAGCCTGGCCGCGTGGGCGACGTGGACGCTGGACGCGCGCTGGAAGGAACATGGACTGGTGCTGGGTGCCTGCTGGTTGCTCCATCTTGTCTTCAAAACGTGGGTCAGTTCTCAGTCGGCCTGCGCCTTCTCGGCCGACCGCGACCGCGGCGCGCTCGAACTGCTGCTCTCGACGCCGCTGACGACCAACGAACTCCTGCGCGGCCACTGGCTCGGACTCCGGCGGCTGTTCGCCGCGCCGATCGGACTCTTCCTCGTCTTTGAAATCCTCTGGATACTCTACGCGCTGACGCGCGGCACGGACAGCGCCAATCGAGGGTGGGGCTTCTGGGCCTATGCGCACGCGGCCAACCTCCTCGTCTTTTTTGCCGACCTCTGGGCGCTTTGCTGGGTCGCCCTCTGGCTCGGCGCCCGGGCGAAAAACGGCGCTGAAGGCGCCTCGAAGGCGCAGTTCCGGCTGCTCACGCTTCCGTGGATCGGCGTCATGATAGCCGCGCTGGCGCTCAACCAACTGCTCGATTTCCAATCCACGTTTCCGTGGACGGTCGGGCTTTGGGTGGCCATCAGTCTTCCGCTGGCCATCGCAAGCGGGCGTCGAGCAAGGTCCGAATTGTACGCTTCCTTGCGTGGCACCGCCCTCGTGCGCGCCGCCGGTGAACGCCCCGCGCCGCCGCGTTGGATCACGAAGGCCGTCCGCGGCCTGGCCGGGATGGTCACAGGCCGGGCGTGAATTCCAGATCGTTCAGCACTTAGCCGTCTTCCGCTTCTTCCCGATGGCGCCGCGGTTTTGCACCTTGCGAATGTAATCCGGCGCGGAGAAGACCTGACAATTGCTATTGCCCAGGTCCGCTGTCACTGGACCAATCGCTTCCCCTGTTTGAATCGCCAATTCCGTCAACGGTTTCACGTAGCTGCCCAATGCGATGATAAACGAGTTCATCCCGGAGCGCACCGCATCCGGCGCTTTGTGAATGGTCTTTTGCACGCGACTTAACAGCCGCTTCAACTCCGGGAGATCGAGCTCGGCGTCTTCCTTAATCGCCACCAAGCTGCTCAGCGTCGCCCAACCGGCGGTCGCCACGAGCGGCTTCGCCGATTCGATCCATTCCAGCGCCAATTCGCGCCCGTGCGGACTCCCGGCCGCGACCCACGGCACGGTGGAACCGGGCAGCGACCCGGCATACGCCTTTTCCACCCAGCGCTGGAGGTCTTTCCGGGTCATGCGCGCATCGTCGGCGATCAATCCGGCCAGATACATCGCGTCATAGTTGCCGGTGTCGTAAAGATCGAGCGCCAGTTGGTAATCCTTCTTAATGCGCTTCTGAAACTTCTTCAGCTCGCTAATGGGCACTCCAAAGCAAGGCTCCTTGACGGCGTAGTTCTTAAAGAGCAATTGTTTATAGCTCTCCCGGCCCAGCGGTTTCAATTCCTGGAGGATTTCTTTTGCACTCATAAATGTTCTTTGATTAACGGACTCACGTTGAAGCCAAGGCGCCCGACCGGGACGCCCGCCGATACGACGCGCTCAGGAACTGTCGCGCCGTTCCACAACGGAGAAGCGGGGCGGCGGCTTGCTGCAGCGCGGCATTAGCAGCCCGTTCAAAAACTGTAGCGGCGCTCTGTGAGCGCCGCAGAAGCTGCGCATTCTGGCCCGATTTCGGCGGGCACAGACCGCCGCTACAACCCCACCTGAAGTTTTTGAACGGGCTGTTAGGCGGCTTGTTAGGCTTTTACCGCGGCATGTCGCTCGGAGCAACGGTGTTTCGCAGTACATCATAAGTCTCGTATCCCTGGGTCGTTTGATAAGTAATTCGGTGATTGGTCGCATCGATCCTGAACTCCACATTCGTACCATCTTGACGCCAAGGCGTGGCCGTCCATGACCGCTGATGGACTATCTCCCTACTATTGAAGACATACAGCTCGAAGGACGCTTCGTACTCCACGCGGTTCGTGTCGTTTGCAGTTCGCCGATAGGATGAAAGCGAACGGTGGAGGGCCAGCCAGAGATTCGTATTTATCACTGGGCGCACGTCATAATAACCCCGCCAAAGCGTATCCTGATACGAATGGTTTTCGAAGTCGTGCTTCTTGAGGAACGTCAGGCCCTCCACTTTGGTGCGTCGGCCCGACTTGCCCTCAATGAAGTAGGTGTACTTGGAAGGGGACTTCGAAACATCAGGACCGGCATAGCAGGGTTTCAGAAGCATCCACGAAGCCCATCCAGTGTCGGACTGGACCAGTCTCTCGACGCTGTTCGTGCCGTTTTCGGGCCGGTCGGCGATGATGTGCTTCTCGTTGTATGGCCACACGGCGCAACCGGTCATCAGCAGCATGCAGAGGAAGCCTCCGAACAGGATTGAGTTTTTCAGCAGGTGCATACGCGACTGAAGCAGCCTAACGAACTCGGCAACGCATGAATTGAGTCGCTGACCGTGATAATCGACAACAGCGAGCACTATGAAAAAACAAAACCCAACTCATGCTGGCAAATGTTCTATGCTTCAAAGCCCCGAATTTCAAGCTCCCAGTTCCCTTTCCCGCACCGTCGAGGTTTGGATCCTGCCCGCACCATTGCGCAAGCCCATAGCGCTCTCGGCAGATTCCTCCCTATTTTGGGGGTAATGGAACGCAGCGAGCCATCCGCGCTTCGGGCTGAAAGCCTGGGATGTTACAGCCTGGGGTGGAGCGCGCAGCGCGCAGCCCCAGGTCCGCTGACGCACAGAACTTCCCAGCCCTGAAAGGGCGTTACTCCCAACGCCGAGCCGAGTGACGGCCTTTCAGGCCTTGGAGCGTGTGTGGGTGACTTTGACCTGGGCCTGCGCTCGCGGACTCGCTTCAAGCCCAGGCTGTCACAGGACGGGCCGTCAGCCCTCAATGCCTGATAAACGTGGAACCCACGCTGGCCGCGAGGGATCGGCGGCATCTGCGCTTCCTAAGTTGCAGCTCCGTGGCGACGTGTTCCTTTGCCGCTCGGATTCATGTCCTTCTTGTCCATCCCAGCTTGACCCCGGCGTGTCCATCGGCAAAGTCGCTCTCATGACCCTGCCCGACCGAGCTTTTTGGACCGCACTGTTTTCCTTGCTGGGCTCGGGGCTTCCCGTGTCCGCCGCGGCGCCGCGCGTCCAGGCGGCGCTCTCCGAGGACTACAACCAATGGAAGGAAGCTCTCCGCGCCGCGGCCACTCCGGCCACGAACCTCTCGGCGCCGCGGGGATTCGTCGTCGAGCTGGTCCGCGCCGCCCGGCCGGACGAAGGCTCGTGGGTCAGCTTCGCGTTCGACCCGCGCGGGCGCGTGGTCATCGCACGTGAAGATCGCGGATTGCTTCGCCTGGATCTCTCGACGAATACAACCGCCGCGCGCGCCGAATTGTTCGCCACTAACCTGCTCGAATGTCGCGGACTGCTCTTCGCCTTCGACGCGCTCTACGCCAACGCCAACAACTCCAAGGCGCTCTATCGCCTGCGCGACACCGACGGCGACGATCGCTTCGATGAAATCAAGTTGCTCCGGTCCACCGCCGGCGGGGTCGGGCACGGACGCAACGACCTCGTGCTCGGGCCGGACGATTTCATCTACTCGATCCACGGCGACGACGTGCGAGTGCCCGAAGCGGGAGCCGGCGGTTCGTCGCCGTTTCGCGCCCTGGCGCCCGCCGGGCTGCTCCCGTGCGCATGGGAAACGCATCTCTACGGTGGCGGCGTGATGCCCCCGGGCGGACACGTCGTTCGCACCGACCGTGAAGGAAAGCGATGGGAAATCCTGGCCGCCGGATTGCGCAACCCGTTCGGCATCGACTTCAATTCCGACGGAGAACTCTTCACCTACGACGCCGATCTCGAATGGGACATCGGCCTGCCGTGGTATCACCCGACTCGCGTGTTGCACCTGGTGCCCGGCGCCGATTACGGCTGGCGGCTTCACACGACGACGCTTCCGGCCTGGCTGCCCGACTCGCGCCCCGCCGCCGTCGACATCGGCAAAGGCTCGCCCACCGCCGTGCGCTTCGGCACGCGCAGCGCCTTCCCGCCCGCGTATCGCCGGGCGCTGTTCATCCTCGACTGGGCCTATGGGCGCATCCTGGCCATTCATCTCACGCCGCGCGGCGCCAGCTACACCGGACGCGTGGAGGCGTTCCTGCACGGCCGCCCGCTCAACGTGACCGATCTCGAGTTCGGCCCCGATGGCGCGCTCTATTTCGTCACGGGCGGAAGGCACACCCAATCCGGCCTCTATCGCGTGCGATACACGGGGCCAACGGTCGAAGAAGCTGCTCCGTCCGCATCCGCCCTCGCCGACGAACGTACCTGCGCCAAACTTCGCGCGCTACGCCGCCAGATCGAATCGTTCGCGGCTGGCGACCACACCAATGCCCTTGCACTCGCCTGGCCGCACCTCGGGCACGACGACGATTGGATTCGCCACGCCGCCCGTGTCGCTGTGGAACGCCGGCCTGTCGGCGAATGGCAAGAGCGCGCCCTGGCCGAAGCGCGTCCTGCCGCTGCCGCCACCGCCTTGCTTGCGCTGGCTCGCATGGGACCGAAGGACGCTGCAGAGCGCCTTTTCGCGCGGCTCCTGGCGCTGCCGCTGGACAGCGCGGCCAGCGACGTAAAGCTGTCCGCCTTTCGCGCCTTCGAGGTCGCCTTCATCCGTTGGGGCGGGCCGGAGGCGTCCGTGGCGGATACGATCACTGCGCGCCTCGAGGCCGGCTTTCCCTCCGGCGACGCCCGTATGAACCAGCAGGCATGCGCGTTGCTCGTGTTTCTGGGCTCGTCCAATGTCGTCGCGAAAACGATGCCTCTGCTCGCGACGGCGGCGACGCAGGAGGAGAAGCTGCACTACCTTCACGTCCTCAGGTTGGCGACGAACGGCTGGTCGCTCGACCAACGCCGCGGCTACTTCGAGGCGTTGCGCCGCGCCATCAACTTCCCCGGGGCGCATTATTTGCCGCTGGTTTTGAAGTACATCCACGCCGACGCGGTCGCAACCATCAACGACCCCGAGCGCGCAGCGCTGGGCGCCGCACTTGCCCCGCCGGAACCTGTGCCGGCTGCGGTCGTCGCGGCGAATCCCAACCGCCGCTTCATTCGGTCCTGGCAGCCTGCTGACCTCGCTCCAGCGCTTTCAGAAATCAATCCGCGGCGCGACCTTCGGCGCGGGCGGACGCTCTATGCCGAAGCCGGCTGCCGTCAATGCCACCCGTTCGCCGGGGAGGGCATTGCAATGGGTCCGGACCTGACGGGCGTGGCCGGTCGATTCAGCCCGAAGGACCTGCTCGAGTCGATTCTCCAGCCTTCCAAGGTGATCGCCGAGAACTACCGCAACATGACCATTGCCACCCGTTCGGGTGTCATCATGGACGGCCGGCTCATCGCCGAGGACGATGAGCGATTGACGCTGGCGAACAATCCGATTGATCCCGACAACCGCTGGACGGTCCGTAAGCGCGACATCGCGTCGAAACGGGTGAGCGATGTTTCCCAAATGCCCGCCGGATTGCTCGACAGCTTCTCGAAACAGGAAATCCTCGACCTTCTTTCCTTCCTCACCTTCGGCGCGGACGGCGGCGCGGCGCAGCAAAAAGCTTCCGAGTCACCACCAACCCGAGAGCCGTAGCCGCCGACGTGAGGAGGCGGAAGAATACAACGGGAGTAGGAGTCCGCCTCCTCACGTCGGCGGCTACGGGCTGAGTGCGCAGCCTGCGTGCGTATGAAACATCCGGCCTATGAGTTACTGGTCGATCTCAGATCAGCCCGAGCTTTTCAATCACCGCGATGCTTTCCGCGGGCTGGCGATGGTGGATGATTCGCCACCCGCGCGCGCGGCCGGCCTCGACGTTCTCGATCCGATCGTCGAGGTAGAGGAGTTGTCCGCCGCGCCGGCCGGTGAGACGCTCCACGACTTCGTAAAGTTTCGCGTCGGGCTTCATCGCGCCGTGTTCATAGGAAAGCACGAAGTCGTGGAACTCTGCGAAAAACGGGAAGTTCCGGCGGATGTGGCCGATGGCCAGGTCGTTGGTGTTCGAGAAAATGTAGAGCGGCACCTGCGCGTCGCGCAGCCGGCGGTGCAGCGCAATCATCGGCGGAATTTCCGTGAAGATGTCCGCGAAGAACTGCGCGAACTCGTCGATGCCGCCTTTGAAGCCGCTGAAGCGCCGGACTGCCTCGAAGAATTCCTGCCGGCCGATGTGCCCGGTCTCGTATCGATAAAGCAGGGGAGAGTGGTCGAGAAATCCTTGCACGGCGTCGGGTTCGGCGGTGCCCCGCCCGGCAATTCGCCTCGCGGCGATGCTGTAATCGAAGTCAACCAGGACCTTGCCCAGATCGAAGACGACGGCGTCGGGTTGGCTCATGACAATTTCAATTCAGTCCTACCCTCGAGCGCCTTGCTCAACGTCAGTTCATCCGCATACTCCAGCCCGCTGCCGGCCGGCAGGCCGTGGGCAATGCGGGTGACTTTGATGGCGCGGGCCGCGAGGCGTTTGGCCAGGTAGTAGCTGGTGGCGTCGCCTTCCACGTCGGTGCCGAGCGCGAGGATGACTTCTTTGATCGGTTCGGCTTCCAGGCGCGCCTCCAGTTCCGCGATACGGAGGTCCTCCGGCTCGACACCGTTCAACGGGGAAATCTTCCCGCCCAAAACGTGGTAGCGGCCGTGAAAACTCGCCGCCTTCTCGATGCTGATGATGTCCACCGCCCGCTCGAGGACACACAACAATCCGGCATCGCGCCGCGAGTCCGCGCAGATGCCGCACGGAACCTCTTCGGTCAGCCCGCCGCAAGTCGGGCACGGCCGGATTTTCTCGCGCGCCGCGAGTATGGCCTGCGCGAGTTGCTTCACCGACCCTGCATCGCTTTGAACGAGCTGCAACGCGATGCGCTCCGCCGAACGCGGTCCGACGCCCGGTAACTTGCCGAGCGCCGCGAGCAGTTCATTGATGGGAGGTGGGAGGGCTGCCATGGAGAAAGAGAATCGGCGTCCTCATCGGAAGCGGCCTCGGAGTTCGTTGTGTCGCACGCCTACGAGCTTACCAAAGCCCGCCGGAAAAGCAAAAGGGCTGGGCGGCTTTTGCAATTTGAATCTCCTCCTCCCCGTTTTGCCTTGTCGCTCCCGGCGCTGTTCCGCATCTTCGTCGCACGATGCCCGAGCGGATGATTTCAGAGGTGCTGGCGAAGCCGGACGCGGCGCTCGAACTGACGTTGCGGCCGGCGTTGTTCTCCGACTTCCGCGGCCAGCCCAAGGTGCGCGAACGCGTCGAAATCGCCGTCACCGCCGCCCGGCAGCGCGGCGAGGCGCTCGATCACGTGCTGCTCTCGGGCCCGCCCGGCCTTGGGAAAACCACGCTGGCGAACATCATCGCCAAGGCGATGGGCACGGGCCTCAAGAGCACCAGCGGACCGACCATCGAGAAGGCCGGCGACCTGGCGGGGCTGCTGACGAACCTGGAGGAGGGCGACGTGTTGTTTATCGATGAAATCCATCGCCTTCAGAAAACAATCGAGGAGTATCTCTATCCCGCGATGGAGGACTACAAGCTCGACATCATCATCGATCAGGGGCCCAACGCCCGGAGCGTGCGGTTGAACCTGCCGCGCTTCACGCTCATCGGGGCGACGACGCGCAGCGGCCTGCTGACCGCGCCGTTGCTGACGCGCTTCCCGGTGCGCGAGCGACTCGACTATTACCAGACCGCCGACCTGGAGCACATCGTGGCGCGCTCGGCGCGCCTGCTGAACATCGAGATGGACGAGCAGGGCGGGCGCGAGATCGCCCGGCGCAGCCGCGGCACGCCGCGCATCGCCAATAACCTGCTTCGCCGCGTTCGCGATTACGCCCAGGTCAAGGGCGACGGGCGCATCACGGCGGCGCTGGCGGACAAGTCGCTGGCGATTCTGGAAATCGACGAGAACGGGCTGGACGAGATGGACAAGCGGATTCTGGAAACCATCATCACGAAATTCGCCGGCGGCCCGGTCGGCGTGGGTTCGTTGTCGGTCGCAGTCGGCGAGGAACAGGACACGCTGGAGGAAGTGTATGAGCCCTACTTGATCATGGAAGGCTACCTCAAGCGCACCTCGCAAGGCCGAGTGGCGACGGAGCTCAGCTATCGCAAGCTCGGGATGAAGCCGGAAGGAGCGTCGGCGCAGCCGGGGTTGTTGTAACTGTTGTAACCCGCGCTCCGTTTTGCCGCTATACTTTCCGTCTGCGCTTTGCTAGCGTTTTATCGCTATGCCAGTCGATGACATCCTGCTCGAGGCCGAAGAGAAAATGATCAAGACCGAGGAAGTGCTGGTGCACGAGTTGTCCGGCGTTCGCACCGGCAAGGCCTCTCCGGCACTGGTCGAAAACATCCTGGTCGAAGTCTATGGATCCCAAATGCGCATTCGCGAA
Organism: Verrucomicrobiia bacterium; assembly: GCA_035715125.1. Classification (GTDB taxonomy): domain Bacteria; phylum Verrucomicrobiota; class Verrucomicrobiia; order Limisphaerales; family JADJPG01; genus DASTLJ01. The sequence continues at coordinate 9,021 of DASTLJ010000086.1, forward strand.
TTGGCGGGCATCACCACGCCCGAGCCGCGAATGCTGGTCATTCAGCCGTGGGACGCGGGGTCCGTGCATCCGATCGAGAAAGCTATTCAGAAGTCCAATCTCGGCCTGAACCCTGCGGTGCAGGGGAAGATTATCCGGCTGGTGCTTCCGGAATTGAGCACGGAGCGGCGCCAGGAATTCGTGAAGGTCGTCCGGAAAATGACTGAGGATGGTCGGGTGGCCATCCGGCACGTGCGGCGCGACGCGATGGAGCACCTGAAGAAGGAAGTCAAGGCGGGCACGATCCCGGAAGACGACGAGAAGCACGGCGAAGTGGAGGTGCAGAAGCTGACCGATCAGTACATTGGCAAGCTCGATGCCCACCTCGCGCACAAGGAGAAGGAGATAATGACGGTTTGAGGACCGCGGCTGACCTCCCGTTCAAAAATCTGACTGCGGTGTAGCGGCGGTCTGTGACCGCCGAGAAACCTCCGGAATTTAAGTCGGCCTGCGGCGCTCACAGAGCGCCGCTACAGTTTTTGAACGGGCTGCTAACGCCTCCCCGCCGGCTCGAAGCGAATGACCATCTCATTCGTTTTCGCCCAGCCGAGTTTTTCGCGGGCCAGCCGCTCGATGGCCTTTGGATTGTTTTGCAGCGACTCCATCGAGGCCCGCAATTGCCGCCCGAGGCGCTCCTGTTCGGCGACCCGCGCGTCGGATGCCAGCAGCTCCTTGCGGTAATTCTGGTTCGTCCGGATCAGGGGCAGGTAACGGAGGAACGCGAAGACGACGAGCGCGACCACGAGGAGCAATACAACCACCTTGGAAAGCTTGTCCCAAAAGACGCTCACGTTCATCGGCGGCGGATGTAGCAGGCGGTCGGGCGGAAGGAAAGGAAGAATTGTGTCAACATGCGCTGGGAGCGCCGGCATCCTGCCGGCGAGTTGCCATGCTGTGAGTTAAGAAACTTGCCGGCAGGATGCCGGCGCTCCCAGTAGGACAGTTCATCATCGGCTCACCGTTCTGAGATCCATACCAGCGTCCCCTCGGGCACCAGTTCAAACAGAGGCATCAAGTCCGCCGCGGCCAGGTGAACGCACCCGAGCGACATCGGCCGTCCGAGAGTCGTTTCGTCACCGAAGCCGTGGATGTAGATGCAGCGCCGGAACGAATCGACCTGGCCGCCACGGTTCAAGTCCGGCTCCAGCCCCTCCAGCCAGAGAATCCGGTGAACAATCCCTGCGCCGGCCATCCCTCCCCACGTCAAGCCGATCGGCCGGCGCGCCTTGAAGACCGTGCCGATGGGCTGTCCGCCGCCTACCTTGCGCGCCACCCGATGCAAGCCCAGCGGCGTGCGGTTCGATCCGTTCAACTGCCCGATGCCAAAGCGCGAAGTGGACGCCAGGAATTCGCGTCGGAATAAATAATTTGGCGACCGCGCTCCATCGGCTGAGCCGAGGGAACGCGTGACAGGCCCAGTCACAAGCTTGAAGAGGGTCATCCGCTGCCGCGCGATGCTTGCCGCCAGCACGAAGCGCGTCGGCAGGATGCCCGCGCGACGGCAAGCCAGGAAAAACGCCCGCGGAAGGCGGGGACGCAGGCAGGTGGAGTCTATGGCCGGTCCATTCACGAGCCTCTTTTCCCGGAGCGGGAATCCATTGTCGAGGCGATTACACTTTTATTCCGACGTTCAGCCCCATCGCCCCGCCAAGAGGCTCGAAGACACGCACGTCCCGCAGCCCCAGCCCGCGCATCTTCGCCGCGATGCCGTGCTGGGCTGGGAATTGGCGCAGGGATTCCAAAATGTAAGCGTACGCCTGCGCGTCGCGGCAGAATGTCAACCCAAAGATCGGCACGCACACCCGGAGGTAGGCGACGTAAGCAGCCCGCCAGAGCGGGTTGGACGGCTTGCCGAAGTCCAGCGCCAGCACCCGCCCGCCCGGCCTGGCCACGCGGCACATTTCCTCGAGGCCCGCCTCCCAACCCGCCAGATTGCGCAATCCGTAGCCGATGGTGACGATGTCGAACGAGTTGTGAGGGAACGGCAGGGCCATCGCGTCGCCGCGGATGAACTCCGGCGCGCTGAGACCCGTCCGCGCGCCGAACCTTTCCGCTCGCCGCCGTGCCACGCTCAACATCGGCTCGCTGAAGTCCAGCCCCGTCACCCGCGCGCCGCGGCCGGCGAGCGCCAGCGCGATGTCCCCCGTGCCGCAGCACACGTCCAGCGCGCGGCAACCCGGCGTCGGCCGCGCCAGCCGCGCCACTCGATGCTTCCACAAGCGGTGCAGGCCGAAGCTCTGGAGATCGTTGATCAGGTCATAGCGCGGCGCAATCCGGCCGAAGAGCTCGCTCACGCGGGCCGCGCGATTTTCTCCCGGCTCGTAGTAAACGTTGGCCATTACCCACGGACGATTTCCGATTTGGGTCGAAGGCGCCAGCGGGATGTGAATTTTCTAATCTCCTTTCCGGGAGACAGCGGACGAAAAACCATTTCTGTTTGAGTAACGGAGAGCCGAGTATTGTCCAAACTCCAGTGCCGGCTTTGCCGGCGCAGGCGAGACGCCTGCCGTGCTTTCCAGGCCGCGGGCCGAGCCCGTCCGCGGTTTCCACGCGCGAGGCCGGGAGCAATCCCGGCCTCGTTTCATTTCCCGGCGGGCGGCAACGGCCGGTCCACGAGGGAGAGAACCGCGTCCAGCAGCAAGCGGCGGAACGCGGCGTTGGCGAAGTCGTCCGGATGACCGAGCGACGTGTAAAAGACGCGCGCCTTCTTTTCGCCGAATTCGTGCAGCCACGCGACGGGTTCAGCGGGCTGGCCGGGAATGGTTCCCATCAGGAGCGGCGACGCGGAATTTTTCAACGGGCTGACTTTGTAGAGCGAGCCGTTGCCGGTGAGTTGAGAGAGGTCGACGCCGGTCAGGAACGCGTGCCCTTCGGCGCCCGCGGCGGCGGTGATGGTGGCCCTTGGCCCGTTGCCGTGATGGCCGGTGTAATTGCCGCCGAGCACGTCGGGATCGAACGTGGCCCACGCGTCGCCTTTGCCGGCGTCGGCGGGCCGCGGCGCGAAGGCGTGGCTGGCGGTCCGGATGCCCACGAGCGGTTTGCCGGCATCAAGATGCGCGCGGACGGCATCGAGCTGGTCCTTCGGCAACGCGCGACGCCGGACGCTCACCACAAGGAGATCGGCGTCCCGCATCGCGTCGACGAGGCCGGGGAAACGGTGAATGTCGCCCTCGCTCTGCTGGATGACGGAGACGCGCAGCCCACGCCAGGCCAGTTCCTCCCGCGCAAATTGCGGCAGGGTCACCCACGTCTTGTATTCATCCTCGCCGATGAGAAAGACGACGTGCGGCCGGCGGTCTTCCTTGAATCGAAACTCTTCGCCGCCGAGCAACGCGGTGCTGGCGATCGTCGGGCACCAATATTTTTCGACGTGCTCGACCATCAATTGGGTGCCGGCACAATGCGGGATCCACGGACGCTGGCGGGAGTTGTACATCGTGTCCGTCAGGTCGCGGACGAGAAGGACGTTCTGGCCCTGGCTGACCATCTGGCGAATCGAAAACGGCCGGCCGAGCACGCACATGTTCAGGTGAACGCCCATGACCAGAACGTTCGTGATGCCCCGCTGGCGCATGAGGTAGTAGGCCTCGGCGCTGTCGGTGATCGCGTCACCGTCGAAGAGCTCGATGGCGGGAATCTGCTGCTTCCAGGTGCTGGAAGTCCTGCACTGCGGGGAGTCGTCGCAGCCGCCGTCCGCGTCGTCGATGGGCAGCGGGGCTTCTTTGGCGGGATCGAGCCGGCACCAGCGTTGGAGCGGGACTTTCGGTTCCGCCGGCGGCGCGGCTTGCGCCAGTTTCCGCCCGGGCGCCCCTTCGTAAAACTTCATCGTATCACTCGGGCAATGGATGATGAGCATACCGCGCTGGCGGGCGTTTTTCACGAGGTCGTTCATGCGCGGGGCCATTTCGGCGACACGCCGGGTCGCGCCGGCGCACCAGTGCTTGTCCCACATGTCGCAGAGGACGACGGCGGTGTGACGCGGATCGAGCGGGCGAGGGGAGTCGACGGAACCCCAGTCATTCGTGCCCGGACCCGACCAGACACGGGTACGCGCGCTGACGATGAGCGGATCGGCGCCGTCGGCTGCGCGGAAGGCGAACGGGAAAGCGAAGGCCAGCAGAAGAAAGAGCCGGAAAGGCAGCGGAGTCTTCATGAGTGCGAGAAGAACAGTTGGACGCCGGCGACGCGAGTCGATTCAGGCAAGGGACCTAACGTTCCTGCCCGAAAACGCTGGCCAGGATCACTTCCTTGATTTTCCAGAGCAGCGCCATCGTCATCGCGACCGGCAGCAGGACAATGAGGATAAACACGCCATTCCGTCCGCGGTCGATGAGGGCCACAATCGGCCACGCATGCCGCCGCAGCGCGGTGCGTTCCAACAGCCAGCCGATGACCTTGTCGGGCAGCCCTGGATCGCACCAAACAGAGGCGACATACGCGCCGAGCAGGATGAGCACGACCAGGAGGATGCTGCGGTTCACCCGGGTAAAGAGGCGAGTTTCCAGGCGCAAGGCCTCGTCGGGCAGCATCGCGGTCAGGCGTTGGAGGACGACGTTCAGCCCAATCAGGAACAGCAGCCCGGTGAAGACCAGCGTCTGCACGGCCGAACCGAGGAAGTGGTGCGATGGGACGCGGCTCCACCAATAGAGGAACGGGGAGAGGCCCAGGTTGATCAGGGCCAGGATTTGGACCCGGTCCAGCGCGGTGATCCACAGTCGCTCCTGCCTCTGGAACTTGCCCAACAGGGTCAGACCGTAAAAGAGCAGTCCCGTGGCCACGAGAGCGGGCGCGACGCCGAACGGACGCAACAAATCGCCAATGGCAGTCTGCAGACAGACGACCAGCGCGAAAGGCAGCCCCCAGAAAAGGGCCGAAAGTCCGCGCGCCAGCCGGCCGAGGGCGCGAAGCAGTTCCGGATCGGGCGAGGATTCCCGCACGACAACAATCCGGGGCTGGCTGAGGAGATCAGCCATGGGAGAGTTCCGAGTTCCGAGTTCCGAGTTCCGAGTTCCGGGTTCCGAGCTCCGAGTTCCGGGTTCCGAGCTCCGATTGTTCCCGTCCAGCCCCGGACTGCGCTCGGGCCACATGGGCAATCGGCAATCGGCGATCAGCAATTGGCAATTGGCAAAGCATACGGCGATGAGTCGGGCCGCGCACAGGCGCCTCAGATGCTCAAATAGGTGTAACCCTTGAGGCCGCGTTCGTAGTCATCGAGCAGGCGCATGCCCTCGGTGGGCTTCATCCGGTCGCTCTTGATGGCCTCGTCGATCTGGGCCTTCATCCGGCGCTTGAGTTCGTTCTCGTCATACTGCACCGAGGCGAGCGTCTGCGCGATGGTGTTGCCCTCGATAATCTCCTCGATGTAGTAGCCGCTCGACTCGTCGGGCTCGAGGAAGACGTGGACCTCATTGACGCGGCCGAACAGATTGTGAAGGTCGCCCATGATGTCCTGGTAGGCGCCCATCAGGAAAAAGCCGAGGAGGTAGGATTCCGGGGTGCCGTCGCCATTGCGGCCCAGCGGGTGGAGCGGCAGGGTGTCGCGCACATCGCGCAGGTCGATGAACTTGTTGATCTGCCCGTCGGAATCGCACGTGATATCGACGAGCGTGGCCTCGCGCACGGGGCGCTCGTTCAAGCGGCTGATGGGCATGATCGGAAAGAGCTGCCCGAGGGCCCAGTGGTCCAGCAGGGACTGGAAGACGGAGAAGTTGCACAGGTACTGGTCGCCAAGGCTGTCCTCCAGCTTGCGGATTTCCTCGGGCACATAAGCCTGGCCGTGGAAGCTGGCGACGACCTCGCGGCTGATTTCCCAATAGAGCGTTTCGATCTTCGCCTTGTCGGGCAACTCAAGGAGGCCGAGCATGAACATGCTGTGGGCGTCATCGCGGCGTTCAAGAGCGTCGTGGAACGCTTCCAGTTTGTTGAGCCGGGCGAGGTTTTTGCGGATGTCGCACAGTTCCCTCACCAGCGGGTGCTCGGCCTCGCCACAGTGCGCGGGTTCGGACGCGCGAATCTTTTCGATCGCGCCGAAGACTTCGACGACGAGCACGCTATGATGGGCGACGATGGCCCGGCCGCTCTCGCTGATGAGGTCGGGGTGCGGCACCTGCTCGGCGTTGCAGACTTCGCCGACGTAGTAAACGATGTCGTTAGTGTATTCCTGGAGGGTGTAGTTCACCGAGCTGTCGAAGGCGCTGCGGCTGCCGTCGTAATCCACGCCCAGCCCGCCGCCAACGTCCACGAACTCGATCAGGAAGCCCATCTTGTAAAGCTTCGCGTAGAAGCGGGCGGCCTCCTGGACGGCTTTCTTCACCGTCAGGATGTCCGGCACCTGCGAGCCGATGTGGAAATGCAGCAGCTTGAAGCAATGGCCGAGTCCCTCGGACTGGAGCAACGCGGTGGCCGTGAGGAGTTCGGCTGTGCTGAGCCCGAACTTGGCATTCTCACCCCCGCTTTCGGCCCAGCGGCCGGCGCCTTTGGCGAGCAACCGGGCGCGGATGCCGATGAGCGGTTCCACGTTGAGCTGCCGGGAAATCGTGATGATGTGGCGCAACTCCTCCAGCTTCTCAACGATGAGGATGACCTTCTTGCCGAGCTTGATGCCGACCAGCGCCATGCGGATGAATTCGGCGTCCTTGTAGCCGTTGCACACGATGAGCGAGCCCAACTGGTTTTGCAATGCCAGCCCGGCGTACAGCTCGGGCTTGCTGCCGACTTCCAGCCCGAAGTGGAATGGCTTGCCGGCGTCGAGAATTTCCTCCACGACTTCGCGGAGCTGGTTGACCTTGAACGGAAAGACGCCGCGGTACTGGCCCTGGTAGCCAAATTCCTTCATCGACGCGCGGAAGGCGACGTTGATGGCCTCGACCCGGTGGCGAAGAATGTCCTGGAAGCGGATCAGCAGCGGAAATTTCAGGCCACGCGCCTTGGCTTCCTCGACGATGTCGGTCAGCTCGACTTCGGCGCCGTTCTCCTGGAGCGGACGCGCGACGACGCGGCCGGCGGAGTTGATATCGAAGTATCGGGCGCCCCAAGTGGCGATGTTGTACAGGTTTCGCGCCGCCTGGATATCCCAGGGAGACGGCACAGCGGCGGGTTCACTCACAGTCATTTTCCAAACCAGCGCACTATAGAAATCCGAAGCGAGAATGCAACTGGCGACTGAAAAATTCTCTTGTGTGACGCGGATGCATGAAATGCTGCAAAGCCAGGTCGCGACGCGGCCATTCACATTGCCTCCGCGTCAGTTGGCGCCGCCCCAACGTAGGGCAGGCGTCTCGCCTGCCCCGGCCGCGCAGCGGCCAAACGAGGACGCGCCTTCGGCGCTGGGCAGGCGAGACGCCTGTCCTACGTTGGCGATTTGTTGAGCGAGTTGGCGATTCCGAGGCTTCGATTCCCTTGCCCCCATTCCCCTGCCACACCCGGGAAAGTCGTTGGCCGCCGAATCCGGCGGGTGGCAGGGGAATGGGGGCAAGGGAATGAGATTTCCAAACTTGCGCCCTCGCTCTTGTTCCATGACCTTCCGGCCAGTGGACTGGTTCTACGTTCAAAACGGAAGCCGGATTGGCCCGGTGCCGCTGGCGCACTTTGACGACCTGGTTCGATCCGGTCGAATCACGCGCCAAACCCTGGTCTGGCGGGAGGGTCTGGCGAACTGGCAGCCGTTCGGCTCGATCACCGCGGCCCCCTCGTCTCTTCCGTCGCCGCCCGCGCCGCCTCCGCTTCCGGGCGTGCCGCAACTGGTCGAGTCGGGCGCCCGGATCGGATGCGCCGAGTGCGGAGTCGCGTTCCCGGAATCAGAGATGATCCCGTTCGCGGGCTCGTGGATTTGCGCGAAGTGCAAGCCGATCTTCATCCAGCGCTTGCGCGAGGGCGCGCCTCTTGCCGCTGGTGGAGCGGAGGCCTGGCAAAGCGGCGATGCGGTCGTGACGCTGCATGGCGGAACGCTCCCGGCGCGTTGCGTCAGGTGCAATGGCGCCGTGACCGGCAAGCCCATTGAGCGCAAGTTCTACTGGCACCCGGAGTGGGTCTACATTCTTCTCCTCATTCCGCTGATTTACCTGATCGTTTACCTCATCGTCGCCAAAGGCTCGCGGGTGTCCGTGCCCATTTGCGATGAGTGCCGGCAGCGGCGGCGAATGTTCATCGCCATGAGCTGGTCGTTCGTGGCGCTTGGAATGGTCGGTCTCATCGCCGCGCCCTACTTCGAGTCAGTCGTGCTTGGCATCATGGCAGTGGTGACTGAACTCGCAGCCATTATCCTTGGGCTCCAGAAAGGCATGCTGGTTTACACGAAGAAGGTTGACGCGCAGTACGTCTGGGTGCGCGGATTCTGCAAGGAGTATCGAGCCTCGCTGCCTGAATTCCCCGATCCCCGGTAGCCGCAGCGGGCCGCGGCCCATGAACCTCGACGTAGGGCAAGCGTCTCGCCTGCCCAGCGCCGTAGGCGCGACCCTGTTTGGCCGCTACGCGGCCAGGGCAGGCGAGTCGCCTGCCCTACGTCCGGACCTTGTGCGCCGCGCGCGGATGTTGAATCGTTTCGGAACGGTGAACTGGTACTACATCGACCGAGGCCAAAAGACCGGGCCGCTGGCGGACCGTTAGCTCGCAGCGAGCCAGCGGTGCATCGGGCTGAAAGCCGGGGATGTGACAGTCTGGGGTGGAGCTCGCAGCGCGCAGCCCCAAGTCCACTGACGCAGAATTCCCCAGCTCTGAAAGGGCGTTACGGCCAACGCCAAGCCGAGTGACGGCCTTTCAGGCCTTGGAGAAGGTGCGGGTGACATCGACCTGGGCCTGCGCTCGCGGACTCGCTTCAGCCCAGGCTGTCACAGGACGGGCCTTCAGCCCTCGAAGGTGAGAATTGTGCCCACCGAACCGAACTCAAGGCTTGCTGGTGATCTTCGACCAGTTGAAGCCCATCTCGGCGGCGTACTTGGCGAACCATTTCTCGTTCTGGATCAGCACGGCCCGGACGACGCTGGAGTCATCGGCGCGGCCGAGGTTCGGGATCAAGTCGGGGATGACATCCACCTTCTTGTGCGCGTAAGTCAGGGCGAAGACGGCCTGGGCGATGGCGAAA
>DASTLJ010000087.1:0-9923 GCA_035715125.1 Verrucomicrobiia bacterium
CGGGCGGCGCTCCCCGCATGGAGTCCCGGCTTTAGCCGGCAGCGCGACCGAAGTTATGGCGGGCTGGTTCTGGCCGGATGCCCAACCGGCTAAAGCCGGGACTCCATGCCTTCAGCGCCGCAGGCACGCTAAACACACACGGCAGTGAACTGCCGGGCTATTCTCAATCCTCCCTCCGGGAGATGGGAAATGCCAACCCTGACTGTCCAAACGATCGGGGGAAAGGCTACGCGGCAGGCGCCGGCGGCTGGCCGGAATGAGTCGCGGAAGCCTCTTCGATATGGACCTGTTTGTAGCCACCGCGGGCCTTGAAGTAGAGAATCAGCAGCAGATAGCCCACCGCCATCGCCAGCGGCACGAGGGCCGTCCGTTTCAACGCGGCCTTGCCGCCGTGTAGCGTGGCGGTGTTGACGGGCTCCTTGTCCGTGGCAGCCTCCGCCTTCGCGCCGGCCCACCAGTTCGAAAGCTTCTCCACGTTTGGGTCATCGCTCAGCTTGCGCCCGGACTTTTCCAGGATGCCGATGTCCTTTTGCAGTTGCGTGCCGGCGTCGTTGAGCGTGGCGACCTTCGATTGATCCAGGCCGGCGATTGGCGGGAAGAACAGGAAGGAGCGCTTGTCCTCCGATTGATAGCGCGCGTAGGCCGGCGGCGAGGATTCTTGCAGGTGATTCGACGCGAAGTAATCTTGCTTGTAACCAATGCCGGGTCCGCCGAGCAGCCCAGCGGACAACGTGCCCACCGCCCCCAGGCAGCCCAGTGCCAGGGCGCCGCCGCGCGGGAACCGCTCCGAGGCCACGCCCAGCATGGTGGGCCAGTAGTAGGTTTTGCCGATGCCATAGACCGTCGCGGCCATCACGCATGCCACGCCGGTGGTGGCCGTGCCCAGGAGAAACAGCCCGGCGGCGGCCAGCACCGCGGCGCCAAACAAGAGGCCAAGCGGGGAAATCTTATGGACGATCGGCCCGGCGAAGAATCGCAGGGCGAACATCAACACCGAGGTCCAGATGAAGAGCATTTGGCCCTTCTTGGGATCGGCCAGGATGGTGCCGGTGATGTTCTGAATCCAGCTATCGGTGCCCAATTCCACGTAGCCGACGCAGGCGTGCAGCACCAAAAGGAAAGCGAACACCCAGTGGCCCATGGTAAATTTGGTGCCCACGCCGAACGCGACCAGCAGCACCAGCGCGGCCAGCCAGCCCACTACGCCCGGCACGCCCAGCGCCTTGGCCACGTCCGAACTCAGCCACAGTCCCAACAAAAGGATCACCACCATCGCGCCAAGCAAACCAATTTCCTCCAGCATCCGGCCCACAGTAACTCCATGGACGCGCGCCTCGGAGTGCGGGAATCGGCGGCCGAGCATCATCAGGCCGTAAAGGAACGTTGGCGCCAGGAACACGCACATTTGCACCGGCCAGCCGACGTGACCGACCTTGAAGACCAGTCCCAGCAACGCGCCGAGCACCAGGCCCCCCGGCCAGCCGGCATGAAGGATGTTCAGCCAATGCGTTTTCTCCTTCGGATACAGCGTGGCCGTGAGCGGATTGATGACGGCCTCGCAAGTTCCATTGCCGAGCGCAAAGAGAAACGCGCCCCAGTAAAGACATTGGTAAGTCGCGTCTTTCCCGAACGCGTGGAACACCGGCGTCGCCGCAAGCGTCACCACGGCGGAGAGCGTGTGCAGCGTGAAGGCGATGGCCATCAGGGGGCCGTAGCCCACTCGGTCCGCGAAGAAGCTGAAGAAGATGATGGTGAGCCCAAAGCCTGTCAGACCACCACCGGTGATGCGGCCCAGTTCACCCTGCGTGAAACCGAACTGCGCGCCCCACTCACCCAGGATGCCATTGCGGATGGAGAAGCCGATGCCCGCCGCGATGAGCGTCAGAAAGCTGGCCAGGAACAGGCGTTTCTGGCCGGCCACCGCGCTGTTCGCCGGGGATTGCACGGCTCAAACGGTTTGCTTGGCTTCGGCGGCCTGTTGCACTTCCACCGGCACGATGTGGACCGTCTTGTAACCGCCGATGGATTTGAAGTAGACGAGAATGACCAGATAGAAGACGGCCATGGTGGCCGGGATGAACGAGTCGGCCACCAGGGTCCTGCGGTCGCCCTTGATGCTCGACTCATGCACCGTTCGTTCTTCTGGAGTCAGTTTGTCAAGCGCGGCCTTGGGATCCGTGACGCCACCTTTGGCCAGTTCCTCGCGGGTTTTCTGCAATTTGCCCTGTGCTTCGCCCAGTTTCTTGCCGTCGATGGCATTGACCTTCCCGAAAAACAACCACCCTTTCGGTTCGGCTACTTTGTACTGCGCGTAGATCGCCGGATTCGCCGCTTCCAATTCGGCGCTGGCGAAGCGGTCCTTGGCGTATCCAAGTCCCGGCGAACCGACCAGGCCCGCGGACATCATGCCCAGGCCTCCCATGATGCTGATGGCAACCGCGCCGGTGCGGGGAAAGCGGTCGCTAGTCACAGCCAGCATGGTCGGCCAGAAGAAGGTTTTCCCGACAGCATACACGGCCAGCGCGCCCATCGCGCCACCGAATGCAGCGATGCCGCTGGCCAGATTAAGGCCCAGACAGGCGAGAATGGCACAGGTAAGCAGGATACCGACAGGCGACAGGCCAATGCGCTTCTCTATGAAGTCGGCGCAAAACCGCAGGCTGAACATGATGGCCGACGTGAATACGAAGAGTATGTTGCCCTGTAGCGGGGTCAGGATGTTCCCGCTGATGCTCTGGATCCAGCCGTCCGTGCCGAGTTCGACAGCACCGACCAGCGCGTGCGTGATGAACAGTGCAAATAGCAGCCACGCGCCCATCGCCCAGTGGCTGAGATGGCTCAAGCCCCCCCAGACCACCACACCCACTGCGAGCGCGATGTACGTCCAAGCGTTGGTGGCGAAAAACTCACTGCCGGTCAAACCATTCATTAGAGGTCCGAGTCCGTCCTTCACAAACAGCCCGACAAAAAAACCGACCACCGCCGCGCCGATGACGCCCACATCATTCAACATATCGCCCAATTTGAGGCCCTTCTGTGAGGCTTCAGACTTCGGGAAGTGCTGTCCCAGAAACATCAGGCCGTAGATTGCAGTCGGGAGGAGGAATAGCGCCAGTTGGGCCTTCCAGCCCCACTTCAGCGTCTGGCCCAGGAAGCCCGCGGCCGCGCCACCCAACACCAGGCCCGCCGGCCAGCTCGCGTGCAGGATGTTCAGGAAGTGCGTCCGATTCTGCGGGAATAGCGTCGCCACAAGCGGATTGGCGACGGCTTCGAGAGTTCCGTTCGCAAGCGCGAAAAGGAACGTGCCTGACCAGAGGTAAACAAAGGCGGTCTTGGTCGTCATCCCGTCGGCAACGGCAAAGGTCACCAAGGCCGAAAGCAGGTGCAGCACAAATGCGACGATGACCAGCTTCCCATAGCCGATCTTGTCGGCGATCAGGCCGCCGATGATGATGCCAAAACAAAACCCGGTGAAGCCCGCGCCATTGATCAGACCCACTTCCAGACCCGTGAAGCCAAACTTCGCCGACCAGGTGTTCAGGATGGCTCCCCGGATGGCAAAACCGATGCCGGCGGCCAGGATGGCCATGAAGCCCGCCCACAGCAGGCGCTTGGCATTAGGGGCAATCGCTACGTTGCTGACTTCTACGTTGCTCATAGTGGATGGGGGATGGGTTGTCTTTGGTTGGATGCGAAACGAGAAATCTGAGTTTCCGGGTCAGTACAACTGCGTCGTGGGTGCCTACATCCAAGAGCAGAATCTTCTCAGTTTTGGTTTTCGGGTCGGTCTCAATGCTGTACACGATCCGGCAGTCATATCCACAAGAGCAGGCGTAGCGGCCCTTCATCTCACCGCCTAACGCATGGCTTTTCAAGCGCGGATCGAACATGTCTTCGGCCAGCAGCCGCAGCGCGTTGGCCACGCCGTCCTGGCGCTGGCGATGGCGGCCGACATACCGAGCCGCACGGCGCTCGAATCGGCGGGTGCTGACCAACTCCCGCTTCTGCCTACCGGCCATCGCTCTCAGACCATTGAGTGCGCAGCCGGGCGATCAAGTCTTCCGCTGACTCGGCCTGCAGTTTGCCGGCATGAAAATCTCGCCTGGCCTTACGCGCGTAAGCCGCCAATTCCTTCCGCCACGCTTCCGCCCGGCGCTTGCGGACGATTTCGAACAGCATGTCCTGGTCATCCGGGGGAAGCCCCGCCACTTTGTCCAGGAGGTCATTGAACGTCAGCGTTGCCATGCGGCCGATTCAATCATGTTCCGTCTTGCGCTTCAAAGTGTAAACGCCGGCAGCTTTACAATCGCTCCGCCCTTGAGCGCCGATTGGTGCGCGCACAGGCCGACGCAGGTCCAGTTGGCTGATTGCCGCGCATTGGGAAACGGATCGCGGTCCGCAACCAGCGCGCTGACCAGTTCGTGCGCCAGGTGCGGATGGCTCCCGCCGTGGCCGGCGCCTTGGGTGAAGGAGAGGTGCGTCTGCTTGCCGGGGTCATAAACTCCCTTGGTCGTGAAGCGCCGGATGGCTTTGGGCAGGCGTTTGGCGTAATCGGGGGCTTTCACCGGCTTGGGAATCTTCGACTCGGGCCGCTTGGCGGTGTGCAGGATGAGCGGCGCGTGCTCGACCAGCGGCCATTCGACGGACGCCTTCGAGCCGTACACGTCGATGCTCTCCCGATACTGGCGCGCCGTGTCGAACAGGCTGCGGATGATGCGGGCATTGACGTCGGTGCCCTTGAACTTGATGTGCGCCGTCTCGACGGCGAACCGGGAGCCGTAGTGCTGGATGAGTTCCAGGCGGACGGTGCCGGAGCCGAAGCAACTGACGTATTCCGCGGGCTTGCCAATCAACCCGGCGACCGGTCCGACGCAGTGCGTGGCGTACCACATGGGCGGCAGGCCGGGCCAATAATTGGGCCAGCCGTCCATGTCCTGCTGGTGGCTGGCCTGGACGAACTGGAGCTTGCCGAGTTTGCCCGCGTCGAGCAGTTGCTTCATGAACAGGTATTCGCGGGCGTAGACCACCGTTTCGGCCATCATGTATTTGAGGCCGGTCTTCCGGACGAGTTCGACGATTTTCCGGCAGTCCCCTATGTTCGTGGCCATCGGCACGGTGCAGGAGACGTGCTTGCCGGCCTTGAGCGCGGCAATAGACATCCAGCCGTGGTCGGGGATGGGCGAGTTGATGTGGACGGCGTCCACCTTGGGATCCTTGAGCACGTCCTTGAAATCCGTGTACCGCCCCGCGATACCGAACGCGTCGCCGATGGCGTCGAGCTTGTGGCGCTTGCGCTGGCAGATGGCGTGCAGGTGCGCCTGCGGATGCCGCTGGTAGATGGGGATGAATTCCGCGCCAAAACCCAGGCCGACGATGGCGACGTTGATCTTCCGCTTGCTCATGGTTCGCAAAAAAGACGCCGTCGCGACGCAATAAGCCACTGCTTACAACGACAGCGGGAACGGCGATTGGGCGACATGACAACGAAACGCCCCGCGCGGTGTCAACGGTAAATTCCCCGGCGGGACCGCGGAAGACGAAGCTTGGAGTTTGAAACCGGAATTGCCGCAAAAAGGCGCAGAAGGCAAAAGCCCCAAGTCTTTTCCTTTTTGCGCCTTCTGCGCCTCTTTGCGGCTCTCCGTTCCTTGTTTAGTTCTGCGGCCCAATCCGATTTACTTTGGCTGAGAATTCCGAATCCGATCGAGTTCGGTAATCAGGTTCTGAAGCTGGTCGTCCTTCGGATTGAGCCGTTCGGCGGTGCCAGCAATAAGGAGTGCGTCGTCGATGCGCTGCCTCTGCACCAAGAGATTCACGTAACGGTAGATCGCTTCGGGGCTGACGGGGCAGAGGGCGAACGCTTGCCGAAATGCGAAGTCGGCCTCTTGGATCACGCGCTGCTGTTCCTCTTTGGATTTCGAATTCGCAATGCGCCAACTGTAGAGCCCTGCGATGCTGCTGCGCAGCTTCGAGTACATCGTGGGTGCAAAGTTGCTGCGCACAAACGCCGAGTCGCCCCGGAAGCCAGAAAGGTCCTTCTTGAGGAAGACCTTCTCCGCGAAGTCACAAACCTCCTTCACCGAAGTGTCGGGCGTGAGCCATTCGCCGATCATCGCCGCCTGCTGCTGGGTCCAGAACTCGCGGTCCTTCGCGACGATCTCCGGCGGGATGGAGGGAACCGGCTCGCGATTGATCTTCATGATGAGGCCATGCGGCGTCAGGTGCGGGTACATCCAGTCGAGCGGAAAACTCTCCTCGACGTACAACTCGCGCTCCGGGTTCTTGTCGAATATGACCTTGGTGAGAAGGCCATTGATCGCCATCACTGCGACCTGGCCTCTGACCTGGACCCTGTTATCCACGATCGTGACATCCTCACCTGGTTTGAGCTGGCGCGGCTCGCTCGGTGAGTTCCTATCGTGATCGAAGCGCTTCCGCGCGTCCGCCAGGTAGTCGTGGAAACATTGTTGCGCGTCCTCATTGGAGGGAGTTTGGATTTTGCCCCCGTAGGTGTCGCTTAAGTAGTTGAGGTAGCGGCCGTCGGTAAGGGCGTTCTGCGTGAGCGTAAAAAACGGATCACCGTCCGCATGCGAATTCGAGAACGCAGTCGGCAGGCCGCGCCCCGGGTCGGTGCCGCCGAAATAGATGCTGCCGCGAGGAATCGAATTCACGATACCTTCGCCAAAGGCGGTGGGGAACTTTGGGTCCCCATAGGTGTAGGCATCGAGGGCCAATTGCAAGTCAAGCAGCGCGCACCAAGTCGTGCTTGTAAACTTCGGGTCGTGCCTCCAACTCGCAATCTGTCCGCTGCGTTCGCGGAGGTGCTGATACACCCGGTTCGCCGCACGCCATTTGCCTTCCCGGGCCAGGCGAAAGTAATTCCACACGTCGCTGGGAACTTTGTCGGCTCGCAGACTCGCCAACGCCTGGGCGTGTTGTTCCTTTTGGATGATGAATGCAACAATCTTTGGTGGAAGATTAGACTGCGCGATGAGATGCGACGTGGGATCGCCGCGCGTGCCGCACCCTGCGAGGGCAAAGGCCAGGGCGAGTAAGCAAGCGCGATTCATGACGACACCAAGTGCCAATCCGATAGACACCGCGTGTGGCGAATTTGTGTGCCGAGGCGCTGAAAGTGAATCCGAGGTCAGTCTCCGTCTTGAATCTCAACGCGCCCGAAAGTGACTGAGGTCGAATTTGGGCTGTTGGCCTCCACCTCGACGGTTTGCCTCGAACAAGCGCCGCGCTTCGTCGCTCCGGTTTACTTGGGCTGAGCGCTCCGAATCCGCTCGAGTTCGGTGATCATGTTCTGATGCTGGGCATCCGTCGGATTGAGCCGCGCGGCGGTGCGGACGATGAGGAGCGCGTCGTCGATGCGGACGAGTTGCACCAGGAGGTTCAGGTAGCGGTAGATCGCTTCGTGGCTGACCGGGCAAAAAGCGAACGACTGCCGAAAAGCGAAGTCGGCCTCCTGGATCATGCGCTGCTGTTCCTCCGGGGATCTCGAATTAGCGATGCGCCAGTTGTAGAGCCCGCCGACACTGCTGCGCAGCTTGGAGTACATCCTGGTTGTGAAGTCGCTGCGGACGAATGCGGGGTCGCCCCGGAAGCCGCCGAGGTCTTTTTGGAGGAAGATTTTCTCCGCGAACTCACAGACTTCCTTCACCGGCGTTTCAACCTTGAGCCAGTCGCCGATCATCGCGGCTTGCTGCTTCGTCCAGAACTCGTGGTCCTTGCTGACGACCTCCGCAGACAGCGAGGAAATCGGATCGCGGTTGATCTTCATGATGAAGCCATGCGGCGTCAGGTGCGGGTACATCCAGTCGAACGGGAAACTTTCCTCGACGTAAAATTCGCGCTCCCGGTTCTTGTCGAAGATGACCTTGGCGAGGAGGCTCTTGATCGCAATGATGCCGACCTGGCCGCTGGCCTGGACTTGGTTGTCCACGATCCGCACGTCCTCACCCGGCCTGAGTTGGCGCGGCTCACTGGGGAAATCCGTGTCGTGTTGAAGGCGCTTCTGCGCGTCCGCGAGGTAGTCCTGGTGACATCGCTGCGAATCCTCCTTGGAAGGGGTTTGGATCTTGCCGCCGTAGGTTACCCGGATGTAGTCGAGGTAGTTGTCGTCTGCGAGGGCGCTCTGCGTCAGTGTGAAAAACGGATCGCCGTCGGCGTGCGACTTGGAAAATGCGGTGGGCAAGCCGCGCCCTGCGTCGGTGCCGCCGAAGTAAATGCTATCCCGGGGAATCGATTTCACTATTCCTTCGCCAAACGCTGTGGACCATTTCGGCGCGCTGTTGGTTGGATTGTAGGCTTCGAGCACCATCGACACCTCGGTGAGCGTCTGCCAGACGGTCCGGTCGAAAAGCGGGTCGTTTTTCGACCCTTCGTCCTGGACGGCGCGCTTTCGAAGGCTCTCGAAAGTGCGGTCGGCGGCAAGCCAGTCACCACTGCGGGCCTGGCGGAAGAACGTCCAATAATCGTCGTGGACTTTCACTTTCAGTTTCTCCGCCAGCATTTGGGC
The DNA here is from genome assembly GCA_035715125.1 of Verrucomicrobiia bacterium. Classification (GTDB taxonomy): domain Bacteria; phylum Verrucomicrobiota; class Verrucomicrobiia; order Limisphaerales; family JADJPG01; genus DASTLJ01. The sequence goes on from DASTLJ010000087.1 coordinate 8,522, forward strand.
GTGCTTTTCCTTGGCTGCGATAAAGGAGGTAATGGGGGGCGGTAATTTGGCCTCGGAGGATGGGAGCGAGGGCGGAGCGCTGCGCGTGCTGCAAACGGAGAGCGCGAGCGCCAGGGCAACGAAGCAAGAGGGTTTCATGACGATGCATTGTGCCAATGAATAGACACCGTCGGAAGCGAATTCGTATGCCGAGGCGCTGAGAGTGAATCTGGACTTCTTCTGCGCTTTGAAGGCTTAACGCGCCCGAAAGAGGCCGAGGTCGAATTTGGGCTGCTGGCCTTGCGCGAGGTCCGCGAGAATTTCCCCGATGGCGGCGGAGAACTTGAACCCGTGTCCCGAGCAGGGGCTGGCGACGAGCACTTGCGGCCAGTCCCCATGCCGATCGATCCAGAAATGTTCGTCCGGCGTGTTCGTGTAGAGGCAGACCGTCGCGGCGCGGAGCGGGCCGTCAGCGCCCGGCACGAAGCGGCGGAGCACCGCGCGCATGGCCTCCACCTCGCCGGGCGCGACTTCACGGCAGACAGCGTCCGGCGTGGTGGACTCGCCTTCGTGATGAAACGCCACCTTCAGGCCCTCGCCGAAGTCCGGGATGCCGTAGAAAAATCGTCGGCCATCGAACTGCCACACGTGAATCGGGCATCGTTCCGGTGCGAACAGGGCGGTCGATTTCTCCGGGTCGAACCAAATCTGAACCTGCCGTTCGACCCGCATCGGCAGGCCGGGCAACAGGGTGTTGACCCACGCGCCGGCGCTCACGATCAATTGCGCCGCCTTGAACTCGCCGTGATTCGTGGTCACGCGCACGCCCTGGCCGTCCGGCGCCCAGCGCTCCACGGGTTCGTCGAATCGAAGGTCAGCGCCGTGGCGTCGGGCGACTTCAAGGTGCGCGGCAATGCAGTGTTTGACGAAAAGAACGCCGGCCCGCGGCTCAAACACCGCGCGCATATCGTCCGAAGGTCGAAGCGCGGAGAATCGCCGGCGCAATTCCGCCGCGCTCAACATCTCGTGCGGCAGCCCGTGAGTTTCCGCGCTCAATTTCGCCCCGCGCACCAGCGCGCTGTCCGGCGCGCCGATCATCAGGCCGCCGGTCTGGCGGAACAATTCGGCTCCGGCCGCTTTGGCGAGTTCCTCCCACAAAACGTAAGCCCGCCGCACGATCGGCACGTAGGTTGGGTGTTCGAAGTATGCCTCGCGAATGATCCGCGTCTGGCCGTGGGACGATCCGAAACAGTGCGGCGGCGTGAATCGGTCCAGCCCCAGCACCCGCGCACCGCGCCGGGCCAGATGGAACGCCGCGGCGCTTCCCATCGCGCCGAGTCCGGCGATGATGATGTCGTAGGTTGCGGGCACGCGGGGAAAGTATCGGGGTTGAGGGGAACGCTGAAGCGTGAAAGGTAAAGCG
>DASTLJ010000088.1:0-3503 GCA_035715125.1 Verrucomicrobiia bacterium
ATGCCGCTGAGAAGCTGGAGCTGCCCGCGGACCGGCTGGGCGATATGGTGGTGATGTCGGGACGCGACGTTGTGCTCGGCCGCACGCCCGAGTATCACGACCTCAAAGCCGTCGAGCGCGGCCTGCGCTCGCACGGCGGACGCTACGAAGAAATGGTGCCCTTTGCCTTTTCCGAGCCACTCACGCCCGCCTACGCCGCCCGCGCCGCTGGCGACCCGCGCAACTTCGACGTCTTCGACTTCGCCTGCAACGGAACCAGCGCATGAACCCAACGCCCGCCGCCAAATTTCTTGACCTGCCCTGCTACGTCGCGGGCACGCCCGTGGCGGACGGAGAGCGGCTGGAGATTCGAAATCCTTACAACAACCAGCTCGTCGGCACAGTCGCGCTCGCCACGCGCGCCCACACCGAAGCCTCCATCCAGGCCGCGCTGGCGGGCGGCGTCGCACTAACCCGCTTCCAGCGCTCGGCCATTCTCGACCGCGCCCGTCAACTCCTGGAGTCGCGGCGCGAGGAGTTCGCGCAACTCATCACCGCCGAGTCTGGATTGTGCATTCGCGACACGCGCTACGAGACCGGCCGCGCCTCCGACGTGCTGCGCCTCGCGGCCATGGAAGCTCTGCGCGACGACGGCCAGGTGTTTTCCTGCGACATCTCCCCGCAGGGAAAGGCGCGAAAAATCTTCACGCTGCGCGAGCCTCTGGCGCTGGTCGCCGCCATCACGCCTTTCAACCATCCGCTGAACCAGGTTGTCCACAAGCTCGCTCCCGCCCTGGCCGTGGGCGCGCCGGTCATCCTCAAGCCGGCCACTGCTACCCCGCTCACCGCCATCCGTTTCGTTGAGCTGCTCTATGAAGCCGGCGTCCCGCCGCACACGCTCAGCGTGTTGATCGGGCGGACGGAGCAGGTGGCGGAAGTGCTCGTGCGCGATCCACGGACCGAGTTGGTTACCTTTACCGGAGGCGAAATCGTTGGCAAAAAAATTGCGCAGACCGCCGGCTACAAGCGGCTCGTCCTGGAATTGGGCGGCAACGATCCATTGATTGTTCTCAACGATGCCGACCTGGATCTGGCCGTGACGCTGGCGGCCGAAGGCGCCTTCCGCAATTCCGGCCAGCGTTGCACCGCGGTGAAACGCATCCTGGTCGAACAAGGCATTCTGGCACAGTTCACCGCCCGCTTCGTCGAGAAGGCCCGCGAATATACGTGCGGCGACCCCGCCGATCCGGAGACGCGGGTGGGCACGGTCATCAGCGAAGCCGCGGCGGTTCACCTGGAGTCCGTGGTGAAGAAAGCCGTGGTAGCCGGAGCGAAAGTCCTGCTCGGCGGCCAGCGGCGCGGGGCACTCCTGTCGCCCACCGTCATCGCTCACGTGCCGCGTGACGCTGAGATGGTCGTGTGCGAATCCTTCGGGCCGCTGGCGCCCATCCTGGCCGTGCGCGATCTCGACGACGCCGTGCAAGTGGCGAACTCCACGGCCTACGGCCTCTCCGCCGGCGTCGTGACGCGCGACCTGAACCGCGCCATTGACCTGGTCAAACGCCTCAAGACCGGCACGGTAAACATCAACGAGGTGCCCGGTTACCGCACTGAGAACTCGCCCTTCGGCGGGATTAAGGACAGTGGTCTCGGAATCAAAGAAGGCGTGATCGAAGCGATGAAATGCATGACCACGGTGAAGACATTCTCGTTGCCGTGGTGAAGGCGGTGGTCAATCCGCCGTAGCCGCCGACGTGAGGAGGCGGATTCCCCCTTCGGCCGAGCGTCGGCCAGTCGTTGACGGTCAGCCGTCAGCAGCCAACCGCGCGCAGGAATGGATTGCCGGGCCGACCCAATGCGGTTAATCTTATCACAGGCTTAAAACTGACATGAGCATCACCGCCAAAGTCGAAGCAGGAAAAATCGTGTTGCCGCCCGGTGTTCCTTGGCCATCGGGAACGCTCGTACGCATCGAGCCGGTCGAGGAGCAACCGCCCACGCTTTGGGAGACCATGCAGGAGTTCGATGGCATGGCGGACGACTTGCCGCCTGATCTCGCCGCCAATCTCGATCACTATGTCCACGGGCATTCGCGCCCATGAGCGCCGTCTTCGCCGACGCCTTCTACTTCGTCGCGCGGCTCAATCGGCGTGACCAGCATCACGAGCGCGTGGTCGCGTTTTCCCGGGACTTCCGCGCGCACTTGCTCACAACGGATTGGATTTTGATGGAAGTGGCCGATGCGCTGGCTAAATCGGAGAGCCGGCAGCGCGTTCGCGATTTCGTCTTCCATCTGCGACAGTCGGCCGCCTGTGAGATTCTCCCGGCCAACCGCGAGGTGTTGGATCGCGCGTTGGAACTCTATCACCAGCACTCGGACAAGGAGTGGACGCTGACGGATTGCGTCTCGTTCGTCGCAATGCGAGAGCGCGGCGTCACCGAAGCCCTGACCGCCGATCACCATTTTGAGCAAGCGGGATTCGTGGCGCTGCTGAAGCGGGCCGAGCGCATTTGACCTTCGGGTTCATTTCTTGTCACCACTGCGGGATTACGAACAAGTCCCACAAGTTCTACTTCGTTAGCCAGCCGTAGCCGCCGAGGTGAGGAGGCGGATTCCCACGCCAGACGAACAATCCGCCTCCTTACGTCGGCGGCTACACAAGGACCTTCTTCCGTTCCGGGTCGTACGGCGCCTTCAGGTGTGCCCTGGCTGAATAGCGCCGGTTGGCGATGCCGATTTCATAGCGGCCCGACCGGATGAACTCCGGCGTCGCGCCTGCCGCATGATTCACGTAGCCCATCGCAATCGCGCCGCCCACCGTGTGGCCGTACGACCCGGAGGTCGTGTAGCCCACGGGCGAGCCGTCGCGATGGATCGGTTCAACGCCCCAAAGCACCGGCTCCGGGTCGTCGAGGACAAAGATCACGAGCCGCCGTTTCACGCCGGCCTGTTTCTGTTTCAACAGTGCCTCGCGGCCGAGAAACTCCTTTTTCCAGTCGATCGCAAATTCCAGCCCGGCTTCCAGCGGTGTGTCGTCGGGCGACAATTCGGCGCCCCAGGCCCGATAGCCCTTTTCGAGACGCAATGAGTTGATCGCGTAATGGCCGGCGTTGGCCACGCCCAAGTCCTTCCCGGCAGCCATCAGCGTGTCATAGACGAGAGCCGCCTGATCCATCGGCGCGTGCAACTCCCAGCCCAACTCGCCCACGTAAGTGATACGCACGGCGCGAATCGTGCCGTGGCCGAGGCTGATGTGCCTGGCGTGCAGGAACGGAAAGGCGCCGTTCGACAGGTCGGCGTCCGTCACGCGGCTGAGCAAGGCGCGCGAGTTTGGCCCCATCACACCGAGGATACTGTAGGCATGGGTGACATCGAGCAACTCGGCGTGTTCGTCGGGCCGGACATTTCGTGTGATCCAATCGAAGTCGCGCACGGTCTGCGCGCTGCCCGAGATAATGTTGAATTCGGCGGTCCCCGTGCGAATGAGGGTCAGGTCGCTCTCGAAGCCGCCGCGCTCATTGAA
>DASTLJ010000089.1:0-4953 GCA_035715125.1 Verrucomicrobiia bacterium
GTCGCGATCCTTCAGCGGCGTGACCAGTGGCGGAATAATGCCGCACAATGGAGTGGGAAGCTGGCTCACTTGGCGTCCTTGAACCGAAACGCGGGCTTGCCCGTAACGTCGGTGCTGGTGAACGACGGGCACCAGAACTTCTCGACGTGCTCGATGACAAGGTCGGTGCCGGCGAAGTGGCTGACCCTCGGCGACATGTCCGGGTTGTACATCGTGTCGGTCATGTCGCGAACGAGCGCCACGTTCTTGCCGACGTGGACCATCTGCCGGATGGCGAACGGCCGGCCGAGCACACACATGTTCAGGTGCACGCCGCAAAGAATGACGTTGTCGATGCCGCGCTCGGCGAGCAGGTTCCAGGTTTCCTGGCCGTTGTCGGTGATGGCGTCCTGCGGGGCAATCTCGATGGCAGGGGTCTGGCGCGTCCACGCTTCGCGGATCTCGCACTTCACCTTGCAGTCACAGCCCATGTCGCTGTCGTCGATCGGCAGGTCGGGTTCGCGTTTGGGGTCGGGCCAGCACCAGGCGGTGCCCCAGCGGTTGGTGACCGAAAGCGGCACGGGCGTGGCGGCGAACGGCGCGGCTTGCGCGCGTTTGCGCTGCGGCGTGTCCTCGTAGAAGGCAGTAACACTGCTTGGGGCGTGGATGATGAAGACGCCTTTGCCGCGGGCGGTCTTGATCATCTCGTTCATCGGGCCGGCGAGTTCGCCGACGCGGCGGGCGGCGGATTTGCACCAGTGGTCGTCCCACATGTCGCAGATAATGAGGGCGGTCTTCCTGGCTTCCCACGCCGCGTTCGTCTCGGTGACGGAGCGAGCCTCAGCGCCTTCGCGCACTTTGTCGCGGGAGCGGAGGGTGAGCCTGAGTTGGGAATCGGCGCTGTTCACGTCGGGCGCGGCGGCCAGCAGACACAGAAGCCCACTGGCCATAGCTGGGAGGGCTGAAGGACGTAAAAGCATCTGCGAGGCATGATTTCGCGAAGGACGCCGGGATTCAACAATTCGTTTGGAAGGCGGCTGGAGCCAGGAGTAGGGATTGACTCGATGGCCCGGCCCGCTACGCCAACCTGCGCAACGATCTGCCCTCTGTCGTCGGGATAAGAACCACGGCCATCAAGACTCAGGAATGAGGCGTAACGGAGGAGAGCGCTGATTTTGCCGATGCGATAACCTCGGGAGGAACGATGCCTGCAAAGGGCACCGTCTTGTATCTGGGCGGCGTGCCCAATGCAGAAAGTGCTTTATCGAACCATCCTGTTTCCTCTGCGGCCACCAAAGAGAAAGCCTGGCCATTTGAGTCTATCAAAAGGACCTTCGGAAGCTCCGGTATTTCTACTGATCGCGTCACGGAGTCGAACGAAGTGTGAACCTCAGCCAATCCGTCGTCAGCGATTAGAGCCACCGGATATTTAGGCTCTGCCGGCATACGATTAGAACCGATCCCAAACCCAACTACGCGAATTGGCCCAACTCGTTCCACCCGTGCTGCTCCCGCACGGCGATCATGGAGCGGAGGATGTTGTTCCACGTGTCCTGCTTCATCATCACTCCGTTGGGGAACATGCAGCCGTCCCAGCAAATATGGAGGAAAGCCTTGGTGAGATTCTTCTTTTCATCGCGCAGCCAGTAGCCGGCGTGGCGTGGGATGTTCAGCTTGCCTTTGGGATCGTCCACCACGCAATGGCGGCCGGTTTTGTCGTGGCTGCCGGAGCCTTTGACGGTCGCGTCGTTCTGCGCGACGTGGAAATCGATGGTCCAGGGGCGGAGCGCGGCGGTCAGCTTCGCCAACGCCTTGTCGAGGGTTTTCCTGTTCTTCCAATCGTAGCCGCGCGGGAGGATGGCGTCCTTCTCGGCGTTGTAACCGAGGGTGTAAAGGAGCGTGTGGGCCATGTCGGCCTGGAAGCCGACGGTCTGCGGGCGGCCGGTTTCTTCGAGCAGGTTCACCATGTTGCGCCAGGAGTGCATGCCGCCCCAGCAAATCTCGCCCTCGGCGGCCAGGCGCTCGCCGTGGGCTTCGGCGATGTCGGCGGCTTCGCGGAAGGTGTGCGCGATGAGCCGGGTATTGGCGGCCGGATCCTTGTCCCAGTCTGCCACGGCCGCGGCGGAGTCGATGCGCACGATGCCATAGGGGCGGACGCCAAGTTCGCGGAGCATTTTGGCGATGCGGCAGGCTTTATGGACGGCGCTGACGAAATTGGCGCGCTGGGTGTCGTCGCCCATTGCCGAGCCGTCGAACCAGACCGGCGCGACCACGGAGCCAACGACGAATCCGTGGCTGAGGATCTTCTCGGCCAGCGCCCGGACACCATCGTCGTCGAGGTCGATGGACACGTGCGGGTCGTAGAGGAAGAGGTCGACGCCGTCGAACTTCGTGCCGTTCACTTCGGCCTTGGCCGTGAGCTCGAGCATGGTGTCGAGGTCGATGGAAGGCTCGCCCCCAGGGCTGCCTTTGCCGACGAGACCGGGCCACATGGCGTTGTGAAGTTTGGGGAAAAGGTTCTTTGGCTTGCTCATGGCGTATCCTTCGCTGCCTGAAATGATGGCGTTGTTTCGGGGCGTCGTGCGTTCCGTCGCTTTCGGGTCCGCTGTTGATGTGGGAAGTTCTCTGCCGAAAAGCCCCGCGGAGAGCAAGTCTTCTTTTGGAAGGCAGTCGCATCAAGAGGCGCCATTCCCTTGCCCCCATTCCCCTGCCCAATCCTGGAAAGTTTGTAGTCGGGCGGGTCAAGAGCAGGCAGGGGAATGGGGACAGGGGAATCAGTGCTTGGGCACCACACTCCGATGCAATGTCACGCTTGGCGGGCTTCGGGGAGAAGGAGGTTTTGATGTGTTTTCCTTGCTTTCGGTTGGGGCACGGGCCTGCGGGCTTGCGCCGTCGAAATCGACGGGCAAAGTGGTGCCCGCCCGATGAACGCGCCCGGTTCCGTCGCCCAACAGCTCTGCCTTGCCTGCGGCCTGTGCTGCAACGGAGTGCTCTTCAAAGATGTGGAACTCCAGCCTGGCGATGACGCGGCCCGACTCAAGTCGCTCGGTCTCGCGCTGAGCAATCCGCAATCCGCAATCCGCAATCCGCAATCGAAATTCCCCCAGCCGTGCGCCGCGCTTTGCGGGGACAACCGTTGCCGCATCTACGCGGATCGACCGGTGCGCTGCCGCCAGTTCGAGTGCGCCCTGTTCAAGTCGGTCGCCGCCGGGGAGGCACCGGTGGATTCCGCGCTCCGAACCATCCGCCTCGCCCGGCAGCGCGCGGAGCGGGTCCGGAAGTTGCTGCGCGCCCTTGGCGACACCAACGAGCAGGTCGCACTCAGCCTGCGCTTCAAGCGGCTGCGGCGGCGCATCGAGTCCGCGCCGCTAGATGACGCAACGGCCGAGAGCTACGCGGATCTCACGCTGGCGGTGCAGGACTTAAACCTGCTCTTGGCCCAGTCATTTTATCTCGACCCGGAATGATCGACACGGCGACCGAGGCCGCTACTGCCAGGACCGCAGGACGCCGTACGCCTGACTGAAATCGGAATGGCCGCCAAGATGCACAAAAGGCGTAAATCCATTCATCTCTTGTGCCTTCTGTGCCTTTTTGCGGCTCTCACTTCGGTGTTCAATCCGGCGGCCCAATCAGTAAGCTGACGGTAATGAATTCACCAACACTTCGTTGGGGCATCCTGGGCGCCGCCGAAATTGCCCGGAAGAATTGGAAAGCCATCCGCGAGGCGGGCGATGTCATCGTCGCCGTCGCCAGCCGCGATGGCGAGCGGGCGCGGCGCTTTGTCTCCGAGTGCCAGAGCGAGGCGCCGTTCGACGCGGCGCCTGCCGCGCTCGGGAGTTACGACGCGTTGCTGGCGCGCGCGGATGTCGACGCGGTTTACATTCCGCTGCCGACCGGCGTGCGGAAGGAGTGGGTCGTGCGCGCCGCGAACGCCGGCAAACACGTTGTCTGCGAGAAGCCGTGCGCCCGGGACGTCGCCGACTTGCGCGAGATGATCGAGGCCTGTCGGCGAAACGGCGTGCAGTTCATGGACGGCGTGATGTTCGTGCACAGCCAGCGGCTGGAGCGGATGCGCGAGGCGCTTGAGGACGGCAAGAGTGTCGGGCAAATCAGGCGCATTCAGTCCGCGTTCAGTTTCCGCGCGCCTGAGGAGTTTTTCTCGACGAACATTCGCGCCCACTCCGCGCTGGAGCCGCACGGGTGCGTGGGCGACCTGGGTTGGTACTGCATCCGGTTCGCGCTTTGGGCGATGAAGTGGGAGATGCCCCGGCAGGTTTGCGGGCGGCTCCTGGCGACGCTTGGAAGCATTGAAAGTCCGGCACCGGTGCCGACCGAGTTTTCCGGCGAATTGCTTTTCGAAGGCGGCGTGTCGGCGGGGTTCTATTGTTCGTTTGTCACCGACCTGGAGCAGTGGGTGAGGGTGAGCGGCACGACCGGCTCGCTGCGCGTGGACGATTTCGTGCTGCCGTTTTCGGGGAGCGAGCTTTCGTTTGACCTGCACCGCGCTGCCTTTCGCGTGCGCGGGTGTGACTTCGACATGAAGCCGGAGACGCACCGCCTCGCCGTGGCTGAGCACAGCCACGGGCACGCGGACGCGCAGGAGGCGAATTTGTTTCGCAACTTCGCCACGGCCATCCGCTCCGGCCGCCTCAACGAGCAGTGGCCCGAGATGGCCCTCAAGACCCAGCAAATCATGAATGCCTGCCTCGAATCGGCAAACGCCGAAGGCCAACCCATCGAGCCCCTCCAATCAACTGACGCCCGGCAGGCATAAGGGGCGAATCTGAGTTTCTTAAAAGCCGTCGGAAACCTCTCATTAGCACCCGGCTTCGTGTGTGTTTAGCGTGCCTGCGGCGCTGAAGGCATGGAGTCCCGGCTTTAGCCGGTTGGGCATCCGGCCAGAACCAGCCCGCCATAACTTCGGTCGCGCTGCCGGCTAAAGCCGGGACTCCATGCGGGGAGCGCCGCCCG
>DASTLJ010000090.1:0-5635 GCA_035715125.1 Verrucomicrobiia bacterium
CGGCCCAGCACGCGGGCGGTGTCCTTGATGGGTTCGCCGCGGCCCAATTGGATGTCGGCGGCGCTCAGGAACATCACCTGGCCGCCCAGCTCGCGAATGCCGACCTCGAAGCTGACGCGGGTGCGCGTGCTCGATTTGGTGAAGAGCAGCGCCCACGTCCGCCCGGCCAGCGGACGGGGGGCGTCCCCCTTGCGCTGCTGTTTGAAGAGGGCGGCGCCGCGCAGGATGCGCTCGATTTCGGCGCGCGGGAGCTTTTCGAGACTCAAGAGGTGTTTCATCGGTCAATCCACTTCGGGCGGTTCCCCGAAAGGCAGGGTATTAGCGAAAGGAAGGCGGTACGTCACTCGTTTTGTTTTGCCCCGGATTCGGAGCGTACGCATCCGGACACTGCTATGACTGGTAGGGCCATCGCGCTGCGATGGCCCCGCCCGCGCAGAGCGGGCGGAACGGACACCGTTCGCCTCCCCGTTGCGCCGCTCAACGCGGCGCGGACGGCGCAGCGCGCCGTCCCTACCGCTCGATCGACGCGGAGGACCATCATTCCAACTGCACCACCCGGTAGAATCGCTGCGGCTGCATGCCAATGGCATCGTTAATCGTAAGGCTGGTGCCGCCGGCCGGATGGTCGGGCGGTAGTTGCGTCCACATCTCGTCGGTCAATGCGTTCTTGTACTCGACGCGGTAGGTCTTGCCGGGCGTCGTGAGGACATTGAAGGATATCATGCCCCCCGGCCCCGCTGTAATGCCGCCGAGCAGGACTGCGGCGCGCACGGTGACGGTGAAAGTCCGTTCGGCGCTCAGAACCGGCGTCCCATTGTCGGTCACTCGCAGCGTGATGACGTTCGTGGTGTCGGCCTGCGCCGGGGTCGGCGTCCACGAGAAGCCGCCTGTCGAGGGGTTGAGCGTGGAGTTCGTCGGTGCACCGGCTCCGAGCGTGAAGAAGAGTGTCTGCGGGGGCGAGTCGGGGTCGGTCGCGGCGGCGGTGAATTGGAACGGCAGGTTGACGTAGGCGGTGGTGTTTGGAATGGCGGCGAGCACCGGGTAACGGTTCGCGTAGGGCGCGTTGGGCGCGCGCGGCGTCGGGACGGTAAGCGGGGCGATCCATTGGGCGGCGGAGCCGTCCGGGTAGCGGCCTTCGCTGATATCGCTGTATTGCGGGCCGAAGGTCACGGCGTCGATGAGCGCGCCGTCGCTGCCGAACAGGCCGATGGATTCGCCGTTTTGTTCGAGCTTGAAGGAGACGTGGAGCGCGGGGTCGGTGTTGGTATTGAGGCTCGGTTTGCCGTCGGCCCAGACCAGGAGGAATCCGTGCGGCGGGAGGATCGTTCCAGGCGGCACCTGGAACTGATCCGGGTTGGTGAGATCGTCCGTGAGGAAGAAACCGGAGAGATCGGCCGGCGCGTTGTTCGGGTTATGGATCTCGAACCAATCGTCGGATTGGTTGTTGTTATTCGTATTGAGCAGGCTGCCCGAATTCTGGGCCATCCATTCGTTGATGAAGACAGACAGCGGCGCGGCGGTGTGGTCGTTCGTCGTGCCGGGCGTGGACCGGTAGAATTCCTCGCGGAAGAATGGCTGGCCGTCGGGGAAATCGCCATAAGCGCGGCCGGCCCGGATGTCGGCGTAATTGAGGTAATCGAGAATCTGCACGCCGGCGGGAGACCAGGAGAGCGCGACGGAGCCATTGGTCGGGCTGAGGCGGAAGTTGGTGTGCCACTCGTCCATCGTCGTCTCCGTGGGCTCTGCGTCGCAGATAACGACCTTGAACTGGCCGGGCAGCAGCATCGCGGTGGCGGGGAAGGCCCACTGGTTGAGCGATTCGTAGCTCGTGGAGAGATACCAGCCGTCGAGCGAAATCGGATCAGTTCCGGAGTTGTAAATCTCGACCCACGGCTCGTGTTCGCCATGGTTGTCAACCAGGCCGGCGAGGTTTTCGGGTTGGGCTTCGTTCAGCCACACGGGCGGGAAGGCGGCCAGCGGGGCGGCGACGCTGTTGTTCGTTCCAGGCGTGGGCTGGCCGGGGCGGTAGTCGATGGGCGTGAGGCTTCGGAAGGAGGAGGTGACGCGGAAGTTCAGCCCGCTGCCGTTGGTGCTCGGGAGGAACCAGAAGCTGATGGTGGCGATGTTCGTCGAGAACAGGTTGCTGATCACGTTTTGCACCGCGCCAAGCGCACCCCCCTGGCCCGTGGCGACGATGTGAAGGCTGTTGCTGCCGTCGTGGGCGATGCCGGTGACGACCACTGAATTCGAGTGGTTGCCGTTCGTCGCGCGCCAGGGCGCAAAGCCCATCTCGAAATTCCCGTTGGTCAGCAAATTGGGTCCGGCCCCCGGCACGCTGCCGAGGACGATTGAAACATCGTCCACGTAGAGGTCGCCGGCCGCCTGGAGGTAGAACTGGAGGTTCGTCGGCGTAAGGCCGGGACCGGTCATCGGGCTGGTGGCGCTGACAAAGCGCCAGCCGGTGCCATCGCTCCAGTTGGCAACGCGCGCGTTGTCTTTTGTGGCGTCGATGAGTTGGAGGGACGCGCCGAGGCCACTGGCGGCGCCGGGCCAAGGCGGGCCGCTCTCGTAGCGGACACGGTCCACGAGAATCTCCTCGCCGGGATAGGCGCCCGGTCGGAGGAGCGAGAGGGTCTCGCCGTTGTCCTGCAGGTTGCCGCTGAAGCGGTCGAAGGCGGGCGGCGCACTCGTATACGTGGTGGAGTAGGCCAGCGGATTGTTGGCGATGGTGAGGAAACCGCGATTGGTCAACACCGCGCCGGACGGGAAAGTGTAATCGAGTCCGTTAATTCGCCAGCCGGAGAGATCGAAACTGGTAGTCGCGGAGTTGTTGTAGAGTTCGACGAAGGCGGCGTCCGGCACCGAGGAGTTGTACATGATCTCGTTGATCACGACCGCGCCCTGCGGCTCGGGCGTTGGGCCGGTGTAGTTGATTGTGAGGGTTCGGCTGAAATTCGTGAGCGCCCTGCCATGCACGTCGTACCCCGTGACGTTGAGGGTGTTCACGCCGTTGGTCATGATCGGGATGCGCAGGGTCCACGCGGAAATGCTGGTCCAGGTCACTTCGTATTCCACGCCGTTGACGCAAATCGTCTTCACCTGCACGGGCGCGGTGCCGGAAAGGGTGACCAGATTGCTCGCCGTGGTAATGAAGTTCGGGCCGGAGACGGCGAAGGGCGCATTGCCACCGGCGTTGTTGATGGTGCTGATGACAAAGGGCACACGCGCCCCAAGAATCCCGAGGCTGTTTCCTGCTCCCGTATAATTCTGGCCCGGCGCGAAGTTGTCGTAGTGATCCGCCCAATAGGTCATATAGCTCGTGTTAAAGCTGATCGCGATGATGTCGAGCATGTGCGCGTACATGCAGCGCAGGTTGCCGGGGAGGTTCACCACCTTGGCCAGGTTCTGGTCGCCCACCAGCGCGCCGCTGGCGCCGCGCGTGAAGGCAAAGTCCATGTCCCACGGGAAATAGACGAACTTTCCGTCGGAGGGCCGCTGGTAGATGAAGAAGTTGTGATTGAGGCCGAAACCATACATGTCTCCCACGCTGCACAGCGAGATGAGGGCGTAGGCGCGCATCCATTGGTCGATATCCATGACCTGCCGGCTTTGCGCGTCGAGCGCGGCGCCGCTCAAGGCGAGGGCCTTGCAGAGCCTTATGAACTGGCTGTAATCGTCCGTGTCGCGGTGGTTTTTGATCAAGAAGTCGTAGCGGTACGGCTCCTTGTCGTCGCCCAGGTTCGTCAGGTCCAGTCCTGTCACATCGTCAGGCTGGGGATTCTTGTAACCGGCGGCGTTGGCGCTCAATGGCCAGTAAATCAGTTCCATTTCGAACAGTGTGCCATCGCCGCCGTTCTCGAAGGCCGTTTCGATAAAGTTGTCTTCGTGGCGCGGAAAGAATTGGCAGGGCCCGGTGTGCGCTGCTCGCGGAGCAATGACGCGGGCGATTTCCCCGTAGGTGCCCGGGATGCCGCCGGCGCGGTTCAGGATGTGCTTGAGTACGATTTCCTCCTGGCGATTGCCGGTCGCGTCGCCGGCGCCGGAACGATCGATGAGCATCACGGGGTGCACGCCGCGGAACAGGTCGTCCGGCGGGAACTCGATGTGGAAGCCGGTGCGGACGTCGCTGTAGCGGCCGCGCTGGCTTCCGCGCAGATGGACGCCGCAATCGTAGTAGGCGCGGGCTTCGTCATAGATGACAGTGCAAGGCAACAGATCGTTGCTCATCACGTTGGTCTGGTTGACACCCTGGGCCGTGCCGTGCATGAAGTCCGTGTTGGCGGGCGTCATGACGATGCGCACGTTATGGGACAACGGGAGATTGGCCTGGCCGTCGGCCACAGCGTAGAGCGCGCCGGAGTTTGTCCCGAGCGCCGGGAAGGTGGAGGCCGCGCCCAATCCGTCCACGGCGCGAACATAGAATTGCACGATGGCCCCCGCACTGGCGCCTGGAATGGTCCCTAGATAATTGCCGCCGCCCTGGGGTGTCATTGGGGCGCTGTTCCAGGCGCCGCCACTGACTGACCACCAGACCTCGGCGGACGCGACGCCCTGCGAATCCTGAGCGGCGACAGACACGGTCACCGGCGAGCCGGGCTGCGGCACGACCGGTTGGTGTCCAAAGCTGCTGAAGGTCGGTCCAATGTTTGACACGAGTCGCGAGTTCGGCGCGCCCGGGGTGCCGTTGAGGGTCGGATAAGGAAGCGCCGTCGTGCGCGAAGAGCGATTGAAGTAGAGGCGCGTGTTCAGCAAATTGTTCCCGGCCAGCCATCGCGCGCGGAACGAAATCTGGTACTCGCGCCCCAGTGTAATTGTGCGGTTGTTGATGATGGTGGTCTCAATGTGATTGTGCATGTGCTCCTGATAACCGGTGGCGATCAGGTGCAGGACATGGTTGGACGGATTGCCGGGTTCCTCAATGACTCGGCTCCGGTTGTGGGTGCCGAGAATACGCCAGCCCGTCAGCCCATTTTCAAAGTCGCCGTTGCCGACGAAGGGGACAGGATTGTTCGTGGGCGATTCGACCACCGATATGTCGTCGATCAGGCATTCACCAAGGCTCTGGAGTCCGAGGACAAAATCGCGCCATTGATTGTCCAGAACCGTTGCTTGCCGATTGTAGGGGATCTGCTGAGCGATCGCGCGGTAAGTGAACGTCTGCCACGAGGCCTTGCCGGACTCATCGCTGGCGGCCCAGGCTTCGGCTTTGGAATTGTCGGCGTTGGGATCGCGCAATTCCAGGCTCGAGCCGCCGCCGTTGGCGTATTCAGGCCAGCGACCGCCGTCGAAGTAGCGGACTTCATCGGCGGGATTGCCGGTGGGATCGCGGAGAACCAGCCGGTCGCTGTTGCCCGAAAGCCGGCCGCTGAAATCCCCGACAATCGGGACGCCGGGGTAGCGGGCGCGCAGCGCCGCCGCATCATCCGTAATGACCAGGTAGCCCCCCGCCGCAATCATCTGGCCGGGGCTGAAATGGTAGCCAATACCGCCGTCAAGTTCCCAGCCGGTGAGGTCGACGGCGCCCGCGCTCTTGTTGTGAAGCTCGATCCATTTTTCGTGCGACGGCTGGGGCGGAAGATTGTTCGTCGCGGGGAGCAGCTTGTGATCGTACATAATCTCGTTGATCACGATCTCG
>DASTLJ010000091.1:0-9619 GCA_035715125.1 Verrucomicrobiia bacterium
CGGCGCTGTTGAAGATCGTCAGCGCCAGTCCGAGGCCCGCCGGCGTGGTTTCCCACGGCCACAGCTTGAGCACCAGCCAGCGCGGAAACACGAGCACTTGGTTGATGAGGGACAGAAACTCGATGACCGCAGAGAGGTTCACGGCCTTTGGTGGAAGGTGGTCGAAGAAGAAAAGGATTCCCGTCACTATTTTCAGGATAACGAAGTGAAGGACCGCAAACCAGAACACCTGCTTTAGCAGCCGGCGGCGAGAGGATGGCGCGGATTCGTTCAATCCGCACGGGATATGAACAGTCCCGCCCGCCAGACGCAACCTCGCGGGCGCATTCCTTCGGAGACCGGGGGCACTGGAATAATGCGACGAGACCCCTGAGCTAACACGAATCGGCTGGGAGCGCCGGCATCCTGCCGGCGAGCTCCCGCCGACAGGCCAAGGCCACAGGCCGGCAGGATGCCGGCGCTCCCAGCGCGCGGCCTCTTCGTCCGCCTGAGTGGCACTGCTCCAATGCGCCCTCCTGGAACGGCCCATTCACGCTTTCGTTGCGCGTGGAAAAAGGCTATGACTCTCTAGTTCCATGAACTCGCTTCTTTCGTCGATCAGTTCGCGGCGACGCCCCGGTCGGACCGGAGTAATGTTCCTCGGGCTGTCCTGCCTGCTCGGCGGCATCGCTCGCAACGCGGATGGCGCGGCGGTGATCCGCGGCCCGTATCTTCAGCAAGGCACGCCGACGAGCCTCATCGTCCGCTGGCGGACCGACACGGCGCACGTCGGCCGCGTTCGCTACGGCCCCTCCGCGACCGACCTCTCCGCCTTCGCCGATGAATCGGACTCGACCACCAATCACGCCGTTCAGCTCGCGAACCTGGCGCCGGACACGGTTTACTTCTATGCGTTGGGGCTCCCGGCCCAGACGCTCAATGCCAGCACGAACTACTTCTTCCGCACCGCGCCACCGGCCGGGTCGCGCCGGCCATTCCGCGTCTGGGGGTTGGGCGACTTCGGGTTCACCAACGCGTCCGCCGGCCCCGTGCGCGACGCTTACTCGAACTTCACCTCCAACCGTTACACGGACCTCTGGCTCATGCTCGGCGACAACGCGTATCACGGCGGCCTGGATGCGGTCTGGCAGATTGCGGTCTTCAACACCTATTCGAACCTGCTCGGTCAGACGCCCGTGTGGTCCTGCATCGGCAACCAGGAGACGTTCAACCTTTCGACCGTCTCGAACACCGCGCCCTATTTCGAGAATTTCAGTTTCCCCACCAACGCCGAAGCCGGCGGCGTGGCCAGCGGCACGGAGAAATACTTTTCGTTCGATTACGCGAACGTCCATTTCATCTGCCTGGACTCGATGTCTTCCGCCCGCACCAACGACAGTCCGATGCTGCTCTGGCTCGAAGCCGACCTGCAGCAGACCACCCACGAGTGGACCGTCGCCTTCTGGCATCACCCGCCCTACAGCAAAGGCAGCAACGACTCCGATGTGCGGAACGAGCAAATCGAAATGCGCACCAACGCCGTGCGCCTCCTGGAAGCCTACGGTGTCGATCTTGTTCTGAGCGGCCACAGCCATTCCTACGAACGGTCCTATCTCATCGATGGCCATTACGGGCCGTCTACCACGTTTTCGACAAACACCATGCTCAAGAACGGCGGGAGCGGCCGGGCCGATGGCGCCGGGTCTTACGACAAGCCCGCGACCGGTCCGGCCGCGCACGAAGGGACCGTTTATCTCGTCAGCGGCAGCGGCGCGTCGCTTGGCGGCGGCCCATTGAACCACCCGGTCATGTATCGTTCGCGCAATCTCCTCGGCTCCGTCGTGCTGGACTTCGAGGCGAACCGGCTCGACGCAAAGTCCCTCCTCTCGACCGGCGTCATCGACGACTACTTCACGATGACCAAAGGCGCCAACCCGCTGCGGATTCTGGCTGCCCAGCCGAGCGGCGCGGACCTCCTGGTCTCCTGGCAAAGCGTCGCGCAACGCACGTATCGGGTCCAATACTCGCCCGTGCCTGGCCTGCCGTGGACGAACCTCGCGGGCCCGTTTTCCGGCGACGGCGCCGTCCGCACCGTGCCCATCCCCATTGGCGCAACAAATGGGTTTTTCCGGCTCTCGACGCCAGGAGATTGAGCCGGACAGGCCGAGTTGATGGAAGGAGTCCTGAAAATCCCGTCGCCAGGACCCTCACGACTTGACTCTGAATCCCGCCGCTCTGGCAAGCGAAGCCTGTCGTGAGTCGAAAGTGAAGAACTCCGTCGCGCCGAGCACCACGGCCAGTCCGATGTGCAGGAGGTCGAAGCTGCGAACGCCCAGGGTTTCCGTGTGCGCATCACCGAGTTTCTCCGCCGCGCGAAGGGTGTCCGTCCATGGGATGGGGGTGTGCGCGAGGATTCTGTTCTCCAGGTCGGAGTCGAGCTCCCGGAATGCTTGCTTGCGCTGCTCGGCGGTAATTTCGCCGCGGAAGACACGAAGCCGGAGGCCCGTGCGGAGTTCGTGGCAGTGGAAGGGCGTGAAGGGAAGAGGCTGGGTCAGGCGTTGCATGGTGTTCAGGGCTTTCACGGAGTCGGACTCTGGCGAGTAAACGGCAACAAGAAAACTTGTGTCGGCGTAGGCGGGCATGACGGTGGGTTGAAGGTTGAGAATTGAGGCCTGCCGGATTTGCCCTCATTGGCCGGTCCGCTCCGTTGAAAGGTAGGAGGGATGTCGCGCAAGTCCGGACAGGGCCGCTCTGGTCAATACGGTCGCGATTCCCGTTCCTCGACGATGAGGTTGCCAGGAAGAAGCTTGTCGCCGTAAATGCGCTTGAGGCGGGCGGCGAAGTCCGGTCGTTTCTTTGGGCGCGTGGGCTTGGGGGCAGGGGGCAGGGTGAGGAGGGCAACGACTTTGCCCCGCTTGCTGATTTCCACCTGCTCGCCCTCCTCCACCCAGTTCAGGACGGTGCCGAAGTCGTGTCGGATTTGTCGGACGGTGGCCGTTTTCATGTGACACAAAGATGTGGCACATGGCCGAGGTTGTCAATGTTCGCAGGTGAGCGCCCGCTTTCCCGTGAAGGGGCCCGCACGATGGGCGCATCTTGCCAGTACCACCAACGTAGGGCAGGCGTCTCGCCTGCCCGGCCGAGCGAAGCGAGGCCTTGGTGGTGCGAAAGCCGCGCCTTTCGGCGCGGCTGGGCAGGCGAGACGCCTGCCCTACTTTCCCGGCCCGGCCTCAACCGTGGTGGTACTTCCAAGCCGCGCCCCCGCACGGTGGGCCGGGGCGGCGACTTCTTGCGGCTGGGGTGCCGAATTCCTAGGATGTAGGAAACAAGCCAGCGACACTGGCCGTCGGATGAGGGCTGGTGCCGGGCAGCATTCAAAACCATCAGGAGATCAAAAATGAAACGCATATCCATCGTACTCGGCCTGTTCGCCTTCGTTGTCACGCCGGTCTGGGCCGAACCGGAAATAAAAGGGGCACCCGCGGAACTCGCCAATTACCTGGCTGGCCAGCAGGTGCAGGCCAGCATCGTCGGCGAGGCAGAGGTGAAAGTGCCGGCCGATCGCGCGGTCGTGACACTGCGTCTCACCAGCGAACACAAATCCCTTCGAGAGGCTTCGCAGGCGAACCACCAGTTGCGCGCGGCTCTGACGACGTACTTGACTGAAAACGACGTCGGCGCGGATCGGATTCGCTCCGCGAAATTCTCATCAACACCGCGAACCGGGACATGGACGGACAAGGTGAAAAGTTACCGGATCGAGAGTCAGCTCGAGGTGACGGTTCATGATGACAAGGAATTCCAGACCGCCGCCGGTTCGGTCGACAAGTGGAGCGAAGTGACCTATGCGGGCGTCAAGTTCGAGCACTCCGAAAAGGACGCGATGCGCCTCAAAGCCATCGCTCAGGCCTGCGACAAGGCGATGGCCCGAAAGAAAACCTATGAGGAAAAGCTCGGCGTGAAACTGTCTGTGAAGCGCTTCAACGAGTCGGGAGAGTTCAGGCCAATGCTGCAGCCTCGCTATAGAGGGGACCTGGGTGTGCAGGGCGGGATTGCGCCATCATTTACTGGAAGTGCGAAAGCTGTGACAACGTTGCCCGGTGAGGACGAACCCACCGCTGCTTTCGGCGAACTGGTCTTCAAGGCCTTTGTCACCCTCGAGTGCGCCCTGGAGACACGATGAGCTGCACCGGGAATCCGCTGACACTCTCGGCGCTCGCGTTGGGCGCGGCATACGTTTCACGTTTCACGTTTCACGATTCACGTTTCACGCATCACGCATCACGTTTTACGTTTTACGTTTTACGCGGCCCGCTTATTCTCGCCTCATGCCCCGCTGGCAAAAAATCACCGTCGCCGGAGTCGGGCTGCTTGGCGGCTCCATCGGCTTGGCCGCGAAGCAGCGCCGGTTGGCCGGGCGCGTCAGCGGCCTGGTGAGGAGGTCGGAAAGCATCGCCGAGTGCCTGGAGGCCGGCGCGGTCGATGAGGCGTTTACCGACCCCACGCGCGCGATCGAGGGCGCGGACCTGGTCCTCCTCTGCACGCCCATCGCTCAGATGCCGTCGCGTGTGGCGAAGATCCTCCCTGCCCTCAAACGCGGCGCCATCGTCACGGACGTGGGCAGCGTGAAAGGCGGGGTCGTCGCCGAACTGGAGCCGCTGGTGTCCGGGGCCGGCGCGGAGTTTATCGGTTCGCATCCGATGGCCGGGGCCGAAAAGATGGGCGTGGGCGCGGCGCGGGCGGATTTGTTCGAGGGCGCCGTGTGCGTTGTGACGCCCACTGTGAGCTCGACGAAGGATGCCGTCCAGGCGGTGGAGCAATTCTGGAAAGACCTCGGCGGTCTGCCGCTGCAAATGTCCCCCGAGCAACACGACGATTTAGTGGGCCGTTCGAGCCATTTGCCGCACGTCGTTGCCGCCGAGCTGGCGAATTACGTTCTCAGCCCCGTGCATCCGAAGGAACAGGCGATGCTTTGCGCGACGGGCTTCCGCGACACGACGCGCGTGGCCAGCGGCTCGCCCGAGATGTGGCGCGACATCGCGCTGGCCAACCGCAAAAACCTCGCCCGCGTGCTCGGGGTGTTCATCGAAGATTTGCAGGAGTTCCAGCACGCGCTGGAGACCCAGGACGCGAAAGCCATCGAGGAATTTTTTCAACAAGCCAAACAACGCCGCGACGCCTGGCGGGCCGGGACGGCGTCGCCGTCGCCGGAATAAGGAGGTATGAGGTATGAGGGATGAGGTATGAAAGCTGGAGTCCGACTCAATCCCTCCCAGTCCGGTTGGAGGAATGTCGACCAGCTCCTCGGAAAAAGTTCATCGCCGGATTTTGGGAATTGGACTGCGTTGGGGTCGCAGAGCGACCTCATGATGGTAGCCGTGGGCTTCAGCCCACGGATTGGCACAGGAGGGAGGCGCGTCGCGGAGCGACGCTTGAAGGCCAGGAAAGCTAACCTCCAGCGTCGCTACGCGACGCCAACCTTCGTTGCGTCCTATCCGTGGGCTGAAGCCCACGGCTACCATCACCGCCTCGCTCCGCGAGGCGTTCCCTCGACTCGAGCTTTGCGTCGTGGCGATTTTCCGGAACTCCGTGAAGAACCTAAAAAAGCAGCCGACGACGTGAGGAGGCCGAAAAGTCTCGCCGACTTGCTGAGGATATCCACCTCGTTACCTCGGCGGCTACGAGGCCGCGGGCAAATTTTAACGGGCTGTCGTCACTGCGCGTGCCGACCCCTTCATACCTCATACCTCATACCTGATCCCCTCCCATGCCCCTGCCCGACCTGATCGAAATCGTGCCGCTGGACAAGCCGGTGCGCGCGGAGATCACCGTGCCTGGCTCCAAGAGCATCACCAACCGGGCGCTGGTGCTCGCCGCGCTCGCGGAAGGGGAGACCACGCTCAAAGGCGCGCTCTGGAGCGAGGACACGCAGGTGATGGTCGAATGCCTCCAGGACCTGGGCTTCATGGTGAACGTCGCGCCGGACCCGGACGAGACGTGCAACCGCACCATCACTGTTTACGGCTTGGGGGGCAAAGTCCCGCGCGGGGGCACGGAGGCGCAGCCGATGGAACTGTTCGTCGGCAACGCGGGCACTGCGGCGCGCTTTCTTGCCGCGATGGTCTGCCTGGGCGAAGGCGTTTACCGCCTGCACGGCGTGCCGCGGATGCACGAGCGACCGCAGGCGGCGCTGTTTCAGGCGTTGCGGGAGTTAGGCTATCGGATTGATTCGGGGAGCGACAGGCTGCCGGCGCTCGTCAACGGCGGCGGGGCGAAGCAGGGTGCGAAGTGCAGCGTGAGTATTGAGGAGAGTTCGCAGTTTGCGTCAGCGCTGCTTTTGGGCGCCAAGGTGGGCGGGTGGGCGTTGCAGGTGACAGGGGAGAACGCGGAGGAGTCCCCGTACGTCTCGATGACGACCGAACTAATCAAGGCCTTTCCCAATATGGGCGGCAGCTTTCAGATCGAACCGGACGCTTCGAGCGGGAGTTATTTCTGGGCAGCAGGGTGGATGACATCAATTCCCAAAACCACAGAACAGCGAACCAAGGATGGGGTGACCATAAGCATTCCCATCGGCGTTGAATACGATGTAGTCGTCCTGGAACTCAAAGATGGCAAACATAAGGCACGCGTCCCGACTCGGGATGAAGATCGCGGATTGCTTTTTGTCAGAGTCACGAATTGGCCTCGCTCCGGTTGGCAGATTGATTCCAAGTTTCCTCAGTTCCTTCCTCTCCCGGACACCCTGTCTCGATTATCCCAGTTGGGCGACAGCATCATGACCTCCATCGTCGTGGCGTCCGATGAGGACGCAGGTCGCGACTGGCAAGAGCGCGATTCTGGCTCGGGTCGGGCTTGGTCGGCAGAAGCCGACCGATCCATGATTCAGTTTCTGCAATTGGGCCGCCTCCGTGTCCAGGAATGCGAGCGCGTTGTCGCCCTCCGCACCGAATTGACCAAGTGCGGCGCAAAGGTCATCGAAACGGGCGACACGCTGGAGGTTTTCCCGTCACAACTCCACGGCGCGACCATCGAGACCTACAACGACCACCGCATGGCGATGTGCTTTGCCATTCTGGGATTGAAAGTTCCCGGCATCAAAATCAAGAATCCGGCGTGCGTGAAGAAGACCTTCCCGAACTTTTTCCAGAAGCTTGCCGCCGCGCCCCCGCGCGGGCTGGGGGCGAAGATTCTGGACGCTTCGGGCCGCCCGCTGACCCACGACGAGTTGTTCGCGGACTAGGTAGGGCGACGCTCCCGCGGAGCCTTAATCCACAGGCGAGTGTCGGCTCGGCAGGAGCCTCGCCCTACCGGATTCCGTTGCGATCCCTTTTGCGCCTTGGCTCTTGCCTCCGCTTCGCCGCCTCTCCAAACTGGTCGCGTGAAGATCGACTTCGGCACGGTCGGCGCCCGTCGCGCGCAGCCTGCTCCTGACGTGGAACACCCCATCGTCATCGCCCTCGACGGCACCAGCGCCAGCGGCAAGAGCACCAACGCCCGGCTCGTCGCCAGGGCCCTTGGCTACGTCTACGTCGACACCGGCGCCATGTATCGCACGCTGGCCTGGCATTGCCTGAAGCAAAACATCGACGTTCACGACTCCAAGGCCGTGGCCAGCGCGTGCCGCCGGTGGAAGACCAAACTGGCCTGCATCGAGGGCGAACTGCGCCACGTCCGCTTGTTGGTCGGCGGCTATTATCCCGAGAAGGAAATCCGCACGAACGCCACTAGCGCCGCCGTCCCGCACGTCGCCGCCGTGCCCAAAGTGCGGGAGTGGATGAAAAAGACCCAGCGCCAGTGTATCCAGTTCGGCAGCCTGGTGATGGAAGGACGTGACATCGGCACGAATGTTTTTCCCGAAACCGATTTCAAATTCTACCTCGACGCGAACCTCGAAGAGCGCGCCCGGCGCCGCCAGGCCGAAGGCGTCAACGAAGACCTCGCCGCGCGCGACCAGCGCGACAGCCAGCGCGCAGCCGCCCCGCTCATGATCCCGCTCGGCGCCGTGGTGGTGAACAATTCCGGGCTGACCGCCGAGCAGACCAGCGCCCAGATTTTGGAGATCATCCGCCAGCGCCTCAAGGAGCGGGAAGATCGGCGCGAAGTCGCCCGGCACACGCCGCGCTGGCAGTGAGGCGTGTGAACTGGAGCTATCGCCTGGGCTGGATTTTCTTCCGCACGTTCTTCGCCCTCTACTCGCGCGCTCGATATCATCATCCCGAGCGCGTACCGCGCGAAGGCCCGGTCATTCTGGCGTCGAACCATGCCAGCTTCCTCGACCCGCCGCTGGTCGGCTCGGGTCTTCGCCGGATGGTGAACTACCTGGCCCGCGACACGCTGTTTGACACGCCGCTGATCGGAACGGTGCTGCGAAGCTGGAAAGTCGTGCCCGTCGACCGGGATGGCGGAGGCGGCGCGGGGCTGAAGGCAATTCTCGACCGTCTGCTCAACGGCGGCGTCATCCTGCTCTTCCCGGAA
This sequence comes from Verrucomicrobiia bacterium, assembly GCA_035715125.1. GTDB lineage: Bacteria > Verrucomicrobiota > Verrucomicrobiia > Limisphaerales > JADJPG01 > DASTLJ01. The sequence continues at coordinate 8,458 of DASTLJ010000091.1, forward strand.
GGCACACGCTCGATCGACGGCCAGTTGCGCCCGGCCAGGGCCGGCATTGGCCTGACCGTCATCAAGTCGGTCGCACCCGTCGTCCCCGTGCGCGTCTTCGGGACCTACGAAGCGTACGGCCGCCACTTGAAATGGCCGCGCCCCCGCCGGCTGACGGTGAAGTACGGCCAGCCGATGCATTTCAAAGCCTTGCGCGAGGAGGCCAAAACGTGCCCAAAACCGAGGTTGAAGGCGATTTACCAGCAAGTGGCGGATGAGATTATGGCGGAGATTGGGAGGCTGGGATCGGAAGGAAGTAATCAGTAATCAGTATTCAGTCTTCAGTTGTCAGTTCGCTCACCCCGCGAATTACTGAACACTGATTACTGAATACTGATTACTGGCTCACCGCTTCGCTCCCCACCGCTTCCCTCAGCTCCCGCATCCCCCGCTCCCGCATCCGCTCCAGCAACCCGCGCACGATGTCCCTCGCCAGCGACGGGCCTTCATAAACCAGGCCCGTGTAAACCTGCACGAGCGACGCGCCGGCGGTGATTTTCTCCCAGGCGTCCGCCGCGTTGAAGATGCCGCCGACCCCGATGATTGGCAGCGCGCCCTTCGTCTGCCGATGGAGGTGGCGGATGACCTCGGTGCTGCGCTGGCGGAGCGGCCGGCCGCTAAGTCCACCCGTCTCGGCATAAACGCGCTGGAGCGGCGGGTCGCTCGTTGCCGGCCGCGCGAGAGTCGTGTTCGTGGCCACGATGCCGGCGAGGCGGCGCGGGCCGGCGAGGGCGAGGATTTCGTCGAGGGCGTCGAACGACAGGTCGGGGGCGACTTTGACGAGGATGGGGGCCGTGCGTGGTGCGTGGGGCGTGGTGCGTGAATTGCCGCCGGCGATCACTGAACACTGGACACTGGATACTGAACACTTCGCGTTGACCTCCTGCACGGCAGCCAGGATTTCATCCAGCGCCGCCTTGTCCTGAAGCTGCCGGAGGTTGGGCGTGTTGGGCGAACTGACGTTGACGACGAAGAAGTCGGCGTAAGGACGAAGCACGCGAAAGGAATTGGCGTAGTCCTCGGCAGCCTGATCGAGCGGCGTGATCTTCGATTTGCCCAGGTTGATGCCGACGGGGTGCCTGGGCCAGCGGCCGGAGGCGCGCCATTGCTCGAGCTTCAGGGC
>DASTLJ010000092.1:0-2931 GCA_035715125.1 Verrucomicrobiia bacterium
GCGGTTGTCGCGCTGCGACAACCCCGCCGCGTTCAGCGGCGGAACTCACTGGATGAAGTCCGCGGGGATAGCATTGCGCCGCTGTACGCGGCGCTACTCGTCGCAGCGCGACGAGTTCCACCACCATCCTAAACAAATACCACCCAAGATGGCTGCCTCTACAGCCTCGAACACCGCTAAACACGTACCCCGTCCGACCCAGGCTGAGCCGCAGGCTCCGCCGAGGCGAGTGGGAGCGGGCCGGGCCTTCGCCGCGCCGAAGCGGCTTCGTCCGCGCAGGCGGGGTGAGGGGGTTCCAGTTCATTCGACAAAGACGAACGCATTCAAGTTGAAGAGCGCGCGGCACAGGGCGGTGAATTCGGTTTGAGCGGGCTCGGTGGGCGTTGGGTTCCCGCCGCGATGCTCGCGGAGAAACAATCTACTCTTTTCCTGTTCGCTCGACGTTGGCGCGCGGCCCAACGTCAGTCGGAAAGCTCGGCCGATCCGTTCGTCCGTCGAGCCGGCCTCTTGCATAACGCGCGTGGCGGCCGCACTTGCGGCGGTGAGGACTTCTTCCGAATTCAGCAGTGTGAGCGCTTGCGGCGCCGTGACGCTCCGGCCCCGTTCGGGACAGGTGACGTTGTTATCCGGCGCGTCGAACACTTCGAAGAACGGAAACCGCAAATTGCGCCGCGCGAATACGTAAATGCTTCGCCGCGCCTGGTCGGCCGCCGCGCTGTTCGCCGTCCAATTTTTGGCGGAGTTCGCCAGATCGCCAGGCAGGGGCGGCAGCGCACTGGGGCCAAACATCGTCGGGTTCAGCCGCCCGCTGATCGCCAACAAACTGTCGCGGATGGCCTCCCCTTCGAGGCGCACGCGATTCTGCCGGGAAAAAAGTTTGTTCTCAGGATCGCGCTCCAAGGCTTCCGGCGAGGGTTCGCTCGACTGTTGGTAGGCCACCGAACGAAGGATCAGCCGATGCATGGCTTTGATGCTCCAGCCCTGCGCCACGAATTCAACGGCGAGCCAATCGAGAAGTTCCGGATGCGTCGGTCGCGCGCCACGCGTGCCGAAATCGCTCGGCGTGGCCACGAGACCCCGACCGAAATGATGTTGCCAGATGCGGTTGACCAGGACGCGGGCGGTGAGCGGGTTGGCCGGACTGGCCAGCCAGTCGGCCAGCGCCGTTCTCCTTCTCGTGGCAGCGAATCTGTGGAGGCTCGGTTCCTGCGGGGCGTCGACATCTGGTTTTTGCGATGCTGTAACTTGAGCCTCCTCACGTCGGCTGCTAGGGAGGATCGCTGGAAATCCCGGCTCTACTTCGCCGCCCGGTTGCTGATAATCGCCGCGATGAAGAATGAAGGTGCGCGGAGCAACGCCGTTGGTATTGGCCAACGCCATCGTCGCCGGCAGCGAAGGCGGCTTGGGGATTTTCTTGAGTTCGTTTTGAAGACTTTGCCGGTGTGTTCGGTCGGCATCGGAAAGCGCTTTCGCCAATTCCGTTTCCGAAACCTTCACCATGCCGGCTGTTTCTTGGACGGTATTCTCCTGCTCGACCGTGCGCTGAGACTTCGGCGTTTTGTGCGCGAGTTGAGCATCCTCGGATAGCGCCGCGAGCTTCTCGTGGAACAGCCGCTCGCGGTGCGGTGCTTCCAGTTCGTCGATTTGCTGCCGCAAAGCGCGGCTGGCCTCCTCATAGGCCGCCTGGGCGCGGTCATACGCTGCTCGCTCGGCGGCGGTCGGGACCGCCCGCTCATTCTGAAATGTCGCCGGGGCAAAGAACGCCTGCAACGCGAAGTAATCACGCTGGGTCAACGGCTCGAATTTGTGATCGTGGCAACGCGCACAACCCAACGTCAGCCCGAGAAACACATTGGCCGAGACATCGGTCATGTCATTGAGCGTGTTGAGGCGGCGTTGGACTTGATCCGCCGAATCCACCATGTCCGGGCCGAGCAGATTGAAGGCGGTGGCGGTGACCGCTTCGGGCGAGTCCGGCCAGAGTTCATCGCCGGCGATCTGCTCGCGCAAGAAGAGGTCGTAAGGCTTGTCCGCATTGAACGACTGGATGACGTAGTCGCGGTAGCGCCACGAGTGCGGGCGGACAGCGTCATGCTCGAAGCCGTCGCTCTCCGCGTAACGCGCGAGGTCCAGCCAATGCCGCGCCCAGCGTTCGCCGTAGCGGGGCGAGGCGAGCAAACGGTCCACCAGCCGGTCGAAGGCGTCGGGTGAGCGGTCACGGGCGAACGCGTCCATCTCCTCGGGTGTGGGCGGCAGGCCGAGCAGTCCAAACGTCACCCGTCGAATCAACTGTTCTCGGTTGGCGGACCGCGGCGGCGCAAGCCCCGCGCTTTCCAGCCCAGCCAGTATGAAGCGATCCACCGGGGTCTTTGTCCAGATTTCGTTTTGCACTTTTGGAACGGCCGCCGGCCGGACGCTTTGGAAAGCCCAATGCCTGGCCGGAGTTTCGCTCAACCCGACGCAGGTCGTGGCAAAAAGAATCGAGATGATGATGCGGTTCACGGAGTGTTTGCGTCCCGGGAGAACAGCGAGTGGCTGTCTCTCTTTCAGGGATTAGAACTGAAATTCTGCCCAGTTATCAAGGTTGGATGTCGTCCAGAGTGCAGGGCTGATTCAAGAATGGGGCACAAAAAGGGCCGGGGACGGCCCGTCCCCGCTTCGAAAGGATCCAAATGGAAAACCACTGGGGACAAGCTGTCCCCACCCCTTTCCCGAACCAGCCATAGCTCGGGAGGGTTGGAATCGTCCAAATAATCAACCGTTGCGATGCTGGCAGACATCGAACGCTGACGTGAGGTTCAGGTGAGTGAATGCCGCGTGTTCGTGGTGTCCTGACAGCGCACTTGCTCGGGTGCCATGTAGGCCGGCGTGGCAAGCACCATGCCCGGCTCAGTGAATTGAACTGCGGACTGGGCGACGGTCGAGGTTTCG
>DASTLJ010000093.1:0-1907 GCA_035715125.1 Verrucomicrobiia bacterium
GCGGTGAGAGTATCGCGCAGGCTGGCCTGCATTTCTGACCGCCCTTCGCAAGCCGCCGACGTGAGGAGGCGGATAGGCCGTGCGTCCGCGTGCTCCGCCTCCTCACTTCGGCGGCTACCGACTGTCGTGTCCTTAAGCTCATAGTGAGCGGTTGGACGACGACGAAATCCTTCGCCACGCCCGAGTTATTCCTCCGCATCAAATGCGACGTGCATCCGTGGATGTTCGCCTACATCTGCGTGGCAACGCATCCGTGGTTCGATGTGACGGATGCCGCCGGGCGCTTCCAGTTCCTGTATCCGCTGCCGGCGGGGACCTACACCCTTTCCGCCGTTCATCTGAAGGCAGGCGAAGTGACGCGGACGCTTGTCATCAAGGCCGGCGAGACGAATGGGCCGGTAAGCTTTTTCTTCGATGCGAAGTAGGTAGGGGCTTCAATTCGGATTTCAGATTCTCAAGAACCGTCCCGACTCCAGGAAGGAAATCACCTGCCGGATGACGCTCTTGCGCCAGGGCAGAAACGTGTGCGAGCAGTGCACGACCAGGAAGTCCGATATGCCCTCCAGCCGCGTGCTCTCGACGGAAACCTTGCCGTCGTGCGGCCTGGGAAGCCGCCGAGAGAAGAACGGATTGAGTGAGCGATCCCCGGCGATGACTCCGAGTTCAAAACGGGCTGGTCCCAGCTTGCGCGGCAGATCCTCGCCGCTCGTGCCCAATTGCTGGCCGCTCGGGCCGGTGAACAGGCGCAAGAACCGGCCCCGCTTCAACGCGTCGGCGATCTCGCTCCCGCCATTGGGCGGTCCGAGCATGACAACGCGGCCGAGGTTTGGGAGCGACTCCGTGGCGAGTTGTTGCCGAAGCACAATCGCGCCGAGCGAATGCGTTACAAAATGGACGCGCCCGCCCGGCGGGAGTTCCAATGCGCGCAGCGCCGGCGCCAGATGCGAACGCGCGAGCTGCTCCACGGTATAAAGCGTGGAAGGATAGCCGACGTTGACAACGCGGTAGCCGCGATTCACGAGCGCCCACTCGATGCGCTTCATCGAAAGTGTGCCGCGGCCCATGCCGTGCAGCAGCACGACCACATCCTGGCGCCCATTAGCCATGGTAGCGCAGGCTGCCGAGCCTGCTGTATCGCGGGTTGCCAACCCGCGAGCTTTCGAACTGAAGGGGACATTGGTTGGGAAACCCGGCCATCGCCGACTGGCAGTCGGCGAAACAGCAGACAAGGCTGTCTGCGCTACAGGCGCGGCGCGGCGTTGATTCATCGCCGGCGTCGCGTTGCCGCTGCACATTCCACCGACTAAAGCCAAGCTGACGAAGAGATGCTGCGTCCACATGCCAACGGTTCACTCGTACAGCGCGAGGAACTGCCGTCGCAAATCCGCCTCCCGCTCCGGAACGCGACGACGAAGCGACTCGGCCCGCATCGCGCCGTGCTGGAAGCGGCGCTTGGCAAAGACGGGCATGTCCAGGCCGGTCACCGCTTTCACGCCGCGCGCCACGATGTCGCCTTTGAGCGAGTAGAGCTTCTCGACGGACATTTGCGACAGTTCCGAAAACGGAATGCCCTCGGCCACCTCGATGACGTTGGGCCGCGTGAATGGGCTGAAGCCCTCGAAACCGCAGTGCCGGGCGGGGGCGTAGGTGCGCGTGTAGGCGCGCGACAAGCCGCCGCTGTACGTGAGCGAATGTTTGATGCGCCCAACGCCCCAGCCTTCCTGGTAAAGCATGAGGTTGCTCACAACGCTGCGAACGGTCAGTTCGGGGTTCTCCTCGATGGGATAGTCCTTGAGGTTCTCGTCGCCGCCGTCGCCGTCGATGAGGTGGCGCCAGTCCGGGTACCGCGCGCGAATGCCCCGGCAAAGGGCAAGCCCCATCGCAGCGCATTCGACGTCGAGGGCTTT
>DASTLJ010000094.1:0-12646 GCA_035715125.1 Verrucomicrobiia bacterium
CGTGCTTGCAGCGGTGCTCGTGCTGACGTTCAGGCACCACGGCGCCGAACTGACCGCGCCTGCCGATCCGTCCGAAAACTACGCGGCGGCGCGGCCGGAGTGGTACTTCCTCTTCCTCTTCCAATTCCTCAAATACCAGGAAATGCTCTTCGGGTCGCTGCCGGGCAACCCCGAGGTGTGGGCGGCGTTCATCCTGCCGGGAGTCATCGTGCTGCTGGTTTGCTCGATGCCCTATTTCGGACGCTGGCGGCTGGGCCACCGCTTCAACATCGGATTCGGCTTCGCGCTCATCCTCGCGCTTGGGCTGCTCACCTGGCGGGCCATCGTCGAGGACGGGCAAAAACCCGGCTACGCCATCGCCGTGAAGCAGGCCGAGCGCGACGCCCGGCGCGTTGTGCAACTGGCCCGCGGTTCCGGCGGCATCCCCAGCGCCGGCGCCTTGACGCTGCTGCGCAACGATCCTTTCACACAGGGGCCGAAACTTTTCGCCCGGCACTGCGCCGCCTGCCATCGCTATGGGGGCCACAACGGACTCGGCGAGCCTCCCACGACGGCCGTGAAGGTTCAGACCAATGACACCGTGGCTTCTCTCGCCAAGGCCCACGGCATGACTGAAGCCCAACTGCGCGCGATCAACCCTCTCCACTCCGATGCACTGGAACCCGGACAAACGCTCGAGTTGTTCGCCGTGCCCGCCGGGTCCGACCTGAAAGGCTTTGCCAGCCGGGAGTGGCTGGCCGGCTTGCTCGATCCCGCCAGGGCCGACAGCCTGCAATATTTCGGCGGCACCAAATTCGCCGACGGCAAGATGGTGAGACTCGTCAAGAAGGACCTTGCCGGTTTCTCCCCTGTGCAGAAAGAGCAACTCACGAAAGTCATCGCCGCCCTTTCCGCCGAGGCGCAACTCAAGTCGCAGCGTGCCGACGACCAGCGAGACGCCTCGCTCATCGCCGAAGGCCGGACGCTCCTGGCCAGCGAGGCGATGCGCTGCACCGAGTGCCATCGGTTCCGCGACAAGGGCGAGGATCCCACCGGGCCGGACCTGACCGGCTACGGCTCGCGCGACTGGCTTATGGGCATGGTTACGAATCCGAAGCACGAGCGCTTTTACGGCCGGCGCAACGACCGCATGTACGCGTTCGGCGCCGATGGCATTCTGGACGTGCCATCGATCGGCCTCATCGTGGACTGGCTCCGCGGCGAGTGGCCCGAGCCTGAACCCAAACACGAAGTTGCCGTGAAGCCGTAAGCGCTCAATCGTAACGATGCGTGTATTCATCGCCACCGTCAGCGCGGGCGCGGGCCACTCGCAAGCCGCGGCGGCGCTCGAGGAGGCCTGGCGCGCCGAGCGGCCTCGCGACACCCTCGCACGGCTCGATGCGCTCGACTTCGTGCCGAAGTTGTACCGGCGGCTTTACCTCAAGTCCTACGTGCGCCTCGTCGAACGCGCGCCCGACCTCTGGAGTTACGTCTTCAAAAAGACCGACAACCCCGCTCTGGTCCGCAAGCTCACCCGCGCCCGCCGCACGCTGGCGAAGTGGAAGGCGGCGCGGTTCATCCGGCAGATGCGCGGATTCAAGCCGGACGTGGTGCTTTGCACCCATTACATGCCGCTGGAAATCGCCGGCCGCCTCAAGGCCAAGGGCCGCGGCCGGTTCGCGCCGTTGACGGTGAGCGTCGTCACGGACTTCGAGGCGCACGCGCTCTGGATGGAACCGGGCGTGGACCTCTATTGCGTGGCCGCGGAGGAGACCAAGGCGCGTCTGGTCGCGCGGGGCGCGGCCTCGGAAAACGTCGTCGTCACTGGAATTCCGATCGCCCGGAAATTCTCCGCGGCCATCGACTCCGCGGCGGTGCGGCGGCGCATGGGACTGCGGGATGACCTGCCCGTATTGCTCGTGCTGGGGGGCGGTTTGGGGCTTGGGCCGGTGGCGGAAATCCTCGGCGAGTTGAACAAACTGGCCACGGCGGTGCAGGTCGTTGTCGTGTGTGGTCGGAACGAGGAATTGCGCCGCGAACTGGCCGCGCAAGAGCGCCGGCACCCGACGCACGTTCTGGGTTTCGTGACCTGCATGCACGAAATCATGGCGGTGTCGGATCTCGTCCTGACCAAACCCGGCGGCCTCACCACCTCCGAGGCGCTCGCGATAGGCAAGCCGCTCTTCGTGCTCAATCCAATCCCCGGCCAAGAGGCGGCCAACAGCGATTTCCTCCTCGAACATGGCGCCGCCGCAAAAGCCAACCGGATTGAAGACCTCCCGTTCCGTCTGGAAAAGCTGCTGAACTCCTCCAAGCTGGGCGAGATGGGCCGAGCAGCGAAAGCCCTCGGGCAACGCGGGGCGGCGGAGGCGGTTTGCCGGGCGGTGCTCGATCGAGTGCCAACGCGCCAGCGCGGCGAATGAAGCGACTGCCAGGAACAGGGTTTGCGCTCGGCCTCCTTCTGACCACTACCGCTGCATTCGGCGCCTCAGGACTCAAGCCAGATGAGCAGGTGATCCTTTACCCCGCGCTGGGCCGTCAGGTCGCGGGCGGCTGGGAACTGCAGCTCCACGGGCTGGTCTACGAACCCGGGCGGCACACCCTGATGACGGCGGTGCTTCGCAAGGCCCTGGGCATCGACAAGGATAAACTGACCGCCGCCGAGCGCGAAATCTTCCGTCAACGCGCCGAGTACTTCCTGGTCGACAACGAACGGGAAAAGTCGCTGACGCTGGAGTTGGGCGCGCAGTCGGTTGCGTTGGGGACATCGGAGGCAAACGGACACTTCCAGGCGCTGGCTGTCATCCTCTCAGGCGCGTTGCCGGCGAATCCAGCCGGACAGTCGCCTCACAGCATGGTGCTTCCGGGGCGCATCGCCGAGCGCAAAGGCAGGCGCCGCGACATCGGACTCCCGCTCGTGCTGCTCGCCGACTCCGGCGTGTCGGTCATCTCCGACATCGACGATACAATCAAGATCAGCCAGGTGCGCGACAAGCGGGCGCTGGTGCAAAACACTTTTTGCCGGCCGTTCCAGCCGGCGCCAGGCATGGCCGCCGCTTATCAAAAGTGGGCGGCCGAGGGCGCGCAGTTCCATTACGTGACCGCCAGCCCGTGGCAGCTGTACGTGCCGCTGGCGGAATTTGTCCGCAGCAACGGCTTCCCGGCGGGCACGTTTCACATGAAATCGTTCCGCGTAAAGGACTCGAGCTTCCTGAGCCTGATGAAATCGCCCGAGCGCTACAAGCCACCCGTCATCGAAGAGTTGTTCCGGCAGTTCCCGAACCGCCGCTTCGCGCTCGTGGGGGACTCGGGCGAGAAGGACCCTGAGATTTACGGCGCGCTCGCTCGCAAGCATCCCAGGCAGGTGGCTCGTATCTTCATCCGTGACGTGACCGGCGAGCCGCCAACGGATGCGCGATACCGAAAGGCGTTTCGTGATCTGCCAGAGGGCCTGTGGCAGGTCTTCCAGAACCCGGAGGAACTAAAATGGAACGCGGCGCGGCCCGAGTAGCCGTGTCTGTGCCGAAAAGCTTCCCCGGTCGCGTGCCAGATTCTGGCTTGGCCGGTCAGATCATTGAGATGCGCCCTGCGTTATCGCGAGCCAAAGCCGGTCGTTGACACGTCCGGAGTCAACGTTTAGTTTCACCGGGATTTCAACCGGAACCAATCGGAAAACATGCTGCTTTTGAGACTCTGTTTATTCCTGGCCATCCTGGCGGGTATCGGCGTCATCGTGGTGAGCCAGGCGGTGCTCAAGCCGCAGATCCAGGGCATAATCGACAATCGCACCACCTACTCGAATAACTGGACCCGGGCCGAGACGGAAAAGAAGAAGCTGAACAAGGACCTCGGCGAAACCCAGACGAAGCTCAAGAAGACCGAGGCCGACCTGGACACCACCAAGACCGCTCTGGCCAACACCACCGAGCAGCTCCAGAAGGAAACGAAGCGCGCGAACGACCTGGCGATGGCCATCGAGAAGTTGAAGTCTGAACTCAAAGGGATGTCGGACAAGCTGGCGGCGTGGGAGGCGTTGGGTCTTACGGTGGATCAGATTACAGGGCTCATCAAGCAGTTGAGGGATTTCAAGGTGGCGAACGAAGGGCTAATCGAGGAGAACAAGCTTCTCGCGACTCGCGCGAAGGATCTCCAGAAGCGGCTTGATGAGATCCTCCTTGGCCAGGAGATCGACCCTCCCGTCCCCCCAACCGCTCGCGGCCGAGTGCTTGTCGTTGATCCGAAATGGGATTTCCTTGTCCTGGACATCGGCTCCAAACTGAACTTGCCCCCCAAAGGAGTTCTGCTGGTCAGCCGCAACGGCGTCTTGATTGCAAAAATCCGCGTCATGAACGTCCAGCCGGATCGCAGCATCGCCAACATCATGCCGGGTTGGAAACTCAAGGATGTGATGGAAGGCGACCAGGTCTTTCCGTACGCCCCCGCCAACACTCTATAAGGATTCTTATGCGACTCGTTTTCAGTCTTCTCCTCGTCGCTGCCAGCCTTTTCTGCGCCGGCTGTGCAAGCACTGTCGACTCCGAGAACGCCTCCGTGCGCCCTTGGAACCAGCCCCGCGGCTGGGAGCACGGCCTGCCCACGACCATCAACGAAGGGCGGTAAGCCCCTACGTTTCAAACCATCTCAGCCCATGCGGCAAAGGGTCCGCCGCGTACTCCAGGTGAATGACGCGTCGATGGCGGGGCGCCTCCGCGGGCGCAGAGGCGTGCAAGAGCAGCGGGCGCATGAGCAACGCGCCGCCTTTGGGGACAAGGCACGCCACGACTTCACCAGTCTGCTCCCAACGTCCGGTTTGCTCGTCCGTCAGCCGACCGTGCGCATGTGAGCCGCGCAGGACGCGCAGCGGGCCGTTGTCCGCGCCGCAATCGTCCAGGTGCAGACGCACGGTGAGCATCCGTTCCAGCACCGCCACGGGCGGCTGCACGTGCGGCACGCCTCGCTTGATCGACCAGCCGCTGTATCCGGGCGCGTCGATTCGTTCCGCGATCGCTCGGTCAACTGCCGGCCGCCAATTCCCGAAATCGCGTGCGCAATCGGCTTTGCGCCCATGCCGCGAGCTTTAAGTAGTATGCGGCGCTCAATAGGGTTGGAATAAAATCCACACTCCAAGGCCCCCAGCGTCCCATTCCTCCGAAAGCCGGTGAGTACAGGAACGACAGTACGTACCAGAGCAGATAGGTGCCGACCGCTGGCACACCCACGGTCCACAGCAGGCAATAGCCGATCGCCTGAGTGGCGGAACCCATCCTCAAGCCCAGGTATAAGCCCAACCAGCACACTGCAAACGTCCGCAGCAACCGGTCTGCAAGCACCGACAACACCCAATACTCCTGCATCATCGTCGAGAACCCCATTTGCGCGGACAACGATAGCCATGCCATCCCGGCGAAATAGGCGACGATGCCCGCCGCCAGCCAGAACGGAACCGACACCTGCCGCCAGAGCGCCCGCCAGTGCGCGTCCACAATGGCCCGCGGCGACAGCGGCGTTGAGAGCAGCAGTTCCATGGCGCCGTCGCGACGCGCTTCAGCGAAGGATCGTGTGGCGACGAACGAGAGCAACAGCAGCGGAATCACTATCGTGGCCCAATGGAACGCCCTGCCCAACCCGATGCCCGGCCGCAGCAATCCGATGCTCAACGTCAGAACCAGAATTGAAATCCAGATCAGCCCGCGATGGGTCGGCAGCCGATCCGCCAGCCAAGCGGCAGGGTTTTGCGCCAACGCCAGTCGCCACGCGCGCGGGGGTCTGACCGGCAGGCCGCTTGCAAGTACGGCGCGTGCAGAAGCCGCGGCGCCGGGCTCTGATTCCTCCCGCCAGCCGGATTGCACTCGGCGTCCCGCCGCCACCAGCAGCCACCAGCCCAGCGCGTGCGTCGCCGCCAGCGTGAGCCAGAAATGTTTCGCGTGCGCGCGATAGCTCGAGTCATCCGCTAGGGACAGCGCGACCCACGGGCTGATGTTGGGAAGCCCCAGCCGCCGGAAAGGCCACTCGACCATCCACGGCAGTACGGCCAGCGCACACACCAGGGCCAGTCCCGCCGTCAACGCGCGGTGCTCCTGGCGATGCCGGGCGCTGGCCCACATGCCGGCAGTAACGCCGAAGAACAGAGTGTTCAAGAGCACCAGTTGCGTGCGCCAGAATTCGCCGGCCGTCAGCCCGCCCGCCAGCAACGCCAGGGCCATCGCCGGGAACGCTGCCAGCAGCATGTAGAAGGAACCGAGTGAAGCGGCGACGAGTTTGCCCAGCACCACGTCGAAGCCACTGAGGTCCGTCAGGAACAGGAAACCGAGCGTGCCATCGCGTTTTTCCTTGCTGAGGGAGTCGGCGGTTTGCCTGACGCCTTCAACCAGGCAGAGAAGGAAGAGCAGCCCGCTGAGGGTGTCGAACAGCGCCTTGCCCGCCCGCCAGGTCCCCACGCCCCAGCCGCGGGGCGGGGACCAACTCAACGTCTCAATCGCCAACAGGCTCACGAGCAAACCCACAATGACGCGCATCCAGATCGTCCACGGCTTGCGTGCGCGGACGCGCAACTCGCGTTCGATGATGGGCAGGGCGGACATGCGGTCGCCTCGCGCGGAGTCTGCTGCCCAATCCTGTGCCGTCGCAATGCCGATTAAGTGAAGCATCGGCTAGAAAAGCTGGGCTCGCACAAGTGGATAACTCGAGTTGGCCATTCCTGATCTTTTCACTGCGCCTTATTCGCACCTGTGGATAAAGTGTGAATTCTCCAAGCACACCGAGCTACTTGGAAGGCTCAAGCATGGGAACAACTGCCGAGTAACTTCCTGCAAGAAAGGGAACAACTTTCTAGTAATATGTTCTTGTCACCACGAATGTTAGGACAATCTGGCCGTTTATGTCCGTAATAGTGCGGATAGACACCACAATCTGTAGTGCTAGCTTTTTGATTGCTCCGCTACGGATTGGGGTGCTCACTTGGGCGACCACCTCCGCCGAATGGGAGTATTATTCGTTTTCTGTCAACCAGATGGATCGGAATAAGTGGCCTGTTTTTGACCTGAACAATTGAAAATCCGTTCGCCCACGGCACCTGAAAGGATAGCTTTATGATTGACGCCCCTGAGGAAGTTTCGTCGGTTACAGCCCCCATTCGTCGGCCCGCTCAAGCCCTTGCGCGCAGGCTTGCCCGGCGACAGATTGATCCCGGCAGGAAGGACAAGTATATGCGCATGGAACGAATTTTTAGCGACCCCGAAACGAGTCCCTTCGACCAGATCGAGTGGGACAAGCGCACCGCCGAAATCACCGATGATGCCGGCAAGGTGATCTTCAAACAGGAGGGAGTCGAAGTGCCCAAGAGCTGGTCGCTCCTGGCCACGAAGGTCGTCGTCTCGAAATACTTTTACGGTGAGCAGAACACTTCCGAACGCGAGACCTCCGTGCGCCAGCTCATCCATCGCGTCACGCGCACCATCGCCGACTGGGGCGTGAAGGACGGTTATTTCAGCCCGGAGGACGGCGAGATTTTCTACAACGAGTTGACCTGGCTTTGCCTGAATCAGCACGGCGCCTTCAACTCGCCGGTCTGGTTCAACGTCGGCCTTTTTCACCAGTACGGCGTCGGCAAGCAGAGCGCGAAGGGCAACTGGTTCTTCAACCGCCAGGCGAAGGCCGCCGAGCGCGCCGCGACGCAATACGAATACCCGCAGGGCAGCGCCTGCTTCATCCAGTCCGTCGAGGACAACATGGAGAGCATCATGCGCCTGGCCCACTCCGAGGCCATGCTCTTCAAATACGGCAGCGGCACGGGCACCGACCTTTCCCCAATCCGGTCCTCCAAAGAAAAGCTGAGCGGCGGTGGCCGGCCGAGCGGTCCGCTCAGCTTCCTTAAAGTCTACGACCAGGTGGCCAATGTCGTGAAAAGCGGCGGCAAGACTCGCCGCGCCGCCAAGATGAACACGCTGCGCGACTGGCACGGCGACATCGAGGAGTTCATCGACTGCAAGCAAAAGGAGGAGAAGAAAGCCTGGGCCCTCATCGAGCAGGGCTACGATGGCTCCTACAACGGCGACGCCTACGGCTCGGTGATGTACCAGAATGAGAATCTCTCCGTGCGCGTCAGCGACCAGTTCATGCAGGCCGCGCTCGACGGAAAAGAGTGGTGGACGCGCTCGACGACCACCGGCAAGCCGCTCCAGCGCAAGGACGCCTCGGCGCTCCTCGACAAAATCGCCCAGGGCACCCACATCTGTGGTGACCCCGGCCTCCAGTACGACGGGGCGATCCAGAAGTGGCACACGTGCAAAGGCACCGAACCGATTCACTCGACCAACCCGTGCAGTGAATATGTTTTCCTGAACAACACGGCCTGCAATCTTGCTTCGCTGAACCTGATGAAGTTCAAACGCGAGGACGGAACGTTCGACGTCGAACGCTTCAAGGCCGCTGTGCGCATCTTCATCATCGCGCAGGAAATCCTTGTCGATAACGCCAGCTATCCGACGAAAGAAATCGCGGAGAACTCCCACATCTTCCGCACCCTCGGCCTGGGCTTCGCCAACCTCGGCTCGCTCATCATGAGCTACGGGCTGGCCTATGACAGCGACGAGGGCCGCGCCCTGGCTGGCGCGCTGACTTCGATCATGACTGGCCAGGCCTACGAAACCTCCGCCGACCTCGCCGAACGCATCGGCCCCTTTCCCGGCTATCGCGACGCCCGTTGCGCCGGCGTGGACGAGCCGCTCGAAGAGAACAACGTCGAATCCACCCTCGGCGTCATCCAACTCCACCGCGACGCCGTGGAGAGCATCCAGCCCAGTCGCGACTTCAATTACCTGAAAGACGAGGCCCGCCGCTCGTGGGACCGCGCCCTCGACAAGGGCCGACGCTTTGGCTACCGCAACGCCCAGGTCACCGTCCTCGCCCCCACCGGCACCATCGCTTTCCTCATGGACTGCGACACCACCGGCGTCGAACCCGACATCGCGCTGGTGAAGTACAAGCTCCTGGCCGGCGGCGGCATGTTGAAGATTGTCAACCGCACCGTTCCCGAGGCCTTGCGCCGCCTCGGCTACAGCGACGAGCAAATCAAATGCATCATCGCTCACATCGAGAAGCACGACACCATCGAAGACGTCGAAGAGGAAGTTCCGAGTTCCGAGTTCCGGGTTCCGGCGTCGGAAGGCGGATCCCTTGCCAAGTCGGCTCACTCGGAACCCGAGAACCGGACCCCGAAACTCATTCGCTCCGGCCTGCGGCCCGAGCACCTGCCCGTCTTCGACTGCGCCTTCAAAGCCTTCAAAGGCAAGCGCAGCATCCACTACATGGCGCACTTGAAAATGATGGCCGCCGCCCAACCCTTCATCAGCGGCGCCATCAGCAAAACCGTCAACCTGCCCAACGACGCCACCGTCGCGGACATCCGCAACGCCTACGTCGAAGCCTGGAAGATGGGCCTCAAATGCGTCGCGATCTACAGAGACGGCTCGAAGCGCTCCCAGCCGCTCAACACCAAAAAAACCAACGAGGGAGGTGGAACCCAACCAACGGCGGCGGGAGACCCCCGGCTTCAGGAGCTCGAAGCGGAGGTCGTCCGATTGCGCAAGCAAGCGGGCATGCCGCTCCGCCGCCGCCTGCCTGAGACCCGCAACGCCAAGACGCACAAGTTCGAAATCGCCGGCCACGAAGGCTACATCACCGTCGGCCTGTTCGAGGACGGCCAGCCCGGCGAACTGTTCGTCACGATGGCCAAGGAAGGCTCGACCATCGGCGGGCTCATGGACACCATCGGCGCCCTCACCTCGATGGCCCTCCAGTATGGCGTTCCCCTCGAATCGCTCGTGCGCAAGTTCGCCCACCAGCGCTTCGAGCCTTCGGGCTTCACCAGGAACCCCGACATCCGCAACGCCTCCAGCATCACCGATTACGTCTTCCGCTGGATGGCGCTGGAATTCATCCCCGGCTACCGCGAAGCCACAGCGCCCGGCACCCAGCAGCCGGACCTCGCGATGCCCGGCCTTGCGGAAGAGATTAAAAAAAATGTCAATCGGCCCGTGCGTGAACTCCCCCTCTCGGAGGATACGGAGATGATCGCGCGCAAGCCGGCTACCGATTCGGGCAATGGCGTCCGTAATGGAAGCGGTTCAGTCCACGGACGGGCGATCACAACCCTCAGTGATGCCATTGCCCACTTTCAATTGGACGCGCCAACCTGCCCCAACTGCGGTCACGTGACCGTGCGCAACGGCGCCTGTTACAAGTGCATGAATTGCGGCGAGAGCCTCGGTTGCTCCTAGCCGATTTCCCGACACGT
The DNA here is from genome assembly GCA_035715125.1 of Verrucomicrobiia bacterium. Classification (GTDB taxonomy): domain Bacteria; phylum Verrucomicrobiota; class Verrucomicrobiia; order Limisphaerales; family JADJPG01; genus DASTLJ01. The sequence goes on from DASTLJ010000094.1 coordinate 10,274, forward strand.
TGGACTAAGTCGGGAGGAACACGGGGCCGTGGAATCCTGGGGTTCCACGGCCCCACTCTATCATCGGGCAGAAGGTCGTTTGATTCAGTTTGATTCAGTTTGATTCAGTTTGACTCGGTTCGACCCGATTTGACCGGGCTTTGACCGTTTAGCGTCCGCGAGGACGCCCGAAAATAGCCCAGCGATTCATCGCTGGGCATTCGAGCCGCCTGCCCCTAAAGTCCCGTAGGGACGGAAGAACTGCTCGCTCTGCCGTCCCTACGGGACTCGGAACGCCGACTCCCCACAACCCAGCGATGAATCGCTGGGCTATTTTCAATACGTCCCTCACGGGACGCTAAACCCAAACGCGCCTTTCGGCGCGGCATGGCCCGCGGGACGCCTGCCCTGCGTTCCCGGCGCGACCTCGGGCGTGGTAGGATTTTCAAGATGCGCCCGGCTGACTAATCGACGCAACTCTCTGCTCGACAACTACACGCGCCTGAGATACAGGATCCTCGTGAATAATAAAACCGCAATATTGCGGCTCACTTAGATGTTAGTTGCGGCATTCGCACATGGATGATCAAAAGCAACAGAGCACTCCATCCAAGAAGGAGCGTCTCGTCCACTTGGGCGGCTTTGTGCTGTTGGTAGTGCCAGCTCTTGGAGTTGGGCTCGAACTGGCCAAATTCATCATCATGAGCTGCATCTACGGACTCGGTCCGGTTTGGAGCGGTTCAGTGCGGATGGTCTCAGCTAAGCCATTTATTCGGATCTCCAACGGCGACGAGATCCACGGCATGGCCGCGCTGTTATGGAATACGGCGACATTTGTCATTCTCATCATCGTCGCGTTGCTGTGGTGGAGAATGCTGATTGCGATCACCAAATGGTTCTGGCCATCTTTACATGCTGTGCTGCTACAGATGTGGCGCAGACTCAAACACTCATAACCATGCCGCCTAACCATGCGCTGCATCGAACGGCGGCGGGCCGTCGTGGTTGCAATCGCCGCGCCTCGTGGTCGCCGTCGCTGAGCTCAATCGCGGCGGCGAAGTTATTCACAGGCGGTGGCGGGAGGCCTGCAGGACGATCCCTTGCCGCCCATGAATAACTTCGGATAACCTATATTTTGTCGTTAGTCCGCTATTCCGCGTGCAATAAAATGCATGAAAGCACTTACTTCATTCCTTCTCTTGGTTGTGGGTGCCACGCTGCTCGTTATCGTGTCGTCTTCGACTCACGCTGCCGAATCCCGACGCCCCTCACCATCCGAGACATGGCAGACCGCCACGCCCGAAGAAATCGGCATCGACTCCGTGCCGCTTGTCGAGATGTTCGACTTCGTGCGCGACCGGCAGATCTCTGTCCATAGCATCCAGCTCGTTCGCTGCGGACGCCTCGTGCTCGACGCCTACTTCTACCCCTACGATGGACGGACCCGGCACGATGTGGCCTCGGTCACCAAGAGCTTCACCTCCACGCTCGTCGGGCTGGCTATTGAACGCGGGCACATCCGCGACGTGCAACAGCCCGTGCTCGGCTTCTTCCCGGAGCGCACCATCGCCGGACTCGATGCGCGCAAGCGCAAGCAAACGCTCGAACATCTCCTTACCATGCTGTCGGGCTGGGACTGCGGCGTGCCCCTCGGCACTCCCACCATCAACGCCGACCGGCAACTCGCGGAGATGCGCCGCCGCGATGACTGGGCGCAATTCGCACTCGACCTCCCGATGACCTCCGAGCCGGGCACGCGTTTTCTCTATTGCAACGCCAACTGCCATCTCCTGTCCGCCCTTCTCACGCGCGTCACCGGCACCAACGCCCTTGCCTTTGCGCGGCGCGAACTCTTCGAGCCGCTCGGCATCCGCGACATTGCCTGGCCCGCCGACCCGCAAGGGAACAACTACGGCTGGGGCGACCTTCAATTGCATCCTCGCGACATGGCCCGGCTAGGCCAGCTTTTCCTCCAGCGCGGCCGCTGGGCCGGCCGCCAGATTATTCCCGAAGACTGGCTTCGCGCCGCCACCCGCGCACACGTCGAGCGCACCGGCGGCAAGGACCGATACGGTTACTACTGGTGGGTGAGCGACAAACTTCCGGGCCTGTTCGAGGCCGTGGGCCGCGGCGGCCAGCGCATTACCGTCTGGCCCGACAAAGAACTCGTGCTCGTTTACACCGGCGGTGGCTTCGAGCCGGGCGACCTCGCCCCGTTCATCCTGAAATCCCTGAACGCCGTTAAATCCGACAAGTCCGTCCAATCGCTGCCCGCGAATCCCGAAAGCAAAGCCCGACTGCGCGACAAGCTCGCCGCCGCCACCCTGCCACCCGCGCCGCAACCAGTCCCGGAACTTCCCGCGATGGCCGCGCGCATCTCCGGCAAGACCTACA
>DASTLJ010000095.1:0-3858 GCA_035715125.1 Verrucomicrobiia bacterium
ACCTCAAGAATGGCGGCGGATTGGCGATCATCCATTTCGCCAACGGCGCGTGGCATCCCTCGTTGCCTGGCAGTAGGACCGAAGACGCATGGCCCGAGTTTTTCACGCGCATTTGCCGGCGGGTCTGGGAACATCGTCCGCCTAACGCCAGCGGACATGACGCGTTGGGGCCGTTTCACATTGAGATTGCCGGCGTGAAGCACCCGATCGTCGAGGGACTGCAGCCGTTCGACACGGTGGACGAACTTTATTTCCATCAACAGGGTGACCTGCCCATCGAGCCGCTGGCTTACGCGCTGTCGAAATCAACCAGCCGGCGCGAGCCAATGGCGTGGGCTTACGACTACGACAACGCCCGCGTCTTCCAGACCGTGCTCGGCCACGGGGACGATGGCATTCGCAAGGCGGGCGCGTTGATTCGCCGCGGGTGCGTCTGGGCCGCGGGACACCGCCCGCTCACCTTCGATCCACCACTCGAATTGACCGAGGGCGCGCTTTTTCGTGAGGGAAGTCCGTGGACGCCGCAGGAGTCGCGAAAACGCGCCGCCAGCCTGTGGCCGGAACAAAAGCCCGAATCCGTGACCGCGCGGCCAAGCCGAGCGAGTTTTTCCGGACCAGGCTTGACGACATTCCCAGCCCCTGACCTGGAAATGCCGGTGGCGCGTTTGAGATTGCTTCCGCCGGCTTAAGCTGCCGTCCCATGACGTCAGTCACAACTTCGGCGGATCGTCAGGCTTTCTTTGGGCGATGATCCATTTGCGATGTGCCACTTGGATCGCCCGGTGCAGTGAGTTACGGTCAAGGCCCGGCCTACGTTCCAGAACGTCATCGAGTAGGGATTCGTAATGACTCACGAAGCGCTGATGGTCGGAAATTCCACGCGCTTCCCGGGCGGCATCGTAAGCTTTGATGAGTTCCTCCAGCTCACGATCCATAACCGGGAAAACAGTCGCGCAGGATTTTCTCGGCTTCTGGTTCGGGCATGGGGTTGTAGAAGGTTTCCCAGGACTGGTTGAGCTTCCAAAGGACCGCTTCCACCTCGGCGGCTGCCGTGCGGTCGGGATATTCCGGTTCGGTGGCCTCGGCATGGAGCCGACGCATCAGTCGAAGAAGCCGCAGGAGCGTTTGGCGATGTTGGGCCCGCGTCTGCGAAGTGGGTTCGGCTCCCATCATCTGGCCGCGTTCCCAGTCCAGAAACGCATGGCACGCGCTCACGGCCATCCGGACCATTTGGCGGGTGAGTGCTTGCAGGGAGCTGCCGCTTGCCTGCGCGGCGTCGCCTGGAATGGCGCGTTCCATAGTGCTTGCAGTGTATCCCGCGGACGAGGGTGAAGCAAGGGCCGGCTGGCTTCACCGAAGCCTTCGCTCAATTCAAGGTGGAGGGAATCCGGCGCAGCCAAGTCAACGTCAAATTGGGCCAGGCAAACTTCCCGGTTTCACATTTTGCATCTTCGGCTATCTTCTCGTCGTGCAGGCGCTCTCTGAAAAGCTCGAAGGTTTGCCCGTCCTGAACCAGGTGGTTGTACCCGATCTCTGGCAGCAACATGCCGTCACCGCCTTGCGCCAGGGCAAGGACGTGGTCGTACAGGCGCCCACCGGCGCGGGCAAGACGCTCGTCTTCGAGTTGTGGTCGAACCAGGGAAGAAATCACGGCCAGGCAATTTACACCGTGCCGACCCGCGCCCTGGCGAACGACAAACTGGCCGAGTGGCGCGCGCGGGTTTGGGATGTGGGCATCGCCACCGGAGACCTCGCGGAGAATCTCAACGCACCCATCCTGGTCGCCACGCTGGAAACCCAAAAACGCCGGCTGATCGAAGGCGACGGCCCGGCGTTGCTCGTGGTGGACGAATATCAAATGCTGGGCGACCCGGACCGCGGCCTGAATTACGAACTGGCCATCGCGCTGGCGCCGCCGAAAACGCAACTGCTGCTGCTCAGCGGCAGCGTGGCCAATCCGCACGATGTCGTGAAATGGCTTCGCCGGCTCGGGCGCGAGGCTGTCCTGATCAAACACGAACAGCGCCCGGTGCCGCTCGAGGAAGTTCACGCCAACAATTTGAATTTTCATGTGCCGAGCGATATTCGCGGCTACTGGCCGCGCCTGGTCGCCAAGGCGCTGGCGGAAGATCTCGGCCCGATCCTGATTTTCGCGCCGCGCCGCCAGGCCGCCGAATCGCTCGCCGCCGAACTCACCCGCCACCTGCCCACGCCCAACCCGCTGCAGCTCGGTCCCGAACAAAAACTCCTCGTGGGCGAACATCTGGCGAAGCTGTTGAAAAGCCGCATCGCGTATCATCACAGCGGCCTCAGCTACGGCGCCCGCGCCGGCGTCATCGAACCGCTGGCCAAGGCCGGCCAGCTCCGCGTCGTCGTTGCCACCATGGGCCTCGCCGCCGGCATCAATTTCTCGCTGCGCAGCGTCGCCCTCGCCGGCGATTCGTATCGGCGCGATTACGTCGAGCAGCCGCTCAAAGGCGACGAAATCCTGCAGATGTTCGGCCGCGCCGGACGACGCGGGATTGATGAGATGGGCTTCGTGCTGGTCTCGGCGAACGAGATTCGAATGCGCGACGGTTATCCCTGTCAACTCGCGCGCAGCGGCATGGTGGATTGGAGCGCGCTGCTCGGGTTGATGAGCGCCGCGGCGGCGCGAGAGGAGGACCCGTTTGCCGAAGCCGTGCGCGTTCAGGAACGGCTGTTTACGACACGGCCGATCTTTCTTGGCGCCGAGGAATCGATCAAGCATCCCGACGCGCCGTGCGGATTGAAGACCGACGCCGAACGCGCGCGGCACGTGCGCCAGCGGGTGCGCGAGATGCTCAACAGCCGCGGCGAATGGGAGCCCTATCCGAAGCCGAGCGATGTGCCGCTCAAGGAAATTCGGATTTACGATTTGCGATTTGCGCATGACACGGCGGGCGAGGCTTCCAACCTGCGCATTCCCGAAAGCCAACCCACCCCTGACCCCTCCCAGGAGGGGAAAAACCCGGACCCATCCGAATGTCAGCTCCCCTCCCTGGGAGGGGTTGGGGGTGGGTCAGACGAAACACCCATCCTCCGTTCCGTACTCACCGAACCCGCCGCGCTCGAAAAAGTCGGGACCGGCACGCTCTGTGTTTTGTCGGAGACAGACGACGCAAAAATTCACGGCCGCGCCATTACCGTCGCCGAGAAGCTCAAAGAGGACCGTGTCATCCTTGCCAAATGGATTCGCCGGCTCACCAATTGGAACGGACGCCAGGCGCCCTTCGCGGTTTGGGAGCAGAAAATCGCGCCGCTGGTTGAAAAGAAGCTGGCCGCGCAAAGGACGCCGGTCGTCCGATTCATCAACCACGCCCATAAAATCGTGGCGCAGGTGAGCCTGGCGGAGTTGACCATGCGCGTGCCGGTGGATTCGCGCGGCGTCGCGCTCTGGAAACCGACGGAACGCGAAGTATTGCCGTCCGATTGCGCGCGCTGCTCGCTGGTGCCGGTCTGCCGGCGGCTTTCGACCGCGACCGGCACGGCGTTGTTGTGGCGGAGGCTCGGTCTGGTGGATGCCGCCGGAGTGCCGACGCGGCGCGGCCAGATCGTGAGCTGCTTCCAACAGGGCGACGGACTGGCCATCGCCGCCGCGCTCGAGGATGAAAGCTATCCCCTGGACGAATTGATTTACGATCTGGCCAACCTGGACGCCGGTTTCCGTTTTTGTGGCGAGGAAAATCGCTGGGCCGGCCGCCTGGCGATGGCGTGCCAGGAACGGTTCGGGCTGCAGTCCATTCCCGGCTATCTCGAGAACGGCGTGCCACCCAAATACGGTTCCGGCGCCGAACAAGTGGTTGCCCAGATTCACCGGAACCCGTTGAGCAAACACGC
>DASTLJ010000096.1:0-1675 GCA_035715125.1 Verrucomicrobiia bacterium
ATTCAGCCGGCTGGAGGGCGTGACCGAGTCGAACCGCGCGGCGCCAGCGCAAAAGGACTGGATATCAACACGGCTTGCACGACGTTATGCGAGCCGTGATCTGATGTGAGTTGCGGCACTCGCCATCGATCTGTGATCACAATTGAGTCATCGCGACACGTCCGCCCTCGCCGATTTTACGCTGCGACTTTCCGCCTGCCGCTTCCACGGCGCTTCCACGAGCAAATTTTCCAGCCAAATTGGGGGCAGCAAAAAGCCCTCGAAAACGATGCGTTCTCAAGGGCTTAAAACTTGGTTGCGGGGATAGGATTTGAACCTATGACCTTCAGGTTATGAGCCTGACGAGCTACCGGGCTGCTCCACCCCGCGTTAAACCGTTGCGCTGCCTTCGAAAAGCCGGTGCCGAAACGATCCCGGCGAACGCCATATGACGCCGATCGATCCCGTCCCGAGGCTTCCTGAGAAGGCGACCCGGGCCGAAGCCATCGGGCGCGAGCGGTATGTATCAACGTCGCCCTGCTTTGGAAAGGGGAAAGGCTCCGCTTTTGAGGATTTTATGACAGCAAAAACGGGGGTTTGAGAGGGCAAAACCGCCTCATGGAACCGCTCTTGCCATAAACGCCGCAAAAGCCGAGTTTTAGCCCCAAAGCGCGGCCTCACAGGCCCCGCCAGAACAAAAAATCCGGGGGGATGCGCGTGACGGATACATTCGACTTCGTGGTAGTGGGCGGCGGCTCGGGCGGCTGCACGGTGGCGGGACGGCTGTCGGAGGATCCGAACATTTCGGTGGCGGTGCTGGACGCCGGCGGCAGGAACGACAATTGGGTGGTCACGACACCGTTCGCACTCGTGCTGATGGTCGCCGGCAACGTCAACAACTGGGCCTTCAACACAGTGCCGCAGAAGGGCCTCAACGGCCGCATCGGCTTTCAGCCGCGCGGCAAGGGGCTCGGCGGCTCTTCCGCCATCAACGCGATGGTCTATATCCGCGGCCACCGCTCCGACTACGATCAATGGGCCGCGCTCGGCAATACCGGCTGGTCGTTTGCCGACGTGCTGCCCTACTTCAAGCGCGCGGAAAACAACACGGATTTCGACGGCGAATATCACGGCAAGGGCGGGCCGCTTGCCGTCAACAAGTCGCGCAGCGGCAATCCGGTGCAGCAGATCTTCCTGCAGGCCGCGCAGGAAGCGCAGTTCCGCCTGCGCGAGGATTTCAACGCCGACGAGCACGAAGGACTCGGCATCTATCAATTGACGCAGAAGAACGGCGAACGCTGCAGCGCCGCGCGCGCCTATATTCACCCGCATATGGGAAATCGTACCAACCTGCGCGTCGAGACCCATGCCCATGCCACCCGCATCCTGTTCGAAGGCAAGCGCGCGGTCGGCGTCGAATACCGCCAGGGTAAGGAGCTCAAACGAATCCGCGCCCGGCGCGAGGTGATCGTCTCGTCAGGCGCGTTCCAGACCCCGCATCTGCTGATGCTCTCGCGCGTGGGTGACAGCGCCGAACTGCAGAAGCACGGCATCGCCACCGTGCACCACTTGCCCGGCGTCGGCCAGAATCTGCAGGATCATCCGGATTTCGTGTTCGGCTACATGTCGGATGATCCCCACTTCAACGCCATCTCGCTTAAGGCCCTGCCACGGCTGTTGCGGGCCATCCGCCAGT
>DASTLJ010000097.1:0-9665 GCA_035715125.1 Verrucomicrobiia bacterium
AGCCGATGGCCGTCGGGTAAAACAAAATCTCCGCGCCCTGCAACGCCGTAAGCCGCGCGCCCTCGGGATACCATTGGTCCCAGCAAATCAGCACGCCGATCTTCGCGTAACGGGTCTGCCAGGCGCGGAACCCAAGGTCGCCGGGCGTGAAATAGAATTTCTCGTAAAACAGCGGGTCGTCCGGGATGTGCATCTTGCGATAGATGCCGAGCAGCGACCCGTCGGCGTCGATGACGGCGGCGGTGTTGTGGTAAAGGCCGGCGGCGCGCTTCTCGAACAGCGAGGCGATGACGACGACGCGATGTTTTTTCGCCAGCTTTTGAAAGGCGTCGGTGCTGGGGCCGGGGATGCTCTCGGCGAGCGCGAAGTTCGCGTGGTCCTCGCTCTGGCAAAAGTATTGTGAACGGAAGAGTTCCTGCGTGCAGATGATCTGGGCGCCCTGTCTGGCGGCGCGCTCGGCCAAGGCGAGGGTCTTTTTGAGGTTGGCTCGAGGGTCGGCGGAGCAGGCCTGCTGGAGCAGGGCGATGCGGAGAGCGGAGGTCTTGAGCGCGGGCATGATTGGAAAGGTACCAGTAATCAGTAATCAGTAATCAGTAATCAGTAATCAGCAATCAGTAATCAGCAATCAGCAATCAGCAATCAGTAATCAGTATGCACTCCTCCGGAACACTGAATACTGATTACTGATTACTGAATACTCCGAGAAACAGACGAAGGCCGGGCTACTTGCGTTTGTCCTGCGACGTGGCGCGCGCGGTGCGTTCGATGAGTTCAGTGCTACCTTTGGCGTCGCTGGTGGCGAGCCGCGTGTCCTGGCCGAACAACTCGCGAATCATCCTGCCCAGAGTCTCGTTCGTCGGCCCGTAACCGGAATGATAGATGTAATGCTCGAGATCGTAGAGCATCGCCGAGGCGTCCGTGTAGCGCTTGGCCAGGTCGCGCGAGAGGGACTTGTGGAGGATTTCATTGAGGCGCTCGTCGATGCGGGGGTCCAGCGAGCGGAAGTCGGGGATCCCCAGGTTCATCACGTTCTTGCGCGAATCCTCGGGGGTCTCGCCCTTGAACACGTTTCGGCCCAGCAGCAGGTGCGCGAGCACGACTCCCAGTGAAAACAGGTCGCTGCGTTTGTCGGTGATCTGGAAGTCGGCCTGCTCGGGGCTCATGTAGTCGGCCTTGCCGGCGACGACTTCACCCTCGTTGTCAACGAGGAACCCGCGCGCCTTGGCGATGCCGAAGTCCGTCAGCTTCACGTCGCCCTCGAAGGCAATCATGATGTTCTTGAAGGAGACATCCCGGTGCACGAGGCCGAGAGGCTTGCCGTCCTTGTCGGTCTTGTCGTGCGCGTAGGCCAGCCCGCGGCAGACGCGGCTGGCGATGAACACAGCGATCTCGACGGGCAGCACGCGGCTCTTGTCGTGCAGTTGCTCGGCGAACTGCTCGAGATTCACGCCGCGGATGAGTTCCATCGCGATAAAGTAAATGCCCTTGGCTTCGCCCAGATGGTAGGTCTGGACAATGTTCGTGTGAATGAGGTCGGCGACGAGCTTGGCTTCGCCGACAAAGTTCTCGATGAACTGCTGCTGGTTGGCGTAGCTCTGGCGGACGACTTTGATCGCCACGCGTTTCACGAACTCGCGCGCGCCGTGCTGTTCGGCTTCGTAAATGATCCCCATGCCGCCCTCGAAGATCTTTCGGACGATCTCGTAGCGGAACTCCGAGTGAATGGTGAAGAGCGCGGCCATCTCCGTCGGATGTTCGGAATTCGCGGCGGCAAGTCAAGCCCGGCGTCCGTTCCGGGACGCTCCCGGGCAGGCCCGACCCTCAAAAAATCTTTTGTTTTCAGGCGTTTTTTCACTTGCAGCAGGTTTTGCATCCGCTTTAACTCCCAGCACGTCGCATGTCCGACGGGCAAAACACAACCAACAACACTCATCAGACTATGGCAAAAGCACTCTCGAAGTCGCAAATCGCGGCCGCCGTCGCCGAGAAGGCCGGCATCACCAAGAAGCAGGCGGGCGAAATCCTGGAACACATCGCCCACCTCGCTTACAAAAACGCCAAGAACAGCTTCACCCTGCCGGGACTCGGCAAACTGGTCTTGGTCAACCGCAAGGCCCGCATCGGCCGCAACCCGGCCACCGGCGAGCAGATCCAGATTCCCGCCAAGCGCGTCGTGAAGTTCCGCGTCGCCAAGGCCGCGAAGGACGCCATCCTCGGCGCCAAGTAATCCAACGGTTTTGTCGCGGCTCCCTGGCTTCGGTCAGGGAGCTTTTTTTTCGGAGGAATAGAGTGATGGAGGAATGGAGTGCTGGAGTAATGGGGCCGGACAGCCCACCCTGTTCCCAACACTCCATTACTCCATCACTCCAACACCCCGTCACCCTTCCGCTGCCCATGAAAATCGCCCTTGTCGGCTGTGGCGCCGTGGGCAGCTTCTACGGCGGCAATCTCTGTCGCGACGGACGCGACGTGCATTTCCTGCTCCGTTCCGATTACGAGGCCGTCCGCCGTCATGGCGTCAGCATTCGCAGCCCCCAGGGCGACTTTCACGCGCGTCCGAAGTGCGCCCGGGAACCGGGTCAGATTGGCATCGCCGACCTCGTCATCATTGCGCTGAAGACCACTGCCAATGAGCAGTTTGCGAAGCTTCTCCCGCCGCTGGTCGGCCCGCGCACCGCGCTGCTGACACTCCAGAACGGCCTGGGCAACGAGGAACAACTCGCCGCCCTTTTCAAGCCGGAACAGGTCCTGGGCGGGCTTTGTTTCGTCTGCCTCAATCGCATCGCTCCGGGAGTCGTGCAGCACATCGACCACGGGCGCATCGTGCTCGGCGAGTTCGGGCGCTGGCCCGAGCCGCGCACGCACGACCTTCGCTCCATGTTTCAGCGCGCCGGCGTCCCCTGCGACGTCACCGACGACCTCGCCCGCGCCCATTGGGAGAAGCTCGTCTGGAATGTTCCGTTCAACGGCCTGGGCGTCGCCAGCAGTGGCGGCCTCGAAGGGTTCACGCGCGGCGGTCCCATCGGAACGCGCGGCCCGTGTCTCACCACCGACAAACTCCTGGCCGATCCCGGCTGGCGCGAAATCGTCCGCGAGTTGATGCTCGAAGTCGTCCACGCCGCCCAGGCGCTCGGCTTCAAGCTCGACGAGTCCGTCGTGCAAGTGCACATCGAGCGCACCCGAACAATGGGCGCATACAAGGCCTCGACCCTGATCGATTTCGAGCGCGGCCAGCCGCTCGAACTGGAAAGCCTCTTCCTCGAACCACTCCGGCAGGCTCGGCGTTGCGGTGTGCCGACACCCCGCCTCGAGACGCTCTGCACCGTGCTGGAAGCCCTCGCGCCTACGTCCTTTCGGTGATTGGGTGGCATGGGCGACCTGCCCGTCCCCGGTCGGTGACGTGCCCGATTCGCAGGAGAAGGACGTCCTTGTGAGAAGCGACGCCGGTGCGGCGCAGGTTATCATTCACCGTTCCGTCCGGTGATTCGCCGGAAGGCAGAGGCCGGCGGCCTGTGCTACACTTTGGCTGGCGTGTTTCTTCACGTTGGGCCGGAGTTGGATTCGAGGTCGCGCAGCATCTGTTCGACCGTGTCGAGCAGCACGGGTACGTCGCGCTGCACGGCGTTCCACAGGACGTCGTGCCGTATGTCGTCATACCCGTGACTGAGGCGGTCGCGCATTCCGGCCACAAGCCGCCACGGCACGGCCGGGTAGCGGTCTAGTAACTCCGGCGGCAGCCGCTTGACGGCTTCGCCGAGGATTTCCAGAGCCCGTTCGAAGGCGAGCAACGCCTGCCAGTCGGCCATAAGTGCCGGCAGCGTCTTATCGGCGCAAATCGCTTGGGCCTGCCGGGCGTAATCCGTGATCTGCCGCAGGGTCACCTTCGGGTCATGGTTGCTCATAGAGCGTCATGGCCTCGCGGCGAACGGCTTCAGCAATGTATTTGTTCAGCTTGGAACAGAAATCCACTTTATGACCGAGGACGGCTGAGAGTTCCTCGCCGTAGCCGAAGTAGCGCAGGCCAACGCCGTCCAGCGCGCCGGGCGCGAACTCCGCCAGTACGTCAACATCGCTGCGCGCCGGGTCGAAGTCTTCCCGCAGGACCGACCCGAACAGGCTCAACTTGCGAATGCCCCGCTCACGGCAGAAGGCCGCGAGTATCTCACGGTCGATGGCGATGGGCAGTTCGGTGACGCTCATGGCGCGATTGTGATCGGGCGATAAGTTCCGCGCAAGCTTGCGTTCTCACTCGGTGTCAACAGTGGCAGTTTGCCTCCCGCCCACCGGCTGGTTAAGCTTCCTGGCGTGAGCAGCCGACGCGGCGCCGTCATCGACATTGGCACCAACAGCATCAAGCTGTTGGTGGGCGACGTTCGCGACGGTCTCATCCAGCCCGTCGACGAACGATCCGAACAGACCCGCCTCGGAGCCGGTTTTTACGACACCCAGGTCCTCCAGCCGGTCACCATCCAGCGAACAGCCAGCGCGGTCGCCAAATTCGTCGCTTACGCCCGCGACCAGGATGCCTCGGCCATCCGCGTGCTGGCCACGAGCGCGGCCCGCGATGCGAAGAATCCGGACGATTTGGTCGCGGCCGTCCGGCGCGCTTCCGGATTGCGCGTCGAGATTATCTCCGGCGAGCAGGAGGCCGAATGGGTGTACCGCGGCGTCACGAGCGACGAGCGGTTCCACGGCAAGCCACTGCTGATTCTGGACGTGGGCGGTGGCAGCACCGAATTCATCCTCGGGGATCAGGACCGGCACACGTTCCGGCAGAGTTTCCCGCTCGGCAGCGTGCGCCTGATCGAGAAGCTTCGCCCGCTGGATCCGCCGTCCCTCCAGGACCTGGCCGGCTGTCGCGACTGGATCCAGAAGTTTTTGAAGCACCAGGTGGGCCCCGCGATGGAATCCACTCTCACCGAAGCCGCGCGCCAGAACGTGACCCTCGTAGGCACCGGAGGCACGACGACCATCCTGGCGCGCATGGAAAAGAAGATGCCGCACTTCAGCCGCGAGGACATCGACAGCACGTGCCTTTCCCGTCAGCAAGTGCTCGACACCATGGTCCACCTCTGGAGCCTGCCGGTCGCCGAGCGGAAAAGGATTCCCGGCCTGCCGTCCAATCGCGCCGATGTCATCCTCATGGGGGTGGCCATTTATGAATCGGTCATGAACTACTTCGGCTTTGGCGCGTTGCACGTCAGCACTCGCGGCTTGCGCTTTGGCGCGCTGCTCGATTCCCGATGAACCTTCCCGCCGCGCGCGAAGAAGTCCTGGCCCTCATGCAGGCGCTGGAGGAAGAGCCGCACCACGTCCAGCACGTCGCCACGCTCGCGCTTCAACTCTTCGACGGACTGGAGGATCTCCACGGCCTGGACAACCAGGACCGCTTCATTCTCGAAGCGGCCTCGCTGTTGCATGACATCGGCTGGTGCGTTTCCCCCGACGGCTCGGGACACCATCGCGAATCCGCCCGGCTCATTCGCGAGCATGGCTGGAAACATTTCGATCAGGAGGCGGTCACGCTCACGGCCCAGGTGGCCCGCTATCACCGCAAAAGCCCGCCGGATCTCGAGCACGAGGAATTCGCCGCGCTGTCGCCCGCCGAACGCCTCCGGGTCCAGCAACTCGCCGCGCTCTTGCGCCTGGCCGATGGCCTCGACCGCGGCCACCAGCGCCACGTCGCCGGTGTCAGCGTGGAAATCCTGCCGGACACGCTCCTCATGCGCCTGCACACCCGCCATCCGTGCAGCCGCGAAGTGGCTTCCGCGACAAAAAAGTCAGACCTCGCCGCGGCGGTGTTTCACCGGCCTGTGACGTTTGCCCTCGTGCTGGAGAACAAAAATTGAAACCCGCTCTCCATGAACCGGCTCTTGCATGGAGTCCCGCCTTGAGGCGGCAGGACGTCCAGCCGGCTAAAGCCGGGACTCCGTGCCAGCAGCCGCCGTTCATAGCCCCGATGCGCGATTTGGGAATCGAGGGGGCTGCTCATGAGTGAAACCACGGCCCGCGACGAGGCGCTCGCATTCATGCGCGAGCTGGAACTGCGGCCCGTGCACGTCGAACACGTCGCCCGGCTCGCCACCCAACTTTTCGACCAACTCCTCGATCTTCACGGCCTCGGCTCGCGAGAGCGAGTGCTCCTGGAAGCCGCCGCGTGGCTTCATGACATCGGCCAGGGCCAGGACCCGCTGGCCGAAGGACATCACAAGAGGGCCGCCCGCTTGATCCGCGAACGGCCCTGGGTCCACTTCTCGCCGCCCGAAGTCGAACTCATCGCCCAGGTCGCCCGTTACCACCGCAAGGCGATGCCCCAGACGGCGCACGACGAGTTTCGTGCGCTCGACTCGCGGAATCGGCGCACTGTCCAATGCCTCGCTGCGCTGTTGCGTCTGGCGGACTCATTGGATCGCTCGCACCATCAGGCCGTGCGGGAGGTGCGCGTCGAGATCCGGCCCAATCAGCTTCTCTTCCACCTCGACGCGACCGGGCCCATCCTGCGCGAAGTGACCGCCGTGCATGCCAAAGGCGACCTGGCAATCGCCGTCTTTCAGCGCGACCTGGTTTTTCTGGCGGGCAATGAGGTGATCACGCCCGGACCGTGACCTGGCGGCGTGGGGTTTTGGCCGCGTCACCCGCCGTGCTGATGATTCGGTCGAACTGGGCCACGGGCACCGCCTCATTCGAGTTGAACGAAATGCCGGTGGACCTGGCCAGCTCGAAAGAGGCGCGTAACACCTCCTCGGTCGATGGAAAGTCGACCATGAACGCCAGGTCCTGGTCGCCGGTCAGCGCGTACATCGACTCCACTTTGCCGCCGCACTGGGTGATGAGATCGGTGATTTCCTTGGTGCGCGCCGGGGAAGCTCCAGCAATGCCGCCGGGGGTGTATTTGCCTAGCATGAGATACGTCGCCATAATGGTTTCCTTTCTCGGTTTGGAGTTAATGTTGGTACTTCACATTCAAAGATTATCGCTTTGTCGCTCCGGAAAGCAGTCCGCAGTTTTGCGGACGGAAAACCAGGGCGCTGTCCTGGCACGCCTGCCGCCGGCTTGGGCCCCGCTGAAATCGCCTCTCCGGTGCCCCAAATTCGTCGGATTCGCGTCTTGCCTCTTTTGCCAGATCGGCCTAGCATCCCACAACGGCGGAAAGAGGCTGAATAGAGCCTGCTTTGCCGAGCGTCTGCATTAGTTGCAAGCACATGCGAACGAATCGTTTTCACTTTCTTGCCTCCGTTGTGGGAACGGCGGCGGCCCTCTCTTGTCCATCGCCAATCGTGGCCGCCGAGAAAGCGGGCGCGGCGCCCCCCGCGCCGCCGTTGCCTGCCATCCAGTCGCTCAAGCTCGAACCGGCCTCGCTCACATTGCGAGACGCCCGCGATGAGCGTCGCGTCCTCGTGCTCGGCGTCGTTGAGGGCGGCCAAAGCGTCGATTTGACCGAGCAGGCCAGCTTCAAAAGCGAAGGCGCCTCCATCGAAGTGGGCGAGAAAGGCTATCTGCGTCCGAAGGCCAAGGGCGAGGCGGCGGTCCTCGTTTCGGCCGCCGGAAAGGAAGCGAAGCTCGCGGTGAATGTCGAAGGCGCGGACCCGACGCCCGTGCGGTTCGTCCGCGACATCCAGCCGATTCTGGCCAAAGCCGGCTGCAACGCGGGCACCTGCCACGGCTCGGCCAAGGGCAAGAACGGATTCAAACTGTCGCTGCGCGGCTACGACCCGCAGTTCGACTACCAGTCGCTCATCAACGATTTGTCCGGCCGGCGCTTCAACCGCGTGAACGTGGAGGAGTCGATTCTGCTGCTCAAGCCGTTGGGCGAAATCCCGCACGAAGGCCAGCAGGCGCTCAAACCCGGTTCCCGCGAGCACCAGTTGCTCCGCCAATGGATTGTCGAAGGCGCCAGGCTCGATGACTTGAAAGATGGCCGGGCCACGAAGCTGGAAATCCTTCCGCGCGAGATCGAGATGGACTTGCCCGGCCGCGCGCAGCAATTCCTCGTGCTCGCCAGCTACGCCGATGGCTCGACGCGCGACGTGACGCGCGAGGCGCATTTCTCGGTGAGCAACACCGAGGTAACCGACGTGGACAAGGCCGGACGCGTGCGCGGCTTGCGGCGCGGCGAGGCGGCGTTGCTCGTGCGCTACGAAGGGCTTTACGGCACGGCCCTGCTCACCATCATGGGCGACCGCTCGGGCTACCAGTGGACCGATGTGCCGGAGCACAATTTCATCGACAAGCACGTCAACACCAAGCTGCGCAAGATGAAGATTCTGCCCAGCGATCTGGCCAGCGATGCGGAGTTCCTCCGGCGCGTGTCGCTGGATCTCACCGGCCTGCCGCCCAAGCCGGAAAAGGTTCGCGCCTTCCTCGACGACAAGACGTCCAGCCGCGAGAAGCGTGACAAGCTTGTGGACGAATTGATCGGCAGCGCGGACTTCCTCGAATGCTGGGCCAACAAGTGGGCCGATCTGCTCCAGTGCAACAGCGAAAACCTCGGGCAAAAGAGCGTGTGGCTCTATCGCGGCTGGATTCGCGAGCAGCTTGCCAGGAACACCCCTTACGACCAATTCGTGCGCGCGCTCCTCACGGCGCAAGGCAGCTCCTGGGAAAACCCCGCGGTGAATTACCTCCGCGTGCTGCGCGAGCCAGGCAAGATGACCGAGGACGTGAGCCAGACCTTCCTCGGCGTGCGATTCAATTGCAACAAATGCCACGACCATCCCTTCGAACGCTGGACCCAGAACCAGTATTACGAGATGGGCGCCTACTTCGCGCAGGTCGGCGTCAAAAAGGGGCAGGTCGGCAAGGACGTGATTTTCGCCGAAGCCGGCGGCTCCCTCAACATCACCTCCGAGGAGGTCGTTTATCGCAAGCCCGACGGCGGCGAGGTGAAGCACTTGAAGACCGAGCAGGTCGTCGCCCCCAAGGTCCCGGTCGGCCAGGCCAGGGCGGTGACGGCCGACGGCGACCGACGCGAGCCATTCGTCGAGTGGCTCACGTCGAAAGACAATCCGTTCTTCGCCAAGTCGATGGCCAACCGGACGTGGAGCTATTTCATGGGCAAGGGCATCATTGATCCCGTGGATGACATTCGCGCCAGCAACCCGCCTAGCAATCCCGAGTTGCTCGACGCGCTGACGGCGGAGTTTGTGAGCAGCGGTTTCGATGTGCGCAAGCTCATGGCGACCATCTGCAAATCGCGCACCTACCAGCTTTCCATCGTGAAGAACAAATGGAACGAGGACGACACGGTGAACTTCTCGCACGCCCTTCCGCGTCGGCTCAGCGCCGAGCAACTCGCGGACGCGCTGGCCGCCGCCACCGGCTCGAAGATCAGCTTCGCCGGCGTGCCCAGCGGGATGCGCGCCGCGCAAATCCCCGACGGCATGGTGGCGGGCAACGATTTTCTCCTCCTCTTCGGACGCCCCAAACGCCAGAGCGCCTGCGAGTGCGAGCGCTCCAGCAACATGACCCTTTCGCACGCCCTGAGCCTTGTTAATGGAAATACCATCAGCGAGGCCGTCAACTCGGCGAACAGCCGCATCGCCAAGCTGGCGGATTCGGAGAAAGACGACAAGAAGCTCGTCGAGGAAATTTACCTGGGCTGCCTCTGCCGCCCGCCGACCGAGAAGGAACAGGCCGCCGTGAAGTTCGAGAGCGCGACCAACCGC
>DASTLJ010000098.1:0-8063 GCA_035715125.1 Verrucomicrobiia bacterium
GCAGGCCGACCGCGCGGGCAACATCTACATCGCCGACAAGAACAGCCACGCCATTCTGAAGGTCACGCCCGATGGAAACATTCACACGTTCGCCGGCACGCATGTCGGCGGGTTCAATGGCGAAGGCCCGGCGGAGGCGACGGCATTGCAGTTGAACCTCCCCAACGGGGAGTACGTGCGCGCCGACGGCACGGTCTACGTGCTCGACACGGAGAACGGCCGCGTGCGGCGCGTGAACACCAACGGCATCATGCAGACGCTTTTCCAGACGACCAGCGGCGGTTCGCTGGCAGGCGGGCGCGGCCTTTGGGTGAATGAGACGGAAACGCTCGCTTACTTCTGCGCCGGCACCCGGCTGCGAAAGTGGACGCCGTCGTTGGGCGTGCAAACTGTCGTGATGGGCTTCGTCGAACTGGGCCCGCTTTACGTGGAATCCAGCGGTAACATTCTGGTTTGCGACCGGGGCACAAACTTGGCGTATCGCGTCACGCCCGCAGGCGGGCTGACGGTTATCGCGGGCAACGGCCAAACGACCGGCGGCGGCGATGGCTATCCGGCGCTCCAGACCGGACTGTATGGCGTGCGCAGCATCTGGCCCGTGCCCACGGGCGGCTTTCTGTTGCTGACGCACAACGGGTGCCAGCTTTGGTACATGGACACCGCGGGAATCGTTCACCTGTTGCTCAACGGCTACCGCGGCAGCACTCATTCGGGCGACGGCCAGTTCTATTACACACCCTGGCCTGCCATCAGCGAAGGCCGCAGCGTGACGATGGATTACGAGGGCAACATCCTGATCACCGAAAGCGATTGGGGTTACGTGCGGCGGATCCGTTTCCTGCCTTGGGTGTTCTAACGCGAAGAGGGTCTTTTACGGGGCATCGAGGCTGACGGTATACGTCAGGTTGTCGAGATAAGCGTCGCACCATTTGCTGTTCGCCCATTGCAGGTTGAAGACTCCGAAGCGATCCAGCACTGCGCCCTTCGCCTTGTCCCCGTCCTTCAGGGGCAGGGTCACGGCCGACCCGGCGAGCTTGAACGTGATTGCGCCGCGACCGTCGCCAGCGGCGGGATCGTAGTCCAGCGTCCAGTCGTACCGCTTGCCGGGCTGGAATATCAGATACTCGCCTTCCTGGCGCTTGCTGCCTTGCGAAGTTCCATACATCGGAGCCACGATCCGTCCTTCGGAGGAAAGACTGTCGAAGTAAACGCCGACGAAATTCTCCAGCGGCCAACCCTGCTTCCTGGAGTTAAACCAGCCCAAGGCGAAGCTGGAATCGGTGGAGAATTCCTTTGCCACGAATTTGCCTCGCGCGTTGAGGCGATGCTCGAAGCTCAGCCGGCCGACACGATCGCCGTAATAGGCCTTGAACGGGTCCTCGTCAGGATTGCAACTGAAGAACCGGCCGCCCAGCTCGCCGGCCTTGCCGCCCGCGTGACTGGTCTGACTGAAGCCGAAATCATTGGATCCATATTGTGCAGGGTCGGGATACCGTTCTCGATTGCCAATCCCTTCCCACTGCGGGTCGCTGTCGAAGTTTTCCATTTGCTCGTTGATGATGATGTCGTCGAAGTAGGCGACGATGTGACGCCCCGGAATTCGTGGCGGAAAGATGCCGAAGCGATTGAATGACGCCCCGGCCTTGCGATGTTCGGGGCGCAGCGACAGCCGGGTCTCGGCGCCGTCGAAGGTGAAGAGGATCTCCCCGGCGCCGTTGGCAGCCGCAGGGTCGTAGCGGACTGACCAGTGATGCTTCGAGCCGTCGGGAGGAATTCGGAGCAGAGCCGAACTGGCGAGTTCGCGCACGTTGCGCTGCTGGCCGCCGCCCGCAGCGTTGACGAACATCCCGCCGGCCTGCCAGTCGCGCGTGCCATAGGTCAATTCCACCAGCGCGCCGTCCGGTTCATTGAAGGACTGCAACCGGAATCCGACAAAGTTCCGGGGCCGCCAAATCGGGTCATGTTCGTCTGCGTTGAACCAGCCGACGTAGAGGTTGCCTTGAGTGTGCCAACCCATGATCGATTGGGCCTCCAGCACGCTCAGGTTGCCGGAAACGCTGAGCGGTTGATCGAATGTGGCCGTCGGCACCACCTTGCCGTACCAAGCCGGCCGAAGCGATTGGGACACCCTCCCGCCGATCTCGCCTCGCGCCTTGCCGGCGTGATGGGTGGGGCTGTAGCCGAAATCCTGCCACACAACCGGCGGCTGAATTGGCCCGGGACGGTTGTTCTTCCCGTCCCATTGCGGGTCGCGATCGAACGTCTCAGTCTTCTGTCGAGTCGCCGTGGCGCCAGCCGCCCGGTCGTGCTCGGCAAAACAAACCACGAGCAAAACCGTGGTGAGACATCGCGTTACAGTGAATTGTTGATCGCGATTCACTTGGATTCGAGCAAAACACCAAGCGCAGCCCTGTCCTCCCCGGGGACGCGAGTGAAGCTCTTTAGGCCCGAGCATAAGTCGGAACAGCCGTTAGGGTTCATATTCGAGGCTCCCACGTTGACAGCAACCGACCCTTCTGTCCAACTCCTGCGAGCCACCGTGATTCAAACACGCGAGTCACCTCTGAGCCATGCCCCGGCGCGAACTTAAGTTTCCTCATCAGGTCGAGGACTGGCTTGTCGGATTGGGCGCCCGGCTGACGCAGCCGGCCAAAATGATTCTCATTGGTTCGGGGGCGCTCTTGTGGCACGCGTTCCAGCGCGGCGTCACCGAGCCGCTGCCGGAAAACAGCATGGACGTGGACCCGATCACCGACTCAGACGAAGTGGCCCGGCTTTGTTATGAAGCGATCATCGGCAGCGAGTTCGAGGCCGCCCACGGCTGGCACGTGAACCTCATGCCCGAAGCCGCGCTGCGGGAGTTTCGGGAAGACTGGAAGGCCAGAGCTTCGACAAAAACTTACGGCCACCTGTCCGTCGCTGTTCCTTCGGCCGCCGATTTGCTTGTGCCCAAACTCAAACGCAATGAGCCGCGAGACCGTGCACATGAGACTTGGGCAAGACGCGTCGGCCTGCTAACTTAAGACCATGCGCGATGACGCGACTCTTGCCGCCGAAGCGGCCATCTGGGGGCCTTACCCCTCTTACGATGACGTGGCGCGCTTCGAATACGGCCGCCGCCTCTGGCGCCTGCCGGAGATGCGCCGGCGGCTTCTGGCCCACTGGCTCGATGAGCGGCACCCGCATCGCGAACGGTTCCTGGAGCAACGCGAATTGATCGAGAGCGTGCTCGCTTCCGAGGAGTCGGTCCCGGCGCTGGACGCGCGCCTGCGTCAAGCCGGCGCCAGTCTCCGCTGCATGGCCCGCGAGATCCCGGTCGTTTTTGGTCAGTGGTTCAGATAGGACAACTCCCCCCTTTATTTGCTCGCCTCGCGCCATTTCAACCACCACACCGCTGCGCAAAGCGCCGCGCACAATCCAACGGCCACCCCGATTTCCGCCGGCTTGGGTGAGAAGATGAGGATAAACCCCTGGCCTTTGACCAGCGCCGCGAAGCTCGAGACGCAAAACGGCATCAGGAACAGCCGGAAGGTCTGCCAGAAATCAAGCGTCACGCGCTTCGTCCCCGCCATGGCCGTGCTGACGTAGAGCGCGAAGCCGATAATGAGCGACAGTCCGAGAGAGGTCAGCCACATCTCGAGGCTTTTCTCGAAATAACGCACGAGCACCACGAGGTACCAAATGAAGTAGCACCACAGGATGAGCCGGCCGTTTGAGAGGTTCGAGAGGTAGCGAAAGATCATCGTTCAACCCGGATATTTCATAGCCGCGGTAGCCGCCGACGTGAGGAGAAACGACGGCCTGTGGCCGGGCATCTTCATCTTGACCCGGTAGGGCGAGGCTCCTGCCGAGCCGAAACTTCCGGTTTGATTACGGCTCGGCAGGAGCCTCGCCCTACCGGCGTCATGGATAGGCGGATGGACCAAACGGGGGGAACGAGTCCGCCTCCTCACGTCGGCGGCTACACACTGTGGGTGTTTCATTCAAGGAATTGAAATAGCCGGGTCAACCCACTCAGTGAAACGGGTACATCAGCGGCGCGAGCACGGAGCCGCCCGTGAAGACGATGACCGCCACCAGGATTACCAGCAACACCACGAGCGGCACCAGCCACCACTTTTTCTCCTGCCGGAGGAACTGGAGGAACTCTTTGACGAACTGCCACATGCGATTCGGGATGTTGTAGCTGGTCGAACGGGGGGAGGCAAGGGGGTGAAACGTGATGCGTGGTGCGTGGTGCGTGAAGCAGGGAGGGACGCCTCTTGCACGGTCGGCAGTTTGCCGCATCACGCACCACGCACCACGCATCACGTCACAGCAACTTGATCTGCTTCTCGTCCTTCGCCAGCGCTTCGCCCAGTCCCTCGACCCGTGCCCGGCGGCGTTCCATGATGTGTTTCTCCAGCTTCGGGTCGAAGGGCACCGGGTAATCCCCGTCGTAGCACGCCATGCAGAAGGCGTCCGCGGGCAGGCCCGTCGCCGCCACCATGCCGGCTTTGGAAAGATACGCCAGCGAGTCGGCATTGAGGTATTTGCAGATCTCCTCGATGCTGTAATTGGCCGCCATCAACTTGCTGCGGTCGGGAAAATCGATCCCATACACGCACGGGTTTTTGTGCGGCGGGCAACTCACCCGCACATGGACCTCCGTCGCGCCCGCCTCCTTAAGCGTGTTCACCCGCGCCTTGCAGGTCGTGCCGCGCACGATCGAATCATCCACGATGATGACCCGCTTTCCCCGGACCAGTTCGGGGATGAGATTCAGTTTCACGCGCACGTTGAAGTCGCGGATGAGCTGGGTCGGCTGAAGAAAGCTCCGCCCCACGTAGTGATTGCGGATGAACGCCATCTCGTAAGGGATGCCCGACTCCATCGAGTATCCCAGCGCCGCCGTGTTGCCGCTGTCCGGCACCGGCACAACAATGTCCGCCTCCATCGGGTTCTCGCGCGCGAGCTGGCGGCCCATCTCGACGCGCACCTTGTACACGCTTCGCCCTGAGATCGTGCTGTCGGGCCGCGCGAAGTAGACGTACTCGAAAATGCAGAACGCCCGCCGCGCCTGCTCCGGCGCGGCCTGGATGCACTTCAACCCATCCTTGTTGATGATGACAATCTCCCCCGGCTCCACGTCGCGGACGAATTTAGCGTGAATCAAATCCAGCGCGCACGTCTCGCTGGCCAGCACCCACGCGTCATCCACTTTTCCGATGCACAGGGGGCGGAACCCGTACGGGTCGCGCACTCCGATCAACTCATTCTCGGTCATCACCACCAGCGAGAAGGCCCCCTCGATGCGCCGGATGGTCTCGATGAGATTGTTCTCGTGCCCGTTCAAGTTCGGCTGCGCCATCAAGTGGAGGATGATCTCGCTGTCGACCGTCGTTTGGAAGATCGACCCGCGCATCTCTAACTCCTCGCGGAGCTGCGCCGCGTTCGTCAGGTTGCCGTTGTGCGCGATGGCGATCTGGCCGCGCGCGCAGTCCACCGTGAGGGGCTGCGCGTTGCGCACGTGCGACGAGCCGGTCGTCGAATAGCGCGTGTGCCCCACGGCCATCGAGCCGACCAGATTGTGGAGGATTTCGCCCGTGAAGACCTGCGGCACCAGCCCCATGCCCTTGTGGACGCGGAACTGTTTGCCGTCGCAGCTCACGATGCCGGCGCTCTCCTGCCCCCGATGCTGGAGCGCGTAAAGTCCGTAGTACGTCAGCTCCGCGGCATTCGGATGGCCGAAAATGCCGAAGACGCCACAGTAATGTTTGGGGTACGGCTGCATCGCCGGTCACTGATGAATTGCAGCAAAGCCGACGCGCACGCAAGCAGGAAAGGGCGACATTCCGCAGGCGACATTCCGCAACTTGACGGCGCGGATTCGGCGCGGATAGGCTCGCCCGATGAGGAACTTGTTTTCGCGCATTGCGCTGGCGGTCGTGCTGGCGTTGTCCATCCCGGCAGACGGCCGAACCGCATCGGACGACTCGGCCAAGGCCGATGCCTTCATTGCCCAGGCCGAGAAGGAGCTCGAGGCTCATTCGGTGCTCGCCAGCCGCGCGGATTGGATTAACAGCACCTATATCACCGACGACACGGACGCGATCGCCGCGGAGTTCGGCGCCCGCGGCACGGAATTGAGGGTCCGGCTTGCCAAGGGCGCGGCCAAATTCGATGGCGTCAAAGGATTGTCGTTTGACACGCGGCGGAAGCTCGATTTTCTGAAACTGGGAATTGTTCTGCCCGCGCCGGAGAAGCCGGGCGCAGCCGCCGAACTGAGCGTCATCGCCACTCGCCTGCAATCGCAATATGGCAAGGGCAAGGGGACGCTCGAGGGCAAGCCGATCAACGGCTCCGACATCGAAGAGGCGATGGGCAAGGTGCGCGATCCCTCGAAGCTCAAGGAGATGTGGACGAGCTGGCACGACAAGGTCGGCGCGCCGATGCGCAACGATTATGTTCGGCTGGTCGAAATCGCCAACGAAGGAGCGAAAGAACTGGGTTACGGCGACGTAGGCGCGCTGTGGCGGTCGGGCTATGACATGCCCGCCGACGAATTCTCCCGCGAGATGGACCGGCTTTGGGCGCAGGTCAAACCGCTTTACGACCAGTTGCACTGTTATGTGCGGGCCAGGCTTCACGAACATTATGGCGCCGCGGTGCAGCCGGCGACGGGTCCGATTCGCGCCGATTTGCTTGGCAACATGTGGGCGCAGGAATGGGGCAACATCTACGATATCGCGGCGCCCAAGGGCGTCGGCGACGTTGGGTATGACCTCACGGACCTGCTCGTTGCGAAGGGCTACGATCCGATCAAGATGGTGAAGAGCGGCGAGGGGTTTTATACCTCGCTCGGTTTGCCGGCGCTGCCGGCCAGCTTTTGGGAACGATCACAATTCGTGAAGCCGCGCGATCGCGAGGTCGTTTGCCATGCGTCGGCGTGGGACATCGATAACAAGGACGATCTCAGGATCAAGATGTGCATCAAGGTCAATGCCGACGACTTCGTGACCATCCACCACGAGCTGGGCCACAACTATTATCAGCGCGCCTATGACCAACAGCCCTTTCTTTACCTGAACGGGGCCCATGACGGATTCCATGAAGCAATCGGAGACTTCATCGCGCTGTCCACCACGCCGGAGTATCTGGTGCAGATTGGGCTGCTCGACGCGTCCAAGGTGCCGAGTGCGGACAAGGATATCGGCCTGCTGTTGAGGCAGGCGATGGACAAGGTGGCGTTCCTGCCCTTCGGCCTGCTGATGGACAAGTGGCGTTGGGGCGTCTTCAGCGGATCGACGAAGCCCGGCAGTTTCGAGACGGAATGGAATGCCCTGCGCCTGCGCTACCAGGGAATTGTGCCGCCCGTGGAGCGTCCGGCAACGGCTTTTGATCCCGGCGCCAAGTATCACATTCCCGGCAACACGCCGTATGCCCGCTATTTTCTGGCTCGCATTCTCCAGTTCCAGTTCTTCAAGTCGGCGGCCGAACAGGCGGGATGGAAGGGACCGCTTCATCGATGTTCCTTCTACGGCAACAAGGCGGTGGGCGACCGCTTGAACAGGATGTTGGCCCTCGGCTCGTCGAAGCCCTGGCCCGACGCCCTCGAAGCCTTCACCGGAACTCGCAAGATGGATGGCTCGGCCCTGATCGCGTATTTCCAGCCGTTGATGGCGTGGCTGGAAGAGCAGAACAAAGGCCGCCAATGCGGGTGGTGAGGCGATGTCGATGGACGAAGTTGGATTGACGGCGACGTGGTGTTGCCTTCGTTCAGGTGCACCGCAGTTTATTGCAGCGCACTTCCTCTCATTAGCACCCCGTTTTAGCGGGGTGTAAGCGTGTCCGACGGGGTCGGAACCGTTTCAACGGTTTCAACAGGGTGTTGCGCCCGCTTCATTCCGGTTTCTTTCTTTCGGCTGGACATGCCAGCCGCGCTTCCTGTCTATAAAGCCCGTGGTTCCACCGGCACATCGGCCGGCCTCGCAGCCATGAATGGCTGGCTGACGGCATTGACGATGACGCCCCTCGTCGGCGCCGCCATTATCGCCGGGTTCAATCCGGGACAAAAGGCGCTG
>DASTLJ010000099.1:0-10981 GCA_035715125.1 Verrucomicrobiia bacterium
CGTGACATCCATCGGCGAGGGGGCCAGCAATGTGGGCACCACCCCCTACATCCCTGATGAAGGCCCTGGAAGCCCCACGGCCGACATCTTCAGCCTGGGTAAGGTCCTTTACGAGATGGCGACCGGCCATCCTGCCGGCGCGTTTCCCAAGCTGCCGACCGGTCTTGACGCCGGCTCCGTGCTGGAGGTGATGAAGCTCAACCCAATTTTCATCAAGGCTTGCGACCGACGAGCGCGGCGCCGGTACCAGTCGGCTACCGACATGTCCGCCGCGCTGACGTCGGCGGTCCGGGACGCGTCAATACCGCGCGTCCCGCCGGTCGAAGTGGTTCCCAATCCCGATACTGATGACGACACTTCTGAGGCCGACGGCGCAGAGATCGTCTTTCCGCAGGGCTTTCGTGTGGCGATTCTTTACCGTTCGAACACACAACCTGACGGTAAACTTGTCGATCTGCTGGAACGGGAACTGACGGCGTGCAAGTGCGCCGTGTTCGTGGATCGCCACTTGACAGTGGGCGTCGATTGGGCCCGGGCGATTGAGGCGGAAATTCGTCAGGCCAACGCGGTCATTGTGCTGCTTTCGGCCGCGTCTGTGGCCAGCGAGATGATTGCCTGCGAGGTGGAAACAGCCCATCAGAGCTGGCAGAAGAGCGGCCGGCCGCTCCTGCTGCCGGTGCGCGTCCAATACGATGGCCCGCTCCCCGACGTTCTGGGCCCGATCCTCGATCCGATTCACTGCTTTAAGTGGGCCGGCCCCGAAGACGACGAGCGGATGGTGGAAGCGTTGTTTTTCGCGCTGGTGACCTCAGAGAGAATGCCCGAAACGAGGGTTCGTGCGGGGCTGGAACCCGGTGGCGGCGCCGTCCCGCTACAATCCGAGTATTATGTCGTCCGGCCGACCGACCGCGAGTTTCAGGCCGCCATTGCGCGCCGCGACAGCATCGTGCTGGTGAAGGGCGCCCGGCAAATGGGCAAGACGTCGCTGCTGACCCGTGGTTTGCAACAGGCCCGCCAGTCCGGTGCCAACGTGGTTTGGACGGACTTTCAGAAGCTCAACGCAGTCCAACTGGAGGGCGTCGAACCGTTTCTGCACGCGCTGGGTGAATTCCTGGCCGACCAGCTTGAACTGGATGTGTTTCCCGTCGATGTGTGGGACAAGCGCCGCGGGGCCAACACGAACTTTGAGAACTACCTGCGCCGTGAAGTGTTCGGCAAGATCTCCGGCCATCTCTTCTGGGGGCTTGACGAGGTCGATCGCCTGTTCGCCTGCGCCTTTGGCGGTGAGGTTTTCGCGCTATTGCGATCCTGGCACAACGAGCGGGCGGCGGACCCCGCGGGCCCGTGGTGGCGCCTCACGCTGGCCATTGCCTACGCCACCGAGGCGCACCTGTTTATCACGGACGTGAATCAGTCGCCATTCAACGTCGGCACCCGGCTGACGCTCGAGGACTTCACGATCGACCAGGTGGCCGACCTGAACCGGCGCCATGACTCACCACTGCTTGAAGCCTCCGAAGTACGACGCCTGTACACGTTGCTGGGGGGCCAGCCGTATCTGGTGCGCCGCGCCCTGAACGAACTGGCGGAGGGCAAAGTCGCCTTCGCCCAGCTCTTGGCGGGCGCGGATCGCGACGAGGGGATCTTCGGCGATCACCTCCGGCGCATTCTGGTGATGCTGGCCAAGGATGCCGAACTGGCCGAAGTGGTGCGCGGCGTCTTGCTGGGCCGGCCGTGTCCCTCCACAACCAGCTTCTATCGGCTCCGGAGCGCCGGCGTGGTGAAAGGCGACTCCCCGGCTGAGGTCCAGATCCGTTGCGAGATCTATGCCAATTACCTCAAAACCCACCTGAAGTGAGCGGCGCGACGCCCAGCTTTTACGTCACCGGCGGCACCCTCCGCCACGACGCGCCCAGCTACGTCGAGCGGCAGGCCGACCATGACCTGCTCGAAGGGTTGCGGCGGGGCGAGTTTTGTTACGTGCTGACTTCCCGCCAGATGGGGAAAAGCTCGCTCATGGTCCGCGCGGCCGCGCGATTGAGAGAGCAAAGGACTCACGTCGTGGTGCTGGACCTGACGGCCGTCGGCCAGAACCTCACGCCCGAACAATGGTACGACGGGCTCCTGGTGCGAATTGGCCGCCAATTGGATCTGGAAGAGGAGATGGAAGAGCACTGGCAAGGGCACCTCCGGCTCAGTCCTGTCCAGAGGCTCTTTGCGACGATTCGCGACGTGGCGCTCGTTCGCAGGCCCGGTCCGCACGCCGTGTTCATCGACGAAATCGACATCGTCCGCAGCCTTCCCTTCTCGACGGATGAATTCTTCGCCGCCATCCGTGAGTGTTACAATCGGCGCACCGAGGACGCCGAAATGGGCCGGCTCACTTTCTGTCTGCTGGGCGTGGCGACGCCCAGTGACCTGGTGCGCGACACGCGCATCACGCCTTTCAACATCGGCCGGCGAATCGAACTGCGCGACTTCCTTCCTTCCGAGGCCAAGGCCCTCACTACGGGGCTTGCCAGCCCAACGCCTGGCGCGCTGCCTCCAGACGACATGCTGGCCCGCATGCTGTTCTGGACGCACGGCCATCCGTATCTGACCCAGCGCTTGTGCCTGGCGGCGGCGCAATTGAACGAGCAGCCCGACAAATCGCTCAGGAAACCGGCCGAAGTCGATTCGCTCTGTGAAGAGCTGTTCTTTGGCGAACGGGCGCGGGAACGGGACGACAACCTGCTGTTCGTGCGCGGCCGCTTGCTTCGGGCCGACGTCGAACGGGCGGGCTTGCTCCACCTGTACGACGAGGTCTTGATGGGCCGGACGGTGCGGGACGACGAATGCGATCCGCTGGTGAGCGTGTTGAGGCTCGCCGGCATTGTGCGGCTGGAGGAGGGACGGCTGGTGTCGCGGAACCGGATTTACGAGCGGGTGTTTGACCGCGCGTGGGTGCGGGCCCAGATGCCGGAGGCCGAACTGGTCCGGCAACGGGCGGCGTTCAATCGCGGTGTCATCCGGACCACCGCCATCGCCGCCCTGGTCGTGGCGGCAATGGTTGTCATGGTGATCATCGCCGCGAACCAAGCCAGACAGAAGAGCGAGGCGCTGGCGAAGTCAAAGTACTCCGAGGCCCAGGCTCGCCGCGCCAGCGGCACGGCCGGGCAGCGCGAGGAAAGCCTCCGGGCACTGCGCGAGGCGCGGAAGGATTATCGCGATGAAGCCGCGCTGCGCAACGAAGCCATCGCCTGCATGGCGCTGGTAGACTTGGAGAAGGAGGACAGCCGCGGGAACTATCCGCCGGGCACGACTGCCGCCGCGCTCAACCCGTCCCTGACCCACCACGCCTGGAGCGACTCGGGCGGCGCGATTTGGCTGGCCGGGATCGGAGAAGAACGGTCCGCCGTAGTTCTGCCGCCGACCGGCCTCCCGGTCTCCTGGATCGCGCTGAGTCCGGACGCTCGGTTCGCAGCGGCACAATATGTCGATGAAAGCTTGGCTCGATTTGTTCTCTGGGACGTGCAGGCCGGGAAGACGTTATTGAGCTGGACGAATCAGCTTCAGCCCAACGCAGTGGATTTCAGCGCGGACAGTTCCAAAGCGGCTATGGGGTTCTCGCACGGCGCGATCGAGGTTGTCTCGCTGAGAGAGGGAGGAACTTTGGCGACGTTGAGACGGGAGGAGCGTACGGGGTTGAGCCGGATATCGGCGTGCGTTCGGCTGGACCCATCCGGCGAACGACTGGCGGAGTCCAGTGCGAACAGCACCCATGTGCGCATTTGGAGAATCTCCGATAAAACCTTTAAGGAACTGGTTTACCCCAGCCCGGTTCGCGCCTTGGCCTGGTCGTCGGATGGCAACCACCTGGCCGCGGCCTCCGAAGCGCACGATCTGTTTGTCTGGGACCTCCAATTCTCCTGGCGTCACGAACTGGCGCGGTCGCTCTCCGGCGCCATCGACCAGTTAGCCTTCAATCCACAGGGAACGCTGCTGGCTTCGCTGGGACCCTACGAAACGCTGAGACTTTGGACGCTGGCCACAGGCCGGCCGGTGACGCAGCCGCTCGGCGCCGCGCCCTCGGGCCGCTTGTGTTTCAGCGAGGATGGGCTGGTCGGTCACGCTACGGTCGAGCTCGGCCCACAGCTTTGGCGAATCCAGGGCGGCACGGAGTATCAGGTGTTCAGGGCACCGACCGAGTTCAACTTCCCATTCAACGGCCTGTCATTCAGTCCGGAAGGCCGCGTGCTGATCGCCGCCAACGACGTCGGTGCGTTTTTCTGGGACACTGCGACGGGGAGGACGCTTTACACCCTCAACGTCCGCTCAATCAAATCGGTGTTCACCCATCCCAGCCGGGGCGATCTGTTCGTGAGCACGCCGGACGGGCTTCACCGTTGGCCGCGCAAGCAACTCGTGCCCTCCGAAGCCGAGTCTTTCACGTTCGGCCATTCGAAAAGTCTTGACTTGACAGACGGGCTGGGGCTCTGCACGCTGGCCGAGCGTAGGAAGTTGGCAGCGGTCGTTCACGCTGATCACATTCATTGTGTCGATTTGGATGACCGACAAGCGACTTCCATGCTGCCGATGCGAGGAAACTTCCAAGCAATGGAGCTCAGTCCGGATGGCCAATGGCTGGCGACCTGGAGCAGCGACCAAAACCAGATTCAAGTGTGGGCGCTCGATACGGCGCATACGAATTCGCAGCCCATTACAACCCTCCCCGGAGGCCCCCATTTCGCGTTCACTCCGGACGGAAAGTTCCTGGTGTGTTGTTGGGACAAAGCGTGCCGGCTCTTCAAGACCGGGACCTGGGAGGCACGGCAGGTTGAGTTCGAAGACTTTCCCGACGACGCGCAAGGCCCCCTCGCCCTGGTCCGAGCCGAGCCAGAAGGCAGGACCCTGCTTGCGATCGCCGCCAGCGCGGCGGTCATCCATTTGTTCGAATTGGACGAGGCGGCAACCGGCTTTGCTCGCGCGCTGGCCCGGTTGAAGAGTCCGGACCGGGTGTCCGTGCATGCCCTCGCATTCAACCCAGACGGCAGCCGCCTGGCAGCCGCTGCCAAGGACCAGACGGTCCAGGTATGGGATTTGGCCAGGATCAGGCAGAAGCTGGCCGAGATGGATCTGGCGGGAGCCATGCCCCGCTTCGAGCGCCTGCCGGAACGTCCGCTCCGCGTGGTCTTTGAATCGGAGGCACGCGACCTCGCCGCGCCGAAGCGGTGGCGGGAGATAGAGCAGTCGACGGTCAGGCCGACGAGCCTGCCGGATTGAACACACATGAACACTCCACCCATACCGGAACCCACCCTCCCGCGCGATCCGAGAAAGGCCCGTGGCTTTGTGCCTGTGCTCTACCCGACGGCCAACGGCGGAGGCCTCCCGGCCGCCGTGGCGAGCCAGAGCGTGGTGCTGGAATTCCTCGCTGCCTACTACGACATCAACGCCCGAGCCACCGAACTCCAGCGCGTCCGTCAGGCGCCCGGGTATCGCTCGGGGAATCCTGCGGAAAGAACCGCCCTTCAAGGCCTGGAAATCGCGCTTCGACGGCGGGACGAGTTGGAGGACCGAAATGCGCCTCGCGGCGTGATTGCCGAGCCGGTGATGCGGGACGGAATCACACGGGATGTTCGGTTCACTTTCGGCCACATCAACGCGGCCGGCAATCCCCGCTCCCAACAGATCGTTTCCTCGACCTTCCTTTCGATCCCGTTACCGCCCGGAGTGAGGGTGGAAGACCTGACTTTTCCCGATGTGGACGGGTCTGAAAACACTCACCGATGACGCTTGTGCGAAAACTGATTCTGTCCAACTACCAGGCACCGGGTGACATCCTGATGCTCACGGCGGCCGTGCGGGACCTGCATCGCAGTCATCCAGGCGGGTTTGTGACCGACGTTCGCACGTCCTGCGCGGAACTCTGGCAAAACAATCCCCATCTCACGCCGCTGTGCACGGACCGTCCCGGAGTCGAGTCGGTGCCCTGCGAATACCCGCTCATCCACGCCTCGAATCGGAGCGGGCAACATTTCCTGCACGGTTTCATTGAGTTCCTGAACGACCAACTGGCGGTGAAAATCAAGCCGTCCCGGTTCAGCGGCGATATCCACCTCTCGGCCGAGGAGAAGACGGCGGCTTCGCTCGTCCAGGAATTGACGGGCCAGGAGTTGCCCTACTGGATCATTGTGGCCGGCGGCAAATTCGACTTCACCCTCAAGTGGTGGCACTTCCGCCGCTGGCAGGCGGTCGTGGACCACTTTCGCGGCAGAATTCTGTTCGTGCAGGTGGGCAAGGCCGACGATTACCACCCCCGGTTGTTCAACGTCCTGGATCTCCGCAACAAGACCGGCTTGCGGGACCTGGTCCGTTTGACCTATCACGCCCAGGGCGTCCTCTGCCCGGTGACCTTCCACATGCACCTTGCCGCGGCGGTGGAATGCCGTCCGGATCGCGCCAGGTCCCGGGCTTGCGTTGTGGTGGCAGGGGGCCGAGAGCCGCCGCACTGGGAGGCTTATCCCGCGCACCAGTTCATCCACACCGTCGGCGCCCTGCCTTGCTGTGCCGAGGGGGCCTGCTGGCGTTCACGCACCGTGCCGCTGGGTGACGGCGATGAGAAAGATTCCCCACAGCACCTGTGCCTGGACGTCGTTGACGGCCTTGCGCACTGCATGGACCTCATTACGCCCGAGCAAGTCATCGACCGCATCGAATATTATTTCGCAGGGGGCCAGGCGGCCTGGCTCCCGGCAGGCGCCTGGAAAGCCATTGCGCCCTTCCTGCGACCGGAGGAACGCCTCACGGGGGTCTGGTCGAGCTTGGGCGCCCCTCGACGGCGCCAGCCCGGCACTGCTTTCGGAAGAGACCCGAACCAACACAACGCAAAAAACAAACCACAAAGGAGAAAACAGTATGCTAATCGAGCCTAACGCAGCTTCCACCAAACTCGCTAAAGACGTAGTGAATTACCGGGATGTTTACGACAACAAAGATGGCAAACATCTCAACGCCAAAAACGACATCCACGATGACCTTAACGGGAAGGATAAGGTGACTTACGCCAAGCCTATTGCCGACCCCACGGGCAAGAGTTACGACGCCTACAGAGATCTCTTCTTTTATCCAGGTCGAAACCGCCTCGGGGGAAAACTTCCAGATGGCAAACCGAAGGATCAGCCGCCCGCGCCCGTGCCTCCGGAAATCACCTGGCCGCTCAAGACCACAACGAAGGTCAAAATCAATCCTGACGGCTCGATCGTCCACACGGATCTCGCGGGGGTCGAGATCCCGGAGGCCCACAAGTACCTGCACGCGATCTTCACGGACATCCTGCATGATACGCGCAACCTCCTGGAAAAGATCAACGAGGCCTTGGAAGCTCAGAACGAGAATCCGGCCAAAGCCGCTGATTACGCCGCCGCGGTTGCGGAGTTCAACGCGTATGTGGTCAGCCTGGGGCTGGGGGGGACTTCGCCCTATGCGAAAGCGCTGAGTTACTCGAGAATCTTTCCCGTGGTGACCAACGAGGGCTTCATTGTCAGTCTGCGCATCGAACTCAAATGGAAGAATCCCTATCACAGTTCCTCCACGGTCACGGTGCCCTGAGGCCCCGGCGGCCTGCGGTGATTACCACGGCGCATGGATACCGTTTCGAACACCAGGTGGCGTAAGGCCATGTATGGCGCGCTGGGCGCGTTCCTCGTCATTGGCCCGGCCTGGGCCGGCGCCAATGACGAGCGGGCGGCTGGTGGGTCGGAGGAAGAGTCGAAGGAGGTCCTGGCCTGTAAGGCGAACCTAAACAAAATCTTCGAGGCCATCGAGCAGTACCGCGGCAAGTTCGATGGGCACCTGCCGGAATGGCTTTTTGACCTGCACCCGGAGTTCCTGAAAGACCCCAGGACTTTCATCTGTCCGGCCGTGCTTCAAAAAGGCGATTTCCAGTCGTGGCGGGAGAGGCTGAGTGAGGAGGTTTTCTGGAATCCGGTGCTGCCGATCTCCTATACCTACGAGTTTAGTGTCAAGGAGTACCCGCTGTGGGCGGGCTTCTCGAGCACGGTCCGGGAGTTCAAGCAACGCCAGATGACGCGGCTCGGAACACTCGGAACCAAAGTGCCGATTCTAAGGTGCTTTGCGCATCGGCAGACGGTTAACCTGTCGTTCGGAGGTGAGTTCTGCGAAAATTGGGGTAAGGACTGGGAGGGGAACGTTACGTACGAAGTTACCAGTGACGAACTGGCCCCCATAGAGATTTTCAAGGACTATGCACTGTGCCCTGGCCGGACTTTCCTGCCCATTCCCTCGCGAGACCCCGACGCGCCGGCCTGCCTGTTGGACCTCAGCAACTACTTCATGGCGCCACTGTCGTCCCCATGGGTCTTCAAGAACCGCGCGGACGCCAGCCTGGCCACTCTGCCTCAGGGCATTGGCACACTCCCACTGGTCGGAGTTTCCTTCGATCTGCGCGGTGTCATTCCGTTAAAGGGCAGAGGGAACCCTTGGCAGGCGGCATTTCCCGAAAGCGTGGAAAGCATGGCCGTTCAACAGAAGTGCCGGCATATCCATTTCCTTCATGGTTGTGTGGCTGAGGCGCCGCCCGGCACGGTGATCGGACGCTACGAAGTCAATTACTCGAACGGCCGGAGCCTGCCGATTCCGATCGTCTATGGGAAGGACGTGATTAGCTGGAAGTTTGATCCCAAACGGCCGCTGACCGGCAGCGCGACGGTCGCCTGGGAAGGCCCCAAGCATGCCAGCGACGCCAGGGGACAGACCCTTCGCCTCTACCTTCAGCAATGGCAAAACCCGCATGAAGATGAGGAGATCGCTTCGATCCACTTCGTTTCCGCGCTGACAATGGCGGACCCGTTCTTGATCGCAATCACACTTGAGCCTTGAGCGGTTGTTCCGCTTCGAGGCTGGAAACCGAAATGATCGTGCTGGCCCGTCCATTGTCGCCATTACTCTGAATTGCATGCCAAACTTCCGGGGCGCTGCCGCGTCACGCCCGTCGTGGCATTCGACTCAGTTCCGCCCGGCTGTCCGATCCGCTATGTCCAACGTCACCATTTGCGTGCTCACCTACGGCGACCACCCGCGGCTTGTGGCCAGGGTGCTGGATTCCATTCGCACCCATTGCCCGCGCTCCGAATTCCAACTGGCGGTCGGCGCCAACGCCGTTGGCGAAGCAACCCGCGCGGACCTCGACGCGCGCCGAAGAGCCGGGGAGATCGATCGGCTTATCGTCAGCGAAACGAACCTCAACAAGTGCCCGATGATGCGGCGCATTTTCCAAACGGTGCACACGGAGCTTATCTGGTGGTTCGACGATGACTCCTATATCAACGAGCCTGGCGCGTTGTCCCGTTGGCTCAAGCCGGCCCTTGCGGCTGCCGATTCGAACGTGATGTGGGGTCAGCTTTGCCGGTGCAATACTCGAGAGGAGTTTACCGATCTGGAGGAACCGATCGGCTTTGTCCGCAGCGCGCCCTGGTATCGGGGATTGCCGCCGCCCTCCTGGCGCCCTGGCGGCAAGGGAGAATTCAATTTCGAAAATCGGGGCTGCGGCGACGGCCGTTGGGATTTCATCGTCGGTGGCTGCTGGCTTATCCGCACTTCGGCCGTCCGCGCCCTCGACTGGCCCGACCCGCGCCTGATCAAGTTGGGCGATGACGTTTTCCTTGGCGAGGCCATTCGCCAGCAGGGTTGGGAATTGGGCAACATCGGCACCCCCGGAGTGGCCGTCAACACCGAGCCTCGCCGGGGCGACCGAGGCTCCTGCGCACCGCGCGAGTCCCGGGCGCAAGCCCTCGCTTGATTGGGCGCCGATGCACCCGCAGCCAGACTCCAACCTTGAACGCATCCGGCATCCCGAAATTGTGCCGCTGGAAATCTCGGATGTTCGAGTGGATGGCGCCACCTTGTGGGAATGGAGCCAGGACCCTCGATTCGCCTCCGTGCTGCGCCGGGCGCTGGAACGCTGGCACGAGGGCCATCGCCCCGGCCGGCCCGATGAACCTGCGCCGGCGGGCGTGCCAGGATTTGAAGCGGCGTTCCTGACGGGCGGACGCACCGAAAGCCATCCCGTGCGCGCCGAATTGGCCGGGCTGCCGTGGCCGGTCTTCTTCGGAGCAGACGCGCTCTTCGCGGGCGAACGTGGCGGCTTCGATCTGCTCCGAGTGCGCGCACCGTCCGGCTGGGTGGCTGACCTGGGCAAATCGCAATTCAAGCTCTCCGCACCGGGCCGGCGATGGGTCTTTGCGCGCGACTGGATCCGGCTGCCTCAGGCTTACCAGGTGCCGCCCGCGCAAGTGCCGGCGCAACGCAGGCGCCTGCGCGAGTTCATTGCGATGAGCCTCCAATTGGCTATGGCTGAAAGCAGCCAGCGGCCCCAAGCGCTCGTCTTCGCGATTCCAACTCGCTTGGACGCCGACGGCACACCGGGCAACAACAACTACGCCGGCCTGACGGGCGACCGGGCGCTATTGCCCGAGGCCCTGGCCCTGGCCGGCCTGGACGCCCTGCCGCTGTTCGTCCTGAACGACGCCGAACTTGCAGCGCTCAGCGCGCGCACGGATGGGCGGCTGGGCGGATTTCGCAAAGTGTTGGTCCTCACCTTGGGCTTCGGTATCGGCGCAGCCATGATCCACCGCTGCGGCTGACAACCACAGCCAAGCCGTTTACTCCCAATATCGGTATTGGCGATGCTGGCTCGCCCGTCTACGCTTTTCGCCATTGCATGAAAGTGAATCTGGCTTATGGGCAGGGGCATCTGCCGGTGGAATTGCCCAAGGATCGCACGACCGTCATTGAGCCGTTGCACCGCCCCGGTTTGGCGGACGAACGAGCCGCCGTCCTTCGCGCCCTCGAGCAACCCATCGGCGCCCAGCCGCTGCGTCTACTCGTCCAGCCTACCCACAAAGTTTGCATCAGCTTCACCGACATCACCCGTGCCACGCCCAATGACCGCATCATCCCGTGGCTTCTCCAATACCTGGCC
>DASTLJ010000100.1:0-3730 GCA_035715125.1 Verrucomicrobiia bacterium
GATCCTCCAAAACGCCTGCTTATTCCCCGTGCGTCCGCCTTCGGGAACCCGCTGTGGGTCGCGGACCCGCCGTCCGCGGACCGCACCTTGGATCACACCCTTGCGTTGACTTTGCGCCGGGCCGGGAATTGAATGGCAACAGTCTTGTGAATGTGCGACGCTTCCATGGCATGAAGGCATCCCTCCGGTTCAGCCTGCTTTGCGCCGTCGCGGGACCGGTGATGTGTGGCGACTTGCCGCGCGCGAGCCGGCAGTTCGTCGAAAAGCATTGCCTCGAGTGTCACGACGCGGACACGAAGAAAGGCGGGCTGGATTTGACCGCGCTGAAGTTCGACCCCGCCAACTCCACGAACTTTTCTCGCTGGGTGCTGGTGCACGACCGCGTCAGCAACGGCGAGATGCCGCCGAAGAAGAAGAAGGCGCGGCCTGAGCCGGCGGAAGCGGAGGCCTTTACCAGGTCACTGGCGTCCGCGTTGACCGAGGCGGAACGGGCGCGCTTTGCGAAGGAAGGCCGGGCGACGCAGCGACGGCTCAACCGTTACGAGTACGAGAACGCGCTGCGCGACCTGCTCCACGCGCCGTGGCTGCAGGTGCGCAACTCGCTGCCGGAGGATGGCGAGGCGGATCGCTTCAACAAGATCGGCGATGCGCTCGACGTGTCGCATGTCCAGATGGCGCGCTATCTCGGCGCGGCGGATTACGCGCTGCGCCAGGCGATGGCGACGCAGGTCGAGCCGCCCCAGCCGAAGGTGAAGCGCTACTACGCGCGCGATCAGCGCAGCTACACGGGTCCGATGAAGTTCTCCGTTTTCAACACCGCGCCCGAACGCGCCACGTTCCCGGTGCTCGGCTTTGAAGGACAGCCCGACGTGCGCGCCGGAAAAGCGCCGATCACCAGCACCAACGCCGAGTTGCGCGAATTGGAAGGCGTGGGCGTGGTGGCCAGCGCCTACGAGCCGATCGAGCCGAAGTTCAACCAGTTCAAGGCGCCAGTCGCTGGCCGCTACAAGCTCCGTTTCAACGCCTATTCCGTATGGGTCGGACCGGGCGAAAGCAACAAATGGTTTATCCCGAATCTCGACGACATATCGTGCGGCCGTCGCGACGAGCCGGTGGTGATTTATTCGGAGACGCCGCCGCAGTTGCTGCGCTGGCTCGGCAAATTCGACATCACCCCGGAGCCGCAAATCCACGAAATCAACGCGTGGCTGCTCGCCGGCGAAATGATTCGGCCCGACGCCGGACGGCTGTTCCGCTCCCGGCCCGGCGCGGGCCGCTGGCAAAATCCGCTGGCGGAAAAAGACGGCCAGCCTGGCGTGGTCTTCCGCTGGCTCGAAGTCGAGGGCCCGATTTACGACCAGTGGCCCACTGCCGGGCACAAGCTCCTCTTCGGCGACCTGCCGATGGTGAATCGCAAGCTGACGGCGACCGAGGCGAAGCCGGGCGAAACCAACCGATTCGGCGAGCGGCGATTTAAGCCACCGCCCGGCGTGGAAGTGATTTCAAAGAATCCGATGGCCGACGCCGAACGGCTGCTTCGGGAGTTCATCCGGCAGGCCTATCGACACCCGACGGACGACGCGGAGTTGAAACGCTTCCTGCCCGTCGTTCGCAGCGCGTTGAAAAAGGGAAACAACTTCACTGACGCAATGATCGCCGCCTACACGGCTGTGCTCTGTTCGCCGGAGTTTGTTTGCCTGGAGGAGAAGCCGGGGCGGCTGGATGACTCCGCGCTGGCCTCGCGCCTGGCGTTCTTCCTCTGGAACTCCCCGCCAGACGATGAGCTCCGCCGCTGCGCGGAAAGGAATGAACTGCACCGACCCGACGTGTTGCGCGCGCAGACGGACCGGCTGTTGGCCGACCCGAAAGCGCGACGGTTCATCGATGCCTTTCTGGATTACTGGCTCGATCTCCGAAAAATTGTCGCCACGGCTCCGGACGCCACCTTGTATTCTGACTACTACCTCGACGACTTGCTCACCGAGTCCGCGCTGGAGGAGACACAGCTTTTCTTCGCCGAACTGCTGCGGGAGGATCTGCCGGCGCATAACATCGTCGCCTCGGACTTCGCGATGCTCAACGAGCGTCTCGCTGCGCACTACGGCCTGCCGCCGGTGCAGGGTGTGGCCTTGTGCCGCACGCCATTGCCCGAGGACAGCCCGCGCGGCGGACTGATGACGCAGGCCGCCGTGCTCAAGGTCACCGCCAACGGCACCACGACTTCGCCCGTGCTTCGCGGCGCGTGGATCATGGAACGCATCCTCGGCCAGAAACCGCCGCCCCCGCCCCCCAGCGTGCCCGCCGTTGAGCCAGACACTCGCGGCGCGGTGACCATCCGCCAGCAACTCGACAAGCATCGCACCCTGGAAACCTGCAACGCGTGCCACGCGAAGATTGATCCAGCCGGATTCGCGCTGGAGAACTTCGATGTGATGGGCGGTTGGCGCGACCGCTATCGCGCGGAAGGCAACGACGAACCGGAGAAGGGCATCGCCAAGAGCGGGCAGAAATTCGCCTTTCACCACGCCCTGCCTGTCGATGCCAGCGGCGAACTTCCGGACGGACGGAAGTTCCGCGACGTTCGCGAGCTGAAACAACTGCTGCTCGCCGACGAAAAGCGGCTCGCCCGCAATCTTGCCCGCCAACTGGCGGTCTATGCGACCGGCGCCCCCATCCGCTTCGCCGACCGCCAACAAATCGAGCAAATCCTGCAACGCGCCGGCCCCAGCCATTACGGCGTGCGCTCGCTGGTCCATGAGATTGTCCAGAGCGAATTGTTTTTGATGAAGTAATCAGTGGTCGGGAATCAGTAATCAGTAATCAGTAATCAGTGATCGGTAATGAGTGGTCAAGCGTCAGTAATCAGTTTATAAGTATGGGAATGCAGCTTGAATACGTGAAACACTTCAAAGATTTGGAAGTGTACAAACGACAGCGGGAGCTGGCCAAGGAAGTCTTCCTGCTCTCGAAAAAATTTCCGAAGGAAGAATTGTACTCGTTGACCGATCAGTTGCGCCGCGCGTCGCGCGCGATTGGCGCACAGATTGCCGAGGCTTTGGCGAAACGGCTGTATCCCAAACATTTCATCAGCAAACTCACCGACGCCGACGGCGAGCAAATGGAAACCCAGCACTGGCTGATTGAGGCGGGTGACTGCGGCTACCTTGATGGAGCAAATTCGAAGCGACTGCTTGCCCTGTGCGAAGAAATCGGTCGAATGCTCGGCTCGATGATGCGCAAGGCGGAAACGTTCTCGTCTCGTGACTACACCCTCCACGAAGAACCGCCTTCTTACCTGGTAAGGGATGCACTCGACTCCGGCCACTGATTACCGATTACTGACCACTGATTACTGACTACGGATAACTTCCTTATGAAAACATCCCTCACCCAAACCCGCAGCGGACCCTTTGTCACCGCTCGCCCCGCGCTCTCGCGGCGAAAGTTTTTGCGCAGCGCCGGCATTCTGCTTTCACTGCCGCTGCTGGACGCCATGACGCCGGCGTTTGCCGCGGCGGCCAAGCGGATTGCCGCCGGCGCCACGCCGGGCGGAAAGCCGCGCCGGATGTTTGCCATCTGCAACAACCTGGGTTTGTTGCCGGAACATTTCTTCCCTAAGGAGAGCGGGCGTGATTACCCGCTGTCCCCCTATCTCGAAGTCCTCAAGGAGCATCGCAACGATTTCTCGGTGTTCAGCGGTGTGTCGCATCCCGACGTGGATGGCGGGCAT
>DASTLJ010000101.1:0-14744 GCA_035715125.1 Verrucomicrobiia bacterium
GCCTCACCAAACAATTCACGGCCCGTGCTCTTGGGCGGCGGCCGGCGGAGGAACGGATGTTCGAGCCACTCGGCCAGCAGCGGTTCGCAAACGCGGCCTCGGGTCGCCCACGCGCCATTGCGGTCCATGGCTTGCCGGCCATCCATGAAGTGTCGCATCGCCAGATCGATCAGCACATTCGCCGGGCCGGTGTCGAACGCGAGAACCATTGGCTTCGCGCCGCGCCGCCAGTCGATCGAGGTGACGTTGCTGATGCCGCCCAGATTGTTCACGCAGACGTGCCGGCCGCGCTCTGCAAACACCCGGACGTGAAACGCCGTGGCCAGCGGCGCGCCCTGTCCGCCGGCCGCGAGGTCCGCCGCGCGAAAGTTGCTCACGACGGGCACATGCAGCGTCTCGGCCAGATAGGCGGGCTCGCCAATTTGCAGCGTCGCGGGCGCCCTGGGGTCGGGATTGTGGAAAACCGTCTGCCCGTGCAAGCCCGCGAGTTGGGGACGGGGCGCGCCTTTCGGCGGCTTGGCGTGCGCCGCGTAGAAACGCCCAATGTCGTGATGCAACTGCGCCAGCTCCCAGCTCGTCGCCTCGCCCCGCGCCGCCGCGTGCAGCCGCGCCCGCAACGCGCGCGGAAACTTCACGCTCCAGAGCGCGCGCAGTTTCAGCCGCGCGTCCGAAATCGCGCACAATGCGAAGTCCACGCCGTCGATGCTGGTGCCGGACATGATGCCGAGCACAATTGTAAATTGCATGGGAGTAGGGTAGCGCGGACGAAGAAATCGTTAAATGGGTTAAAACGTTGAATCGTTGAATCGTGGAAGCGTGGAAGGGTTGAACCGTCGGGGCCAGGAGCAGGTGGAAACGATTCAACGATTTAACGATTTAACGATTTAACGATTCAACGTTTCAACTCAACAATCTGTTTAGCCTTCCCGACCCATGCCACGCCGGCCATCCTCACGATAATGAAAGCCCTGTTCGTTCACGCCCACTTCGATGATTACGAGTTCACGGCCGCGGGAACGTTCGAGCTGCTGCGTCGCCGGCTTGGCGGCGCGTTTCAAGCGAAGGTTATCGTGTGCACGGACGGCAAGGCGGGGCATCACGTGCTCACGCGCGAAGAGACGGGGCGCATCCGCATCGCCGAGCAGGACGCCTCGGCGCGGTTGGGCGGATACCAGTGGGAGTTGCTCCGTTTGCCCAACGGCGAAGTGCCGCGTGAAGCGTGTCTGCAAGTGACGCCCGACCTCCTCGCCGCGCTTTGGAAGGCCATCCGCGACTTCGAGCCGGATTATCTATTCTGCCCTCCGCTGCCGGGCGAACCACTGGCGGGCGTGCACAACGATCATCTCACCGTCGCCGAGGCGATACGCCGCGTCGCCTATATGGTCAATGTGCCGCACGCGTTCACGCCCGAATATTCCGCTGACGAGGCGCGCTCTGCGCCGCGCAGAACGCCGGTCATACTTCACGTTTACGACGCATACATGTCCGGCGCGAACTCGTTCGATCTCGCGGTG
Source organism: Verrucomicrobiia bacterium (assembly GCA_035715125.1). Lineage (GTDB taxonomy): Bacteria > Verrucomicrobiota > Verrucomicrobiia > Limisphaerales > JADJPG01 > DASTLJ01. The sequence goes on from DASTLJ010000101.1 coordinate 1,515, forward strand.
GACGTGGAGGAAGTCTTCCCGCTCCTTTGCGAGATGACCTGGGCCCATCAATCGCAAGTCGTCGAGTGGCTCCCCTGGGTGGGCCGGCACCACATGGACCCGCCAAAGACGCCCGCCGATTGGGCGAAGACGCTCCGCGCGCGGTTCAGCCGAAAGAGCCGCGAGTTGGACCTGGCGACGCCGCACGCGATGGAGGTCTTCACCGTTTCTGCCTGGGGCGAAGTGCCGGCGCACGACGAGTTGCTGGCGGATCTGCCGATGATTTCACGAGAGTTCTCGAATCTGGAACGCGTCGAGTCGCGCTTCAGCGCGTGGCGTGGGTAGCGCAGACAGCCCGGTCTGCTGTTTCGCCGACTGCCAGTCGGCGAATGCCTTCCAGGCCAACCGACGTCCGGTTCCGTTCGCCGGTTCGCGGGTTGGCAACCCGCGATACGGCAGGCTTGGCAGCCTGCGCTACCGCTCCAGGCACAGGCCTTCAACCCGTGTAGCCCGCCGGATTTCGCCGGTGCCAATCCCAGGCGGAGGCGACGATGGCGTCGAGTTTCGGAAAGCGCGGCTGCCAGCCCAGCTCGCGCCGCGCCTTGTCGGCGGCGGCGATCAAGCGCGGCGGATCGCCGGGGCGGCGCGGCCTCTCGACGGCGGGAATTTTTCGGCCGGAAATCGTTTCGCACGCGCGGATGACTTCACGCACGGAGTACCCGCCGCCATTGCCGAGATTGAAGAATCCACGCCGGCCTGGCGCCAGCGCCAGGATGTGCGCCTGGGCCAGATCGACAATATGGATGTAGTCGCGGATGCAAGTGCCGTCGGGAGTCGGGTAGTCCGCGCCGTAAATCTCGCACTGCGCGGCCTGGCCGAGAGCCACCTTGAGGACGTTCGGGATCAAGTGCGTCTCAATGCGGTGGTGCTCGCCAAACTTTGCGGTCGCGCCGGCGGCGTTGAAGTACCGGAAGGCAACGAACTCCAGCTCGTGAACCTGTTCATACCAACCGAGGATGCGCTCGAACATCAGCTTCGATTCCCCGTAGGGATTGATCGGCTTTTGCGGCTCGTCTTCCGTGATGGGCACCCTTTCGGGCGGGCCGTAGGTGGCGCACGTCGAGCTGAAGACGAACTTCTTCACGCCCGCGGCCACGGCGGCTTCGAGCAGCTTGACGCCGTTGCCGACATTGTTGCCGAAATATTTTCCAGGATTCGTCATCGACTCGCCGACGAGTGCATTGGCGGCAAAGTGAACGATGGCCTCCGGGCGCGATTGCTTCAGCGAGGCGGCCAGGGCGCTTGTGTCGCTCAAGCAGCCGTGGACGAACGCGGCGCGGGCGTCGACCGCCGCGCGATGGCCTTCAGACAAATTATCGTACACCGTGACGGCGTGGCCGGCGTCCAGCAGTTGCTCGACGCATATCGATCCGATGTAACCCGCGCCGCCGGTGACGAAGACGTTCATGCGGGCCAGCGTAAAGCGGCGCGCGCTGGCGGCTCAATGGAAAAGCCCGCTCGCCGAAGGGCCGGCGCACATCTTGCTTTGTTTCAGGGCACGTTTAGCAGCCCGTTCAAAAACTGTAGCGGCGCTCTGTGAGCGCCGAACAAGCTGCACATTCTGGCCCGATTTAGGCGGTCACAGACCGCCGCTACAACCCCACCTGGAGTTTTTGAACGGGCTGTTAGGCCACGGTCTCACCTCTCACCCCGGCCCTCTCCCCTTTGAGGGGAGAGGGTTGGGGTGAGGGGTGAGGGCTACCTGGCTCGTCCCCCTGCGAAATACATCGTGGTGCTCGAAGGGCCGGGCCGGGCGCGTGAGTTTTTGGCGTGCGTCCAGGCCGGGGGTCAAATTAGAGTCCAGTTTCATGGAAACTGAGTACGAGGCGAGCTTCGGGCAGAACCTCATCTATTTCCTGATCAGTTCTCCGTTGATGCTGGCATTTCTGGTCATTCAGGTCTGGATGATCGTGGACGCGATTCGCAACAAGGAATGGCTCTGGGTCGTCATCATCATGGCGTTTCCCGGCATTGGTACGCTCTGGTATTACTTCAACATGTATCGCGGGGCCGGTTCGCTCACGCGCGGCTTCGAGCTACCCGGCGCGGTGGACCGGCGCCGCATCAAGGAGCTTCAGGCGCAGATTCATCACCTGGACAAGCCGCATCATCACTCACAACTAGGCGACATCTTTTTTCAGCAGGGCAAGCTCGACAAGGCCGAGGCCAGCTACCGCGCCGCGATGGAGCGCGACCCGCAGGACATCGACACCCGGGCGCATTTCGGCCAGTGCCTGCTTCGCCAGAAGAAGCCGAAAGAGGCGCTGCCGCTGCTCCATGGCGTCGTGAGCGAAAACCCCAAGCACGACTACGGCTATTCGATGATGGCGCTGGCGGAAACGCACATGGCTCTGGGCGGGGTCGACGCGGCCATCGACATCTGGAAGTACGTGACCCAGCACCACAACTACGCCCGCGCCCGCGTGCAGCTCGCGGAACTGCTCTTTGCGAAAGGCAAAAAGGACGAGGCGCTGGCCGAAGTCTGCGAGGTGTTGAACGACGAGCCGCATTCACCGGCTTTCCAGCGCCGGCGCGACCGGATGTGGGTCGGCCGCGCACGGAAGCTGCTCAGGCAGTTAAGCTGACTTTGGGTTCCGGGTTCCGCGTTCCGGGTTCCGAGTTGTAGGGGCGGGGCGACGCTGCTGATGAGTCGGCTCGCTCAAATCCCAATCAGCAGTTCGCCAGGACGCTCGCCCCAAACCGTCAACCCGAAACTCGGAACCCTGAACTCGGAACCGATTCCGCGGAATCGCATCTTACTTGCGACTTTCGCTGCGAGTCTTCGTCAAGCCGACGCTCGAACCGCGCTTGGCAATCTTGCGACTGGTCAAAACTTTCGTGACCGTGCCCATCGCGATGTACTGGGTCCAAAGTTTGTCTAGAATCGCTTCGCGGCGGTCGTAGAGGCGTTTCAGCTTGCGTGGCTTCACGCGGCTGAGGGCGTGGGCGGTGAGCAGCGGCAGCGCAATCGTGCTGTCGGTGTAGCAGACCACGCAGTCCGGAAGGGTATCGGGAGAGACCTTGCCCCAACTCACGGCCTCGGCGGGCGTGGCCCCGGAAAGGCCGCCGGTGTCGGGACGGGCATCAGTGCATTGAAGGAAAAAGTCGTGGCCCTTTTCGGGGATGCCCATGACTTCCTGGATCTGCGGTTCGGTCTGGAGCATGAAATTCTTCGGGCTGCCGCCGCCCAGGATGAACACGCTGCTGGCGTGGCTGGTGGACTTGGCTTCGTAAACGATGGCGGCGCTCTGGTTCACGTCGTGGTTCACGTCAAACTTCAGTTTCGAACCGCGCAAGGCCATCGCGGCGACGTTCATGCCGATGGAACTGTCGCCCGGGCTGCTCGTGAAGATCGGGATGCCGCATTCGTAGGCGGTGGCGAGGACCGAACTGTCCTTCAGCCCGAGCTTCTCCCCGCGGGCGCGGACGTATTTGCCCAGCAGGAAGTGAAATTCGTCCGTTCCCATTGGGCGCTGGAATTCCGGACCCTGGATGACTTCGCGGACGAACGCGTCGGTGTCGAGCAGCACGTTGTAGTCGAAGAGCACGTCGTAGATGCGGATGACGCCGTCGCGGCGGAGCACGACGTCGTCGAGGAATGGCGAGCCGCTGTGCAGCCGCATGTCCAGGGCGAAGTGAAGATCGTGGTAAAGGTTGGCGCCGGTGGAAACGATCCAGTCGATGAAACCGGCTTTCATGAGCGGGATGAGGCAGCTCTTGCCCAGGCCCGCCGGCGTGAGCGCGCCGGTCAGGCTCATGCCGACGAAGCCATCGTGCGCCAGCATTTTGCGCGTGAAAAGCTGCGCCGCCTCGCGCAGTCGCCCGCCATTGTAGGCGAGGAACACCTGGTCAATGAGGTCGGCCGCGGAGAGGTCGCGGCCGATGCCTAGGGGGTTCAGGCGCGGGTAAGCGGCGAACTTTTCCGACGGCCCGTTGTACTGTCTGCTCATAAGTCGGCGGGGACTAAACACAATTCGCGAGCGGAGGGGAAGCGGGAAGACGGGAGGACGAGAAAGCAAGAAGACGGGAAAGCGGGAAGACGAGAAGACGGGAAGTCAGGGGACAAAGGACGCACGCCGTTCGCGGGATAAAAAGCCGCACCGCCGGGACCGCCGGCATCCCTGCCGGCGAGTTCACCAAAATACGCGCCGGCAAGGATGCCGGCTCTCCCGGCCAACCGGCGCTACCACCGGATCGCAGTGAGTCCCAGCCCGCAGTCCGACTGTGGTGGTGCCAACATGCACCCGGCGACGAACCTGGGCCGGCCCGTTTTCTCGTTTTCTCGTTTTCTCGTCTTCCCGTCTTCCCGCTTTCCCGTTTTCCGCCATCCGGGCTCCCTACAACTTGATCCGCTCCGCCACCTGCGCCACATCCTTGTCGCCGCGGCCCGAGAGGTTGATGATCACGAGCTGGTCCTTCGGCATCTGAGGCACCCGTTCGAGGCAGGCGGCGATGGCGTGGGCGCTTTCGAGCGCCGGGATGATTCCCTCGAGCCGCGCGAGCTTTTGGAAGGCGTCCAGCGCCTGGTCGTCCGTGGCGTACGTGTACTCGACGCGGTGCTGGTCGCGCAGCCAGGCGTGCTCGGGACCGACGGCGGCATAGTCGAGTCCGGCGCTGACGCTGTGGGTCAGTTCGATCTGGCCGAAGGGATCCTGGAGGATGTAACTCTGCGTCCCTTGCAACACGCCGAGGGAACCGCCGTGAAAACGCGCCGCGTGCTGGCCCGGCCGAATGCCCAGGCCGCCCGCCTCAACGCCGAGCATCTTCACCGGCCCGTCTTCAAGGAACGGGTAAAAAAGCCCGATGGCGTTCGACCCGCCGCCGACGCAGGCGACGAGAAGGTCGGGCAGGCGTTTCTCCTTCTCGAGGATTTGCCGGCGCGCTTCGTCGCCGATGATGCGCTGAAAATTCCGGACCATCACCGGATACGGATGCGCCCCGTAAGCCGTGCCGAGAATGTAATGCGTGCCGCGCACGTTCGTGACCCAATCACGCATCGCCTCGTTCACCGCCTCCTTGAGCGTCTTCTGCCCGGCGGTCACGGGGACGACTTCGGCGCCGAGCATCCTCATGCGGAAAACGTTCAACCGTTGCCTCTCGCAATCCACTTCGCCCATATAGATGACGCATTGGAGCCCGAACATTGCGGCGACCGTCGCCGTGGCCACGCCGTGCTGGCCGGCGCCGGTCTCGGCGATGATTCGGGTCTTGCCCATGCGCCGGGCCAGGAGGATCTGGCCGATGGCGTTGTTGATCTTGTGCGCCCCGGTGTGAAGCAAGTCCTCGCGCTTGAGATACACCTTGGCCCCGCCCAGTTCGCGCGTGAGCCGCTCCGCGAAGTAGAGCGGCGTCGGCCGGCCGCAGAATTCTCTCAGGTAATACTCCAGCTCGCGCTGAAACTCGGGATCCTTCCGCGCGCGGAAGTATTCCGCTTCGAGCTGCTGCAACGGGTGCATCAGCGTCTCGGGGACGAATCGGCCGCCGTACGGTCCAAAGCGGCCTTTGGCGTCGGGCATGCTTTCAGAAGCGATGGCGCTCATAGTTCAGCGTGACACTAGCAGCCGGACGCCCTTTGCGGTCAAAGACATTTTGAAAATCTTTTGAACAAACGTGGCGAGGATTTGATTGGGCCATCATTCTGACAGACCATCGGAAAAGTGACCGAGGAGTTTGGACGAAGACCGTTTCAACTGTTTTCGTGCCTTTGGCGGGAGAGAAGCCGTTGAAACGGCTTACCCCGCGCCTACCGCAATCACCGGGCTCAAGCCCGGTGCTCATGAGAGTTGCAATAATGTGACCTGCCGCCGAAGAGATTGGCAGGCAGGAAAAGTGCTCGCATTGGATGCACTTTATTGCTCTAATCCGCGCGTTCGACAGGTGAGAAGGGACCTTTGACTTGGCATCACCCCGAAGCCAATGAAGCGGACCTCACTCCATTGGACGGCACTTATGCCAGTTCCTGCAACGGATGGACGCGAAACACGCAGCGGCGAGTGGTTTTTGACCACTCACTGGTCCATGGTGCTGGCCGCGCGCGAAGCCGCCTCACCTCAAGCTTCTGAAGCTCTGGAGAAGCTCTGCCACGCTTACTGGTGGCCGCTCTACGCCTTCGTGCGCCAGCGAGGTTACAACTCTCCTGACGCCCAGGATCTGACTCAGGAGTTCTTTGCCCGTCTGCTGGAGAAAAACTGGTTGGACAGCGTGGACCGCACCAAGGGCAAATTTCGCTCCTTCCTGCTGGCCGCGCTGAAACATTTCCTGGCCAAGGAGTGGCGTCGCTCTCACGCGCAGAAACGGGGCGGCCAGATGGCGTTGATATCCCTGGACGAGCAAGGGGCCGAGCAGCAATACCTCCAGGTTGCCGCGGCCGGCCTGTCGCCCGAACAGCTTTTCGAGCAGCAGTGGGCGACGGCCCTGCTGGACCAGGTCCTTGCCGAATTGCGCGAGGAATTCGCAACGGCCGGCAAGGGCGCCTGGTTCGAGGAAGTGAAGATTTTTTTGACGGGCGAGAAACGGGCCGTCTCCTATGCGAAACTGGCGGTGAAACTGGGCACGACCGAGGCGGCGCTAACGATGGCCGTGCGGCGAATGCGTCAGCGCTACGGGGAGTTGTTGCGGGCGCAAATCGCCCACACCGTGGCCAGTTCCGAAGAAATTGACGAGGAACTGCGCGTTTTGCTGACGGCGTTGAGTGTGTAGTCATGCCCTTTGGATCTGCGGTTCAACTGACATCGGGAAGACCCGCGCGCAATCCTTCCCGAAAGGAGTTTCAAGATTTCTCGTTACCTTTCGTCCGCTTCCGGTCTGGAAGAGTGTGACGGCACAAAACGAACAAGCTAAGACCTATGAAAAAGAAACTCTTCCACCTGTCCACTCTCCTGCTGGCGTTGGCCAGCGCTCACCTCAATGCCGCGCCTCTGGGCACGGCTTTCACCTACCAGGGCCGCCTCACGGACGGCACCAATCCGGCTACCGGCACGTACTACATGTTGTTCACGCTGCATGACGCCCTCGACGGCGGGAATCAGGTTGCTAGTCAGCCCACCAACACGGTTTCCGTCGCCAACGGCCTGTTCACCGTGGACCTCGACTTTGGCTCGACGGCCTTTACCGGCAACGCTCGCTGGCTGACGATCAACGTGCGCACCAATGGCGGCGTGGGAGTCGATCTCGCTCCGCGCACGCGCCTTGCGCCTGCGCCCAATGCCATTTACGCCTCGACGGCAGGGACCGTCACCAACGGCGCCATCCAGGTCAGTCAATTGGGAACTGGGGGGCTGCCTTCCCCTGGCCAAGTGCTCAGCTACAACGGCAATTCGCTGGCGTGGCAGAACCCGGCGACGCCCGGTGGCGCCTGGGCGCTCGGCGGGAACAATGCCGCGGGTGGAAACTTCCTTGGCACGTTGAACAACATGCCGCTTGAACTGAAGGCGAACAACGCGCGCGTCCTCCGCTTCGAGCCAGACGGCGCCAGTCCCAACCTCATTGCCGGCTGGAGCGGCAACGGCGTTTCGCCCGGCGTCATCGGTGGGACCATCGGCGGAGGAGGCGTGGAGACGTTCTTTGGCCGACCAGGCACCAACCGCGTGACCGACGATTTTGGCACGGTCAGCGGCGGCGCCAACAATGTGGCGGGACTCGACAGTGGGGATCTCCACGACGGCTGGTTTGCCACAGTGGGTGGCGGCCAGTTCAACCGGGCCGAGGGCATTGCTTCGACCATCGGCGGCGGTTCGGAGAACCGAACGAGTAATAACGATACCACTGTCGGCGGCGGTTACCAGAATCAGGCGATTAACCTGCGCGCCGCTGTAGGAGGCGGCCAATTGAACGTGGCCAGCGGGGAATTCGCCGCTATCGGCGGCGGTTATGGCAATCGCGCCTCTGCCCACGATTGCGCTGTGAGCGGTGGATCCTTAAACTGGGCTAGCGGCGGTTTCGGAACTGTCGGCGGCGGCTCCCAGAACACCGCGAGCGCAGATTACTCCACCGTGGGTGGTGGAGGCCGGAACACCGCCAGCGGGCCTTGGAGTTCCGTTGGCGGCGGCAGCGGAAACCGCGCAGTCGGCTACTATGCCACCGCTCCAGGAGGCGTGGGCAACCAGGCTAATGCAGACTTTAGCTTCGCCGCCGGATATTCGGCTCGTGCCAATCATCCTGGCTGTTTTGTTTGGGCCGACTCCTATCTCGGCCCTCCTCCGCACCCGGCGGAAGTGCCATTCCCCTCGATCCGAGCAGATGAATTTGCCGTGCGCGCAAATGGCGGGGCCCGGTTCCAGGCGCCGTATTTGACCGTGTCCGGGAGCGGCAATGAAGGGGGTTACATTGGCGGCGACGGCGTAGGCGGTGAGGTGCACATGGGCAGCCTGAATCCGGCGACGACAGTGGTGGCTCTCTTTAACCAGGCCAGCGGCCAGTACATGCACTTGAACATGAAATCCTGCACCATCTTCGGCGGCGCGGATCTCGCCGAGCCATTCCGGATGTCGGAGACCAACATCGCCAAGGGCGCCGTGGTCATCATTGACCCGGAGAACCCTGGCCATCTGCGGATGAGCCGAGAGGCCTACGACAAGCGCGTGGCAGGCATCCTCAGCGGCGCCAACGGCGTCAACCCCGGCATCGCCCTTCAGCAACAAGGCGTGCTCGAAGGCGGTCAGAACGTCGCCCTGAGCGGTCGCGTGTACGTGCAGGCCGATGCGTCCCACGGCGCCATCGAGCCGGGCGATCTGCTCACTACCAGCGACACGCCGGGCCACGCCATGAAAGTCATCGATCCCACGAAGGCGCAAGGCGCCATCCTCGGCAAGGCCATGAGCGCGCTGAACGAAGGCAAAGGCATGGTCCTCGTGCTCGTGACGTTGCAGTAAGCTCTCAACCTTTTGGAGTCATTATGAAAGCTCGACCACTTCTCACACACGCCAGAATCGGATTGCTGTTCCTGCTGGGCTGTGTTTCCCAACTCCGCGGGGATATCACCGTCCGCCTGTCCGTGAAGTTCATCCTCCAGCCAGACGGCACGCGTCCCACTGCCGGCGATATCGGCACGATTGCTGGTTTCGACGCCGAGCTTACCCGTGGCAATGCGATCCTTGCCGCGACTGGGCGAGGCTACCGGCTCCAGGCCGATTACCCCGGCAACAACCAAGGAGACATCCGCCCGCCTGTCCCCGCTGGCGAGTCATCCGATTACTGGTACAGCCTCAATGCCCGGTCGAATCGTGTCACAATCGAAGCGGCCGCTCTGGCCAGCCCAATCGTCTGGCTTTGGAGCCCCAACGCGATCAACATCTACGTGAACAACTCAGGCAGCGGCCAGTGTTCCTTCGTCGGAAGCGGGCTATCAATCAGCCTTGGCAATGACATCGGTCTCGGCACCGTCTTGCACGAAGTGGGACACTTCTTCAATCTCAGCCACACTCACGCGGGTGATCCTACCTGCAGCGGGCCGCCCTACTTGGTGGCTGACGGCGATGGCCTTCCGGTCACGATCCCGGACCACAATTGCCTCGTAGATCGCGACAGCCTGAGCATGAGTAACTTTCAGGGGAGAGCTTACTCTGCGCTGAATCCGAGTGAACAGGTCCAGGTGAATTCCAGTTGGCTGAACGTCATGTCCTACCACCGGGAGGACCAGTTGCTCGGCGATCAGATGGACATCTGGACCGTGAACGCCAATGGGGCCAGATTGGGATTCTGCAGTGGGCGAACGTGGTTTGTGGCAATTGGAGGTTCAGACGAGGCCACTGGAGCGACTGCTGAGTCGCCGTTCGCGACCATCTTGCGAGCCTTGGCCAGCGTCGCCCACCCTGACGACGTCGTCCTCTTGCGAACCGGCACGTTCACTGCGCCACCTGGCAACACGATCAACACTGCCTGCTCGTTAGGTGCCGCGCACGGCCCCGTGACCATTGGCCGATGAATTCAATCGAAGATACGACTATGAAAATCAAACTGAAAGTCATTCCCATTTTGGCGATCGCTGCGGCCGGTGTGCTCACACCAACCGTTCATGCTCAGTTCGCCATCGACTGGTCCACCATCGACGGCGGCGGCGGCACGAGCGCTGGCGGCGCGTATGCCGTCAGCGGCACCATCGGCCAGCCGGATGCCGGTAAACTCACCGGCGCCAACTACACACTGGTCGGCGGCTTCTGGAGCGTGATTCCGCAAGACAGCATGCGGCGCCTGAAGCTCAAGAAACGGGCGGGCCAACTGGTGCTTTCCTGGCCGGCCGATGCGCCCGCGGTGGTGGTTCAATCCGCCACGCAACTGGCGCCCGGCGGCGCGGACTGGGTGAATTTTGCGGGCGACCCGGTCCGGGTTGGGGACGAGTTTGAATTGGTCGTTGGGCCGGTCCTTACACCCCCAAACCCCATCCGTTTCTTCCGCCTGGCGCGGCCGTGAGCCGCAATCAGATGTTCCTGGCTCACTGGAAAGTCGTGGGTTCTCCAAAGCCTCCCCGATTCCTCCGCTCTCGACGGTGCCGAAATAGTCTGTGCAGACCACGCCGAGAAGTGTAAGCAGGTCTGGATCGATCACGTTGTGCCTTCAAACCGAACATGCGAAGAATGTGGGGTTGAACTCCCGGCCAACGCGCCCCAAGGGCTTTGCCCGCGGTGTCTCGTGGGCATGGGACTGAAGTTGACGCCTCTGACAGTGGCGGCGACGCCGGAACCGACCGTCGATCGTATTGGCCGCTACAAACTCCTCCAGCAAATCGGTGTAGGCGGCTGCGGTGTGGTCTATATGGCCGAGCAGCAGGAGCCGGTCCGCCGCCGGGTTGCCCTCAAGGTCATCAAGCTGGGGATGGACACCAAGCAGGTCGTCGCCCGCTTCGAAGCCGAGCGGCAGGCGCTGGCGTTAATGGATCATCCGAATATCGCCAAAGTCCTGGAGGCCGGCGCGACGGACACGGGCCGCCCTTACTTCGTCATGGAGTTGGTGCGTGGGATCAAAATCACGCAATACTGCGATGAGAACAATCTTTCCACGGAGGAGAGGCTCGGCCTGTTCATCAAGGTCGCCCAGGCCGTTCAACACGCGCATCAGAAGGGCATCATTCATCGCGACCTCAAGCCCTCGAACATCCTGGTCGCGGACCATGACGGCGTGCCAGTGCCCAAGATCATTGATTTTGGCATCGCCAAGGCGACGACCGATCAGCGGCTGACCGATAAGACCTTCTTCACCGCCTTCGAGCAGTTCATCGGGACGCCCGCCTACATGAGTCCCGAGCAGGCCCGGATGAGCGGCCTGGACATTGATACGCGGACGGACATCTACAGCCTGGGCGTCCTGCTCTACGAATTGCTGACGGGCAAGACGCCGTTCGACGCCCAGGACCTGCTGGCCGCAGGCCTGGATGAAATGCGCCGCACCATCATTGAGAAGGAACCGGATCGCCCCTCGACCCGCCTCAGCACGATGCTCGAAGGTGAACGGACCACCACCGCCAAACATCGCCGCACCGACGCTCCAAAACTCATTCATCGGCTGCGTGGCGACCTGGATTGGATCGTGATGAAGGCGCTGGAAAAAGACCGCGCGCGCCGTTACGAAACGGCCAACGGGCTGGCGACGGACATCCAGCGCCACTTGAACAACGAGCCGGTCGTGGCCCGTCCGCCGAGCAATCTCTACCGCTTTCAAAAGCTGGCGCACCGGAACAAAGTCGCTTTTGCAGCTATCGGCGCGGTGGCGGCGGCGCTGATGATTGGCCTGGTGATTTCCACCTGGCTGCTGATTCAGGAAAGGGCCGCCCACAGGCATGCCGTCGCAGCCGAGGCCAAAGCCCGCACGGAGGCCAGCAAGAGCCGGCAAGTGGCGGACCTCCTGCAAAAGATGATTCAGGGCGTTGGTCCGTCGGTCGCGTTGGGCCGGGACAAAACAATGCTGCGGGAGATTCTGGATAAAACGGCCGAGCGGATCGGCATAGACCTCACGAACCAGCCGGAAGTGGAACTGGAACTGCGCTCCACCCTGGCGAACGCCTACCACGCGCTGGGGTTGTATCAGCAGATGGAAGCCATGGCCCGCCAGAGTCTGCAACTGGCTCGCTCCAGGAATAACGGGGAAAATGAGGACGTTGCCAATTCGCTCGCTTCTCTCGGCGATGCCTTGTCGCACCTTGGCAAATTGGAGGAAGCCGGGAAGCACACCCGCGAGGCTCTGGCGCTGCAGAGGAAGCTCCTGCGCAACGAACCCACCGCCGATCTGGCCTATTCACTCGAGATCCTGGCGAACACGCTCAACGACCAGGGCAACTTCGCCGAATCCGAAACTACCCACCGCGATGCGCTGGCGATCCGGAGAAAACTTTTCGGCGACGAAAGTCTAATCGTCGCTTACTCATTGCATAACCTGGCTGCCGTCCTCCAGCGTCAGCGCAAGCTGGCCGAAGCGGAAAGCGCGTGCCGTCAGGCCCTCGCGATTCGCCGGAAACGGTTCGGTGAAGAGCACCCGGACGTTTCCAGTACGCTCGACATACTGGGCCAAGTGCTCTACAGCCAGGGCAAGCTGGTGGAATCCGAGGCCCATTTTCGCCAGGCTCTGGCCATGGGGAGAAAATTCCGCGGCAACGAAAGTCCGAAGACCGCGACCACCCTCCACAACCTCAGCGAGGTGCTTTTCGATTTGCACAAGCTGGCCGAGGCGGAAGAAAAAGCGCGAGAAGCCTTGGAGTTGCGCAGGAAACTCCTTGGCAAGGAGCATCCAAGGGTTGCCGTTTCGATCAACAGGCTTGCCCATATCCTTTTAGCCGAAGGCAAGCTACCCGAGGCCGAGCCGCTCTACCGCGAGTACCTCCAGAGCCAGACCACGCGTTATCCCTCTACAAACGACACCGTTGTCAGCGCCAGTTCCCGCTTGGCCGGCCTGCTTCAAGATTGGGCCTGGAGCGAGCGTGGCGCGGCGGACAAGACCAAAGCCGCCCAGCGCGCTCGCGAAGCCGAACGCCTTCTACGCGACTGCCTCGCCACACGCGCCAAAACTCTCCGGCCCGGAAGCTCGCGCCTGGCCGAAACCAAAAGCCGGCTCGGTGATGCGCTCGTTGCGATTGCAGTCATCGATTCCACGCTGACCGCCGAAGCGCGTCTGGCCCAACTCACCGAGGCCGAATCGTTGTTGCTCGAAGCCCACGAAGCTCTGCGGCAAAACGAAACGGCCGAACCCAAATACAAACGCGACGCC
>DASTLJ010000102.1:0-31436 GCA_035715125.1 Verrucomicrobiia bacterium
ACATGTTCGGCCGCACCCACGCCAGCCCGCGCCACGTCTATCGACTCGCGCTGAGGAAGGAATCGCCTGACTTCCGCCTCGTCGCGATGGCGATTGCGCCCAAATTCAAAGCTGATGCTAAAGACATCCCCGTGGGCGTCCCGCTGCTCCGCCGCGGTGAGACACTCCCCGTGCGTGTGATGGCTTTCCGACGCGATGGATTCAACGGAGACATCGAACTCTCCGTCGAGAACCCGCCGCCGGGCTTGCGCTTCGACGGCGACCGCATAGATGCCGGCAAGAATTCCGACACCATACTTCTTACCGCTGCCGACGACGCGCCCGCATTCGCCGGTCCCATCCGCCTGGCCGGCAAAGCGACGATCGGTGGCAAGGAGGTCGTTCGGATAGCCAGCGGCGGCACGATGCTTTTCCCCGTCGGCAGCACGGACACCGAGCGTCCCGAAGCCCGCGTGACACGTGACTTTACACTCGCCATCTGCGAACAGGAATTCGCGCCGGTCAGCGTGGCTCCCGCGGAACAAAAAACCTGGGAAGTCACCGCGAACGGCAAGCTGGAGGTACCGCTCCGCGTCACGCGCCGCGGCGAGTTCAACGCGGCACTCAAACTCAAGCCGCTGGGCCCCGGCGTCGCGGAGGCGCTGAAAGAGTTTGATGTCGACGGCAAGGCGACGAACGCCACATTCAAGCTCGACCTGGCCGCGCTCAAACTCGCCCCCGGCAGCTATGTCTTCGCCGTCCAAGGCCCCACGACCGGCAAGTACCGCAACAACCCGGAGGCTGCCGCCGCCGCGGACGCCGCTGCGAAGGACGCCGAAAAACTTGCGGGGGAACTCGCGGCCGCCGCCAAGAAGGCCGCCGAGGAATTCGACAAAGCCGCCAAGGCCGCTACCGAAGCCGAAACCGCCACGAAGGCAGCCAACGAAAAACTCGCGGCCGCCAAAGCCACCTGCGAAAAGACTCCCGACGACGAAAAAGCGAAGGCAGATCGCGACACCGCCCAAAAATCCGCCGATGAGGCCGCCGCGAAATCCAAGTCGGCCATCGAAGCCAAGGTCGCGGCGGAAAAGTCAAAGACCGAGACCGAAGCGAAGTCGAAGGACGCTGCTGCGAAGAAAGAGCAAACCGCGAAGCGCGCAAAGGAATTGAACGAGAAAGCCAAGCCTCGCGACGCGAGCTACATGGTGTGCTCGACGCCTATCGCCGTGAAGGTGACACCCGCCCCGCCCCCCGAATCGAAGGAAAAGAAGGAAACCAAACAGGCCAAAAGCCAATGATCCCCGCTCCACGAATCGCCGACGTAGGGCAGGCGTCTCGCCTGCCCTGCGCCGAAGTCACATTTTCGTCTGGCCGCTGCGCGGCCCGGGCAGGCGAGACGCCTGCCCTACGTTGCTGCGCCGTTCCCGCGACCCGTATTGGCGGATCCATCGCATTCAAGAGTGGAGTCGCTCCCGGTGTTGGAGTTCAAGGCGCGAACATTTTTGGCAAATGCTTACCCCGGCCAGTCTTTCGCGGGACGTCCTTGCTCGGCGTCGTCGCGATAGGCTTGGCTCTACTGGCACCGGCACAGGGCGAAGACCCTAAACACGCCGCGCCTGCCGCCGACGCGTCCAGTCCGATTGCCGATCTCAAGCGCGACACGCCGGTGGATTTTGAGAAGGAACTGCTCCCCATCCTCAAGAATAACTGCCTGGCCTGCCACAACCAGACCAAGGCAAAGGCCGACCTCGTCCTTGAAACCCCGCAGACGATTCTCAAGGGTGGGGAGAGCGGCCCGGCCGTAGTGCCGGGCAAATCCGCCGAGAGCCTGCTGCTGAAAGCCACCGCCCGGCAGGCGAAGCCGTTCATGCCGCCGAAGGACAACAAGGTCAACGCCGTCGAATTGACACCGGAGCAACTGGCGCTGTTGAAACTCTGGATCGATCAGGGCGCCAAAGGTGAAGTTCACGCTCCAGCCGCCATTGCATGGCTCGACCAGCCTCCGGCACTGGATCCCATCTTCGCCCTGGCGCTGACCCAGGACGGGCAGTTCGCCGCGGCCGGCCGGGGCAATCGCATCGACGTTTACCACGTTCCCTCCGGCCAGCTCGTCGCGCGGCTCACGGACCCGAAGCTGGCCGCTGCGGCCGGCTTCACCAACGCCGCCCATCGTGACATTGTGAATGCGCTAGCCTTCACTCCCGACGGCGCCACCCTCGCCTCTGCCGGCTACCGCGAGGTGAAACTCTGGACCCACCTCCGCGACGTGCGAAAGGCGTCGTTCGCCGCGAGCAACGCCGTGCAGACGCTCGCCCTCAGCCCGGACCGCAAATGGCTCGCCACAATGACAGCGAGCAACGACATCGCCCTTTGCGACGCCACCTCCGGCCAGCCAGTCCGCTTGCTCTCCGGCCACTCGAACGCGGTGACGAGCCTGAAATTCTCCCCCGACGGCGCGCGGCTGGCTTCTGCGTCAAAGGACAAAACCGCGCGCGCCTGGAACGTGACCAACGGAGTACAAGTTGCCATTGCCGAACTGCCCTCCGAAGCGAACGCCGTCGCATGGCTCGACGACGGCCGGCAACTCGCCGCCGGGTGCGCGGACAGCCTTGTCCGCGTATTCGGACTTCCGCCTGACGGCACGAACGTGCTCGCGCTCGCTAAGGAACTGAAGGGCCACACCGCCGCCATCACCGCGCTCGAAGCGTTGCCCGGCGGCAAGGGGCTGCTGTCCGGCAGCGCGGACGGCACGCTCCGAGAATGGGACGTTGCGGAAGCCAAATCCGTCCACGAGCTCAAGCACGAGGCGCCCGTGACCGCCATCGCGGTTCGTCCCGACGGCAAGCGATTCGCCTCCGCCGGCACAAACAATCTGGTCCGACTTTGGAACGCGGAGGACGGCAAACAAGTCGCCGAACTGAAGGGCGACCGTTACGCCAACGAACTGGCCGCCGAAACGGGGCGGGCGCTGACGATTGCCAAAGGCGACGTCGAGTTTCGAAAGAAGTCCCTCGAAACTTCCGAAGCCGAGGAGAAAAAACAGGGGGAACGCCTCGCCAAAGCCGCTGACACCAACGCGGCCACCGAGAAGATTTTTGTCGAGAAGGACAAGGCATTCAAGGACGCCACCGCCGCGAAAACGAAGGCCGATAAGGATTTGACAGATCTCCTAGCCGAAATCCAGAAGACCACCGAAGGATTCGAGAATGCCGACAAGTTGGCCAAGGAGGCCGCCGCCAAGGCGAAGTCCGCTTCCGGCAAAGCCGCCGAAACGAAGCTTTCCGCCGAGCGCGCCGCGCTGGCAAAGACCGATGCCGAAAAGATCGTCACCGACGCTGCAGCGGTCGCCGCCCGGACCAAAGCCGCCAGCGACGCCGACCTGCCACCCGAAGCCAAGGCCGCCGCGCAAAGGGTCGCCGAGGACGCCGCCGGCGTGGCGTCCAAGACCAAGTCCTTCGCCGAGGCTGTGGCCGCGGATGCCGAGGCGAAAAGGAAACTTGCCGTCGAAGCCGCGACCGCCGCCGACAAGGCGATCGAGGAAGTCGCTTCGCTCAGCTTCGGCGCCGGCCAGCTCAAGCCCGGCTACGACAAAACGCTGGCCGAGGCGCCCGAGAAACGGAAGAACGCCACCAACCAGATCGATTCGGCCACCAAGGCGCTGGCCTCAGCCGAAGGCGATTTCAAGAAGGCCGAGACGCGCAAATCGGTCACGAACCACGAACTCGAACTGGCGCAGGAGGCGGCCAGGCGCGCGTCGAACTCACTGGCTACCGCGAAGAGTGACTTGGCTTCCGCGGAGTCCGCCCAGAAGAAAGTGGAAGGCGATCTGGAGAAGAGCAAACAGGCTGCCGCAGCCGCTGAGCAGCCGGCGCGCGCGCTGGCGTTCTCGCCCGACAACCGCACACTGGCCACTTCGGGCGATGACCATTGCATCCATACGTGGAGCGCGGACACCGGCGTGCCGTTCGAGGTGCTTCGCGGGCACACTCAAACCGTTGCGGCGCTGGCCTTCGCCGATGCCACGTCGCTCATTTCTGGATCGGAGGATCAGCGCGTGGTCGTGTGGGACTTGCAGCCTGCGTGGTCGCTGGCTCGCCTCATCGGCACGGGCGACCAGGATTCGCCGCTCTCGGACCGGGTGAACGCGGTGGACTTCAGCCCGGACGGCCAAACGCTGGCGACTGCCAGCGGCGAGCCGACCCGCAGCGGCGAGGTCAAGCTGTGGAGCGTCAGCGACGGGACGCTTCAGCGCGCCTTCACGAACGTCCACAGTGACGCGGTATTGTCGGTCGCCTTTTCGGCGGACGGCAAGTTCCTCGCGTCGTCTTCAGCCGACCGCTTCGTGCGCGTGGTCGAGCTGGCGACGGGCAAGGTGGTGAAGGCCTTCGAGGGCCACACCAGCTACGTGCTCGGCGTGGCGTGGAAACGCGACAGCCGCACACTCGCCAGCGCCGGAGCGGACAAAGTGATCAAGGTGTGGGACTTCGTCAGCGGCGAGCGCAAGAAGAACATCGAGGGAGCGGAGAAGGAAGTGACGGCCATCGCGTTCGTCGGCGCGACGGGCGAAGCGGTGGCCTCGTCGGGCGACAGCCAGGTGCGCCTGTTGCGCGAAAACGGCGAAAAGGTCCGCTCCTTTGAGGGCGCCACCGAGTTCATGAATACCGTGGCGGTGACGCCGGACGGAATGACCGTGGTTGCCGGCGGCCAGGACGGGATGATGCACGTTTGGGACGGAAGCAGCGGCAAGAAGCTGGCGACCTTCGGGCCGTCGCGCTGATTTGCGATTTACGATTTACGATTTACGCGCCGGCAGCACATACATGCGCCACCATCTTCCTGAGTCAGAAGCCGCAGATCGCATATCCGAAAGGGGGTGTTTCGTCTGAGCCGCGAGCAAATCCTCAAACTCACGTCGCTTTCCTCCTGCGCCGGTTGAGCCTCCAAGCTCGGCCAGAAGGCCCTGTCGCAGGTCCTGCGACAGCTCCCGGCATTGCGCGACCGCAACCTGCTCGTCGGCTCAGCCACGGCCGACGACGCGGGCGTGTACCGTATTGATCGCGATCGCGCGCTTGTTCAGACGGTGGATTTTTTTACGCCGATCGTCGACGACCCGTTTCTCTATGGCCAAATTGCCGCAGCCAATTCGCTCTCGGATGTCTATGCGATGGGCGGCCGGCCGCTCACCGCGATGAACGTGATGGGCATGCCGACGGATGCGGTACCGAACAGCGTCATCAACGCCATTCTCCGCGGCGGCGCGTCGAAAACGAAGGAGGCCCACTGCGTGCTCGTCGGCGGGCACTCCATTCGGAACCCCGAACCGATTTATGGCCTCTCCGTCACCGGCCTCGTCCACCCACGGCGCATCATGACGAACGCCGGGGCACGCCCCGGCGATTGGCTCCTCCTCACCAAGCCCCTCGGCACCGGCATCGTCACCACCGGCATCAAGCGCAGACTGACCCCGCCCGCGCTCGCGCGACGGACTATCGCCATCATGGCGCGGCTCAACATCCCCGGGGCGGATCTCGCCGAACGCGGCTTGGTCCGCGCCGGCACGGACGTTACCGGCTTCGGGCTGCTGGGGCATCTCGGCTCGATGTGCAAGTCGAGCGGCGTGGGCGCGGAACTGGACACGGAGAAGATCCCGGCCATTTCCCGCGACGTGTTCGATCTCATCCGACGCGACTGCATCCCCGGCGGCAGCCGCCAAAACCTCGAGGCCGCCTCGGCCTTCACGCGATTTCACGATGTCGATTCGGCGCATCGCCTCCTTGTGGCCGACGCCCAGACGAGCGGCGGTCTCCTGCTGTGCGTCCCTCCGAGGCGTCTCGACAGCGTGCTGAAGCTTTTGAGGGCGCATCGCACGCCCTGCGCCGCGGTCATCGGGCGCATTGTTCGCTCCACCAAACCGCGCATCGAAGTCCGCGCATGAAGCCGTCGCAGCTCCGGGCCATCCCCGCGGTCGAAAAGCTTCTTCTGGCCCTGCAAGACACGGGCATTCCCCGTCCGGCAGTCGTCGCGATCGTGCGGCGCGAACTCGCCGCGCTTCGCAAAGGCCGGCGCGTGCCGGGGTTCGACGCTGTGCTCGCCGCGCTGCGGATGAAGCTCGCGGCGTTTCGGCACTCGCGCCTCCAGCCGCTCATCAACGGCACAGGAATCCTCGTCCACACGAACCTTGGCCGCTCGCCGTTGGGCGCGGCCGTCGAGGAGACGCTCCGCGGCCTGGCGGCGAACTACAACAACCTCGAATACGACCTCGGCGGCGGCGAGCGCGGTGGACGGGCCGGCTACCTCGAGCACAACCTCGCCCTGCTCTGCGGCGCCGAGGCCGCAACGGTAGTGAACAATTGCGCCGCCGCGCTTGTGCTCGTGTTGCGCCATTTCGCCGCGCCACCAAAACGCGAAGTCGTTATCTCGCGCGGCGAACTGGTCCAAATCGGCGGCGGTTTCCGAGTGCCGGAAATCCTCGAAGCCAGCGGCGCGATCCTGCTCGAAGTGGGGACCACGAACAAGACCTCGGCCGCGGACTACGCGAAGGCCATAAGCAAGGAGACGGCGCTGATCCTCAAGGTCCACCGGAGCAACTTTTTCATGGGCGGCTTCGTCGAGTCGCCCGCCACGGAAGAACTGGCTGCCCTGGCGCGGAAAAAGCGCGTCCCGTTAGTCGAGGACCTCGGCAGCGGCGCGATGGTGGCGACGGAATCGCTCGCCGCTCTCGAGCACGAGCCGACGCCGGCCGAGTTGCTCAAGCGCGGCGTTGATCTGGTTTGTTGCAGCGGCGACAAGTTGCTCGGCGGCCCACAGGCTGGAATCATCGCGGGCAAGGCGAAGCGGGTCGCGGCGCTTCAACGCGACCCGTTTTTCCGCGCGCTTCGCTGCGACAAGCTCATCCTCGGCGCGCTGCAAACCACCGTGGATCTGTATCTGGCCGGCACGGCGGGCGAGGCCGTGCCCGTCCTGGCGATGCTGGGCGCTTCGAATGACGGATTGGGCGAGCGCGCCCGGAATCTCCTCACGGCACTGGCCTCGGCGCCCTTGACCGCGCGCGTCGGCGAAGGAAACGCGCAGATCGGGGGCGGCACCCTGCCGCGCTCCGTGATTCCATCCGTGACGCTCGACGTGCGACCACAGGGGTTCTCGCTGTCTGAGTTTGCGGCCCGGCTGAGGGCGGGAACTCCACCGGTCATAGGCTACATCTCAGCCGGGATGTTCAAGATCGACCTTCGAACGGTCTTTCCGCGGCAGGACGAGGAACTGGCCCGCGCGTTGCGGGCAGCATCGTGCTGACCACCGAGCAGCTTCTCTCCGCCTACGCCAGCGGCTTCTTCCCGATGGCCGTGAACGCGCGCGGGGACATCCGGTGGTTCTCGCCCGACCCGCGCGCGTTGATTCCCCTCGGCGAACGATTTCACATCTCGCACGGCCTGCGGCGGGTGCTGAAGAAGAACCGGTTCACCGTGACGGTGGACGAGGACTTCGAGGGAGTCATCCAATCGTGCGCGACGAGCCACGGGAAGACTTGGATCTCCAAAGGGATTCTTCGGGCCTACTGTCAGCTCCATCGCGAAGGCTGGGCGCACAGCGTGGAGACACGGCTGGATGGCAAGCTGGCTGGCGGGCTTTACGGCGTCCACATCCGCGGGGCGTTTTTCGGGGAGAGCATGTTTCACCGGGCCACGGATGCCTCGAAGGTGGCGCTTGTGACGCTTGTGGAGCGGCTGAGGGCGCGCGGCTTCATGCTGCTGGATACGCAGTGGACGACCCCGCACCTGAAGCAGTTCGGCGCGTTCGAGATTTCGCGGGAGGATTACCTCGCGCTGCTCGGCAAGGCGCTGGCGACGCACTGCGTGTTCTGAAGCCGGTAGCTGCGACCGTGAGGTCGCGGGGCGCCACCCGCAGGCACGCGACAGGGATTATGGCCTGCGACCTCACGGTCACAGCTACACGGCTCTACGGGATATGGAGAGCGCGATAGAAGCGCGGAGCCGAGCCGGCGGGCGTCGGATCGGAGAACAGGAGTGTGTTGGATGGCGCGAGCACGGCGTTGCCGACGGTCGTCCAACTGCGCATGTCAGGAGAGGATTGGAGGAGATACTTGCCTCCGGCCTGGCCCTTGAGCATGAATTCGAACCGGCCGGCGGCGTTGATCCGCCCGGCGACAAGGAGCGAGGGCTGGGGATTAATGACACCCACGGTGGTGATCTCCAGGGACCATCCACCGGCGAGCCGGCCTTGATCGCTGAACGTGTCGTCATAGATGAACAGCGACCACGTCCCGTTCGGATTGATACGGTCGAAAACGCCAAGCGTCGATGGATACGGACCGGCCGGAGCGGGCGGCGGGAGCAGGTCCGCGCTGTCGTAGTCCGTCGGACGATAGGCGCCGGACACGATTGCAAACCGATCCGGCAGCGCGTTGGCCGCCGTGTCGTCGAACGTGAGCGTGACGTCTGCAAGCGCGTTGCCACCGCCAGCGTCGGACATGAGCATCACGTAACGGTTGGTGGGACCCAGGAGCAAAATGTCCAGATCGTCGGGATAGGTGTGGCTGAGGTTCGAGAGCGTCACCGACACTTTGCTGACGACGCCGCTGAGGCCGGACACGGAAAGCGTGGATGGGTAGAGTCCCACCGGACCAAACTCCGGCACATCCAGGGGGGTGGGCGCGGCGTAGCGAACCACATTGCCAAGTGGGAAGGTGAAGCTTACAAGCCCGAGGTCGAGTGGCCCGTCCTGCAATTGCAGCGTCGCGGTGATTACCCCGCCATTGGTTCCCTCAGCCATGAAAGTAAACGTCCCTCCGACCGCCGCGCCCATGGGTTGGAGGACGCCGTAGGTCCGGGCCGGGGAGAGCGGCACCACGCCGCCGCCCCGCTGCAACGTTCCGACAAGCGTAGCTGTGGGCTGGGACCCCTCATTGCGCAGTTCGAAGTTGATTTGGTTGGTCTCACCCGGATCGATGCCGCCAGTGACAGGGCCGCTCTCGCTGACGAGGAAGGCCATCGCCGGCACGATGATGTACGACGGGTTGATGTTGCTGGTGGTAATCGTCACCTGGTTGTTCGCGGGGTTTGGATCCGGCGGACTCACGCCGCCGACGCTGGCGGTCGCGACGAGCGGCCCGACGCCGGAGGGCGTGGTGACCACCACGACGACCGCCGCTTGGGCGCCGCTGAGAATGGTGCCGAGCGAACAAGTGACGACTCCACCGGCCTCGGAACAAATGCCCTGGGAAGCGTTGAAGGCGAGATTACTTACGCCGGGCGGCAGCACGTTCGTGACGGTGACGCCACTGGCATGGTTCGGGCCCCGATTGATCACGGTCAGCGTGTAGGTCAAAAGAGTGTTGACGGTCGCGTTGGTCGGCGTCGTGAACATTGCGACGGCCAGGTCGGCGTTCGCCTGGATGAAGGTAGTCGCGACGGCGGTGTTGTTGGCCGGATTGAAATCGACCACGCTGCCGGCGGCTTGCGCAGTGACCGTCTGCGAGCCCAACCCTGTCGCCGTCGCCACAATGGACACTGCGACCGAATTACTCCGCAGGATGCTGCCTAGATCGCAGAGGACGCTGCCGAGATTGTTTGAGCACGAGCCCTGTTGCGCGGCCACCGAGACGAAACTCATGCCGGCTGGAAGAGTGGTCGAGAGTTGCACGCCCAGCCCAACCTCGGGTCCCGCATTGGTGACCGTGACCGTGTAGGTCACGTTGCTGCCGAGCATGACCGGGTCGGGCGAATCGACAATCGAGACCGCCAGGTCGGCATTCGGGTTCAACGGGTCAATGGTGCTGAACGCCAACTGCCAGCCGCCGGCGATGCGGCCGTTATCACCGGCGAAATCGTCCAGAACGTAGAGTGACCACAGGCCGTTCGCTATCTGACCATTGAACGCCGCCAGGGTGGCCGCATAGGGTCCGGCCGGCGCCGGGAACGGGAAGATGTCCGCGGCCTCGGGTGGAAGGTCGGTGTAATCGGTGGGACGGTACGTGCCCGAGACAATCGGCCCCTCCTGCGGGAGTTGTGCCGCCGCGGCGTCGTCAAACTTCAGCACGACATTGGTGACGCCGACGCTGGCGCCCGCATCGGACATCAGCAGCACTTTCTGCCCGCCCGGGGACACGAGCAACACGTCGAGGTCCGCCGGGAACGAGTGGTTCACGTTCGAGAGCGTGACGGTAACGTTGTTGACAACGCCGGCCAGGCCGGACACCAGGACCGACGATGGATAGAGCGCCGCAGGGCCACTGAAAGGAATGCCGATGACGCTCTGGTTCACGAGTGTGCCCGCGCCGCCAAGCCCGAGGGTAAACGAGACGAAACCCAGAGGCGCCCCGACATTGGTCGAGCCTTCCTGGAGCTGGAAGGTCGCCGTGACGACGCCGCCGTTGGTGCCCACCGCCTCGAACTCGAACGGCCGCGCTGCCGCCGCTCCAAAGGGCACGAGCGCGCCGTAATCCTGCTGGTCGCTCGGATCCTTGACCCCGCCGGTGGGCAGGAGTTTGGCGATCAGGTTCGTCGTGTCCAGGGTGCCGACGTTGCGGAGGTAAAAGTTGACAGTCACCGTTTCACCTGGTTCGAGCCCTCCGGTGATCGGGCCTGATTCCGCCAGGAGCGACGTCGCGAAGGGCACGATGAGCGGCATCGGGTTCTGGACCGTGGTGATCACCACTGCGTTGTTGTCGAGCGGATTGACCTCGGGAGCGATGCTCGCGACGGTAGCTGTATTGGTAATGATGCCCACGCGGGTTGGCCGGACATTGATGGTCACGGTGGCGCTGCCACCGGCCGGCAGGGAGCCAAACAAGCAACTCACCGAACCGGCCGACGCACTACATGAACCTCGCGAGGAGGAGAGCGAGACGACATTGACGCCGGGCGGCAGCGAGTCGAACAGCGTGGTGGCTGGCGCGACGCGCGGCGAGACATTGGTGACGAGGATGTTGTAGGTCAGATTGCTGCCCACCAGCACCGGGTCCGGCATATCCGTCATGTTCACGGCCAGGTCCGACGAGCAATCGCCGCTGCCCGGGTTGCACAAGGCCGGGTAGATGGTCAACGTGACGCATTGCACGGTGCCGGTGAGCCCAAAGCGAAAGTCACCCACGCGCAGCCGCCAGGTGCCATTGACGTTCGTGCCGCTCTTGCCATTGAAGACCAACAGTGACTCTTCTGGTTTGAATGTGCCGAGGAATGGCGGAAGGCCGTCGGAGATGCTCTTTGTACCGGATTCGTCGAACACCGTCGGCTCCGTGCAACTCAGGCCGTAGTCTGGAGCGGTCCCACCATGTCGAAACGAGAGAATACGAAAGGTCCCATCCGGCGCAAAAAGGCCAATACCCAGCTCACGATCGGACGGGTGGAGAAGGTGCAGAGACACAGTGATCTTGCCGATGGAACCTGGAAAGTTACTCACCGCAATCGGCACGTCCACAAGACCGAAGTTGGTGCCCATGGGATCCGGGATGGGAGTCACTGTGAAATTGGAAAACGCCACCGGAATCAGGCCGATGGCGCCACTGGTCATCGTAAAGTTGTTGGTCGAGAAGCCCAGCGAGGAGGAGACGACGAGCGTGAAGTCGATGGCCGTGCCACAGGCGAAGCCGGGCGAAGTGAAGAAGCGGAACGGCGCGGAGTTCGTCGCCGTGGAGCCAGGCGGCATGTTTGGATAAGACTGAACCGGCACGGAGATAGTCACGTTCGGGGTGACGGTCGAGAGCGTGCCCACGATGTTGGCGGCGGGGTTGACGGCGTTGTTCCGAAGGACCAGGTCGAGGTCGTTGCACTCGTTGGGTTCGATAATGCCGTTGAGATTGCCCCCGGAAAGGTTGCTGGCGATGAGTGTCGGCAGCGGCGGCGGAATACTGGTGAGGGCGCCAATGGGATCGACGATTCCCCAGCCGGAGTCGGGATCCATGCCGGGCGCCTCGATGTCGAGCGCAGTATTCGTAAGGGCAAAGCGGAGTTGCTGCGGTGTCAGCCCCGGATTGTAGGACTTGATCAGGGCTGCGAGGGCTGCCGCATGGGGGGCCGCGGCGGAAGTGCCGAAGAACGGGTTGAAGCCGGGCGTCGTCGTTTTCACCCCGTCCGCCGCGGCGATATCCGGCTTTGCGCGAACAATGCCGCCTGTGGCCAGGAAGTTGCTCGGATTGTATGGATTCCCCGCAGCGTCATAAAACATGCGCCGGGGACCATCTGAGCTGAACGTCTCCACCGGGTTCGCTGCGCCCGCAATAAACGCATTGGGAAATCGTGTGGCGACGTTCACGGCCGCCACCCCAAACGCATTGCTGGCACAATTGTGGCCGCGAATTTCCCCGGCGGTCGCCGTGGTCAGCAATCCCCGAAAGACCGAAAAGTGAAGGAACCGGTCAACGCCCCGGGCCCGTGCGACAAGCACGGCCTGCCCGGGATAGGCCACGCCGGCGTCCTCGTAAGGATCCTGTGTGCCCGTCTGAGGATTCGTGGAACTGGCGACCACCATGTTATTGGTCGGATCGATGATGAATAAATCATAATCGTTGGTGGAACCGCGGAGGGGGTCGGACCAGAACAGGGAAGTGTCCCCGGGACTGCTCGTAAGAGGAACCAGATTGAGCGTCGTGTTTCCGTAAGTATGAGGCGTCCAGGTGCCGCCCATATAGGTAAACGTCCCCTGGCCGCTGAAATTGCCTTCCCAGGTCCCGGAGGTGCCCTTGTTCAGATTGCCTTCGTTTCCGGCCGACGAAAAATAGAGAGCGCCGCCGGCTGTCACGGTGTTCACGGCGTCGGCGACGATTCCGTCCTGAAACGGCGACTCGTCGAGGTAGATGATATCGTCCACGATGATGTCGCAGCCGGCCGCCCGCAGATCCCGGATATTTTGCGCGAACTGGGCGGGGCCGCCGTTCGCGGAGGAAAAGAATAACTGCGCCTTCGGCGCCAGATCCGCAACGATCTCAAGCATTGCAGTGCCTTCACCCGTGCAACACCCGGCCTGGCCGGGAAGGATTGTGACCGATGGCACATCCCCCGAAGCCAGGGATCCGGCCAGGAAGTCGACGCTATCGGAGATCACGCCCACTTTAACGCCAGCTCCCATGACGTTGAAGTTTGTGCGCGCCAATCCGGCTCGGTGGGTGGTGTCGCCTTCGGAGGTGAGCCGACCCGTATGCGTCTTCGGCTCCAGCGCCGGCCGAATCCACCGCACGTCCGCCGAACCCGCCACCACCTCCAATGCTCCCAGCGGAAGGCGGGCGCGAATGGCGTCATACTCTGGATGCGTGCTGACAATGTCCCCGTTCTGACGAATGAGCGTCAACAGCGCCGCGGTCACTTTGGCACTGATGTCAACCAGCACCCGCCCGTCCGCTTCCGGTTTGAAGTTCAATGGTTGAGTTGGAACCCCGGGCGCAATTGGCTCATTGCGGTTCATCTTGATCGCATACACGAGGTGGCTGTGCAGCTTGCGCTGCGCCGGCGTGCGGGCCTCCTTTTCGTCCAGCAGGGCTGATATCTGCTGGACCGTCACCGCGGGCAAGCCGGCTTCGGCCGCGCGCAACGGGAGCGCCCCGCCGACGCCCAAAAGCAGGCCAACGCCTAGCGCCAGCGGCGGCTGACAAAAGTTCCACCAAGCAATTGGCATTCTATTCATATCAAATTTGCGATGAACTGGTGCGCGAGGCGGGTTCTACGGCGCGCGCAATCGAAAGTACCGGGCGTTGTTTGTCATACTCACGATAACAGAGTTCATCCCGTTGGCCACTACCGGCGCAACGGGGTAGTTGGTCCAACTGGCCGAACGCAACGAGTTGGCGTACTGGAGCGTATAACCCGCGGCGGGCGCGGGCCAACGCAGCACACAATCGGTGCCTTCGTGGGCGATGGCGATCGCCAGCGTCAGCGGGACCACGGAGGTCTTGATCGAAAAACTGTTGTTGGCCGGCACGACGTCCATCTGGCCCCCGGAAACGGTCGCCAGCGACGTGATGGTGCCCGGCAATGTGGGCGCGCCGAGGATAGTGACGTTAGAAGAGACGCCGCTGCCAAGCGTGCCGAAGTTGCAGGTGACGATGCTGCCCGCGTTGCTACAGATATTGGTGGGAGACACGGAAATGAAGTTCATCCCCGGGGGCAGGGTATTCGTCAGCACCACCCCGGTGGCCACGGAGGGGCCGTTGTTCATCACGAGGATCGTGTAGGTGAGCGTGTCGCCGGCCGCAATCGGATCGGGCCCGTCCGTCGCTGCGATCGAGAGATCCGCCAGCGGCACGATGCTTTCCGTGGTGGTGATGCCCAGGGACCAACCTCCGGCGATATTCCCGATGTCACCCGTTTCGTCATCGACCACGTACAGCGACCAGACGCCGTTCGGAGGGGTGTTGCTGAAGATGGACAGAGACGAGTTGGTGTAGGGACCCGGTATCCCCGGGAAGGAATCCGCCGAGCCGACGCCAAACCAGTTGGCCGGCCGATAGGTGGCCGAAACAATCTGGTTGCTGTCCGGGATGGAAGTAGCCGCGGCGTCATCGAATTTGATCGTCACGTTGGCGATCGGGTTGGCCGAGCTGCTCGAACTGCCGGCGTCGGACATTAAAACGGCCTTCTGCCCGCCCGGTCCCACGAGGAGGATGTCGATGTCGTCCGGGAACGTATGGCTGATATTGGCGACAGTTACCGTGAGCTTGGTAATCAGGCCGGCAAGACCGGAAACGATATTGGTCATTGGGTAAGGCGAGGCCGGCCCGCGGTCATTGATGGCGGCGCCGCCGCTGTTGACGAAGTTGTTGGCATTGAGACCCAGGGTAAAATCAAAACTCACGGTGCCCAGATTGTTGGCGCCATCCTGGAGCCGGAGCACCGCCGTGATGCGCCCGCCGTTCGTGCCGGTGGCGGTGAACGTGAATTGCATGGAGACGACGGCGCCCGACGCGGCCACCACGCCGAAAGGCTGCGCACCGCTCGAGAGCGTCACACCGTTGCTATTGAGCAGTGTGGCGACGAGATTCAATGTGTCGACGTTTCCAATGTTGCGCAGGCCGAAGTTCACCGTAACCCGCTCGCCCGGATCGATGACGCCGCTGGGCGGCAGGTAGTTTTCCGAGACAATCGACGAGCCGGCGGGCACGATGATGCTGGCGTCCTCGTCGAGTATCGTCAGCGTCGCGGTGCTGGGCGTCCCGAGCACGGCGCCAATCGGGTTGACCAGCCGCAGGCCGACGGTTTCGTTGCCCTCGATCAGCAGGTCGTCGTTGAGTCGAATCACCAGGGATTGGCTCGTCACGCCGGGCGGGAAAACGATTGAAACGTTCGTCCCGACGTAATCGACGCCGGCCGTGGCAGTACCGTTGGTCGTAAAAGCCTGGACCGTCACGGTGCCCGCTGTGCCCCCGGACCGAATCACCGGGATCGCCGCGTTCGAGACGGTCTCGGAGACGCTGAACGTGGCGGCCCCGAAGGAGACGCTGGTGTCATTCTCAACGATCGTCACGACCGCGTTGCTGGGACTGATGAGGGCCGCGCCGGAAGCGTTGAAAAGACGGACGGTGAATGTTTCGTCACCCTCGATGAGCAGATCGTCCGTGATGGGGATCGGAATGAACTTGAACGTCTCGCCAAAGCCGAAGGTGAGCTGGCCGCTCACGTTGGTGTAGTCCAGTCCTACCGTCGCCGTGCCGGCCATCGTCTGGAACTGGACCGTCACGGTGGCAAATGGGAAGGCCCCATTCCGGGTGACCGTGACGAACGCGGTGCCGGCGCTTTCGTCCACCGAGAACGCAGCCGCCCCAAAGCTCACAGTGTCTTCATCGTCGAAAATGGACACCGTCGCCGTGCCCGGAACGCCGACCGTGGAACCCAGGGAAGGGTTGACCAGGTTCAAGTTGAAGAACTCGGTGCCTTCACCGACAGCATCGTCGCGAATGATTATTGAGACGGTCTTGAGCACTTCGCCGGGTGCGAAAACGAGCGTGAGGTTTGTGAACGCGTAATCCTGGCCAGCGATCGCCGTGCCGTCGCTCGTATTGAACTCGACGCTATCCGTTCCGTTGGTCCGCCCGCGGCGAACGACCTGGATGTCGACCGTGCCGTCCGTCTCAAGCACCGCGAAGTTCGTCGCCAGGAAACTGAAACTGACGTCATTGTCCACGATGACGAGGGAGGCCACGTTCGTGCCGCCGGCGAGTGTGGATTCGCCTCTTGGGTTCAGCAGTGTGAGCGTCAGGAGTTCATTGCCCTCGCCAAGGTTGTCGTCGATAATCGGGACCCGGAAAGAGGCCGTCAATTGACCCGGAGCAAAAACCAACGTGCCGTTGGTCCCGCGGTAATCGAGGCCGTCGAGCGCCGTGTTGTCGCTCGTGGCAAAGCCCACGCTGACCGGGCCGGTTCCCTGCGGAGACCGGGAAACGGTGATCAAAGCGCTGCCGCCGTTCTCGTTCACGACGAATACCGGTTGGCTGAACGAAAACACGGCTTCATCGGCCAGGATGGTCAATGTGGCGCTGCTCAGTCCAAGGGCGGCGCCCGTGACGTTGAACAGGTTCAGCCGGATCTGCTCCGGGCCCTCCACGAGCGTATCGTCGAAGATCGGCACGGTAAACGTCTTCACCGTCTGGCCGTCGCCAAAGACCAGCAAACCGTTGGTGTTGATGTAATCCAATCCGGGCGTGGCTGCGTTCGTCAGCCCGAGACTCAGTGCGAAGAACACCGAGGCGGCCCCCGCGCTGCCGCCCGCCCGGGTTACGGTAATGGTCGCCGCGCCCCCCCGCTCGCTGACCGTGAAATTGCTGGTCGCGAAGCCAATCAGGCCGATGCCGAAGTCGTCGTCGACGATTTCCAGCACGGCGGTGGGAACGTCAATGGAAACGTTGCCCGCCGGGTAAGTGCGGGTTTGGTTGAAAAGTTGCAGAGCGACGGTTTCATTGACTTCGATTAGAGTGTCGTCGATGATCGGCACCAGAAAGGACGCGACCGTCTGACCGTTGGTGAACACCAGTTGACCGGCCTGAGCGAAAAAGTCCAGGCCTGGGGTGGCGGTCCCGTTGGTCCCGGTGGCAAAGTTGACCGTGACCGTTCCCACCTGGCTGCCGGCTCGTTGCACGGTAATCACTACGTTGCTACCCTGGCTTTCCGAGGCGCTGAACCGCGGGACGGTGAAGAGCAACGCGCTGTCGTCGTTGATCAGGTTGACCGTTGCGACTGCGGGGAAGCCGAGGGAGGCGCCGCCCGTGGGGTTGGACAATTGCAGTGTCAGCGTGCGGTCGGCGTTCGTAGCGATGTCGTCGATCACGGGCAGAACCAACGTGCGAACCGTTTCACCAGGGCCGAAAAACAGGGTGCCATTCGTCGCCACGTAGTGGGTGGAGGCGAGCGCGGTGCCGTCCGCGGTGGCGAAGGCCACGCTGACGGCATTGGACGTGCCGACGAGGCGGCGGACGGTAATCGTCGCGTTGGTCGAGTTTTCCAGCACGTTGTAGATCGGATCGCTGAAGGCGAATTGCCCGGATCCAACGTTGTCGCCCCCTGCCAGACGGGCAATGAAGTTGCGCGGCGCGCCGTCGAAGTGCCGGAAGCCGCCGCCAATGATGATCTTGCGGTCGGTCTGGAGGGCGATTG
Source organism: Verrucomicrobiia bacterium (assembly GCA_035715125.1). Lineage (GTDB taxonomy): Bacteria > Verrucomicrobiota > Verrucomicrobiia > Limisphaerales > JADJPG01 > DASTLJ01. The sequence goes on from DASTLJ010000102.1 coordinate 17,571, forward strand.
TATTGATATAATTGTCCGCGCCGGAGCCGATGTTGAACGTGAAGTCAATCGAACCATTGGAATTGAGACGAGCGAGGTGATTGCGTTCAACCCCGTTAAACAGGGTGAACCCGCCACCCACCAGAATCTTGCCATCGGGCTGCAGGGCCAGCGCGTTGATGTATTCGTTGGCGCCGGAGCCGGGGTTGAACGTCGGGTCGAGCGAGCCGTCCACGTTCAGCCGCAGCACGCCTGCCCGCGGAACGAAGCTGGTGAGAGTGGGGCTGTAGCCGCTAAAGTAGCCGGCCACGAGGATCTTATTGTCGCCCGGCTGAATGACAATGGCCCTCACCGAATCGTCAAAACCCAGGCCGGTGCTAAAGGTCGGATCGATCGAGCCGTTCGGCCGCAGCCGGACGATGCCGCCGGCAGAAACACCGTTAAAGATTGAGAAATCTCCGCCGGCCAGAATTGCGCCATCAGCAGCCAAGGCCACCGCATGCACGTCCCCGTTGGCGCCGGTGCCCGGGTTAAAGCCCGGGTCGAGCGCGCCGTTGGCTTCCAGGCGCGCGATTCTGGATAAACTCAAACCATTGACCGTGGTGAAACTGCCGCCAATGACAATGCGGCTGTCGGTCTGCAGCGCGATGGCGTCCACCACGTTGTCCACGCCGGAGAGACCGGACAGGAATTCCTGGTCCTGGGAGCCGTCGGTGCTCAGGCGGGCCAAATAGCTGATGACGTTGTTGGCGACGTTGGTGAACAGGCCGCCGATGAGCAGCCTGCCGTCCGGCTGCACCGCCAGGGCGCGCACCGAGTTGTTGATGTTGGTGCCGGGGTCGAAGGTCGTGTCCACACTGCCGCTCTGGTTGAGCCGCACAATATGGCTTCGATCCGCACCGCTGAATTTCGTAAATTCCCCGCCGACGAACAACTTGTTGTTGTTCGTCTGGACGCCGACCACGTCGACGGGCCCATCGGCGCCCGTGCCTCCGAAACCGGCGTCAATCGATCCGGCCGGCTGATCGTCCTCCAAAATGGCCAGAGTCGCCGAGATGATCCGGCCGTTGGTGGACGCGCCGCCGGTCGGGTTCGACAAGGAGAGAAGAATGGTCTTGTCGCCCTCGACGATAAGATTGTTCGTGACCGTGACCACGAAGGTGTTGCTCCGCTGGCCATCCAGGAAAACAAGGTTGGTGCTGGCAGGCGCGTAATCGAGTCCGGCCACAGCGCTCCCGCCGGGGACGGTGGCCACATCGACGGCCACAACACCCGTGCGGCCAGCAAGGCGGGTGACTGTGATGAGCGCATTGGTCGCGTTCTCGCTGACGACGTAGGTCCCGGTGCTGAAGCCCAGAAAGCCCGGGCCGACGTCCTCGTCGAGAATCGTCACGGTCGTCGTCCCACGGGCGCCGACGATGGCCCCGCCCGTCGGATTGAACAACTGCACGGTAAAAGTCTCCGGTTCCTCGACCAGTGCGTCGTCCACGAGAACGATGTCGGTAATGAGCTTGGGCGAGGAATCTCCGTTGGCCCAGAACAGCGTGTTGGTGACAGCGATAAAGTCGACCCCGTTGCTCGCCGTGCCCGAAACGGTCCTGTAGTCGACGGAGACCGACCCGCCGGTGCCAAACTGGCGCGCGACGGCCAGAGTCACCGAGCGGTTGCTTTCCGTCGCCGTATAGTTCGTCGCCGTGAAGCTGAAGGCGCCGTTGGTCAGGTTGTTGTTGAGAATGGTGAGGATGGCCGTCGAGTTTGATCCGATGGTCGCGCCGCCCGCGCGCATGAGCGTCAACGTCACGGTTTCATTGGTTTCCGCTTCGAAGTCCGGCACAATGGGCACGTTGAAGGTGTTGACACTCACGCCATCGGCGAAGGTGAGCTGTCCGGATCGCGGCTGGTAATCCGACCCCGGCTGCGCGGTCCCCGGGGACGTGTCAAAGTCCACCGTCACAATCCCAAAGGTGCCGCCGATGCGCACGACGGTGATCACGGCGTTGGTTTCGTACTCGTTCACCACGTAATTCGGCGACGCGAACTGGATTAGGCCAGGTGAGAAGTCGTCGTCCACGATGACCAGCGTGGCCGACGAGATGCCGAGCTGCGACGCGCCGGTGATATTGGTGAGGAACAAGCCCACGGTTTCGGGGCCTTCAACAAACGGATCGTTCACGATCGGGACCTGAAATGTTTTGAGCGTCTCGCCCGGCGCGAAGGTGAGCGTGTCGGTCACGTTCGTGTAATCCTCAGACGCGGTGGCAGTGCCCGGGCGGGTCAGGTAATCAATCGAAACGCTGCTGTTGGTGGTGCCGCTGCGCACCACGGTGATGGGAGCATAGCCGGCAATGGCGTTCTCGTTGACAGTGTAACTCGGGCCGGAGAACCCGACGAGACTGTCATCGCTCTGGATGACCAGGGTGGCGTCGGGCACTTCGCCCAGGGTCGCCCCACCCGTCAGATTGGCGAGCGACAACAGGACCGTTTCGTCCGGCTCGATAACGATGTCATTGACCAACGGGACAACGAAGGTCTGCTCGACCTCGCCTTCCGGGAAAAAGAGCGAAGCGGTGACGTTCGTGTAGTCCAGCCCGGGCAAGGCCGTGCCCGGACTCGTTGCGGCCTCCGCGGTTACTTCACCGGTCGTCCCGCCCGTGCGCCGGACTGTGATGGTGGCCTGCCCCGCGTTTTCCGTGACCAGATAGGAAGACCGGCTGTATTCGATGCTTCCCGGGCCGGCAATGGATCCACCATACAGGCGGGCAATCGAGTTGCGGGTCTGGCCCTGCACGGAGGTGAAACCTCCGCCAATGACAATTCGGCGGTCGGGCTGAATCACCGCGGCGGCGATGAAACTGTTGGCCCCCTCCCCGAAATTGATGGTGGGATCGGTCTTGCCGTTGGGCAGGAGCCGCGTTATGCGCCGGCGAGTGACGCCGTTGAAGATCGTAAAGTCACCTGCCACAATGAGATTGCCATCGGCCTGGAGCTCGATGTCGAGCACGGAGCCGTTTGCCCCGTCGCCGCTGGTGGGCGGAAGGAATAGTGGGTCGACGGCGCCATCCGGGTTGAGCCGGGCCAGACCGCCGCGGGGATTTCCGTCGACGGTCGTGAAAGAACCGCCCAGGAGAATTCCGCCGTCCGCCTGGAGCGTGATCGCCCGCACCGTGCCGTTGGGGCCTTCACCCAGATTGAAGCTCAAGTCCAGGCTCCCGTCGCGGTTGAGGCGCGCGATACCCGGGCGGAACGTGCGCCCGACGATGGTAAAGTCCCCACCCAGGACGACTTTGCCATCACCCTGAATGGCCACGGCGTAGACGGTGCCGTTGGCGCCTTCTCCGGGATTGAACGAAGCATCCACGGTGCCATTGGTGTTCAGCATCACGATGCCGGCCCGCGGGATTCCATCGAAGGTCGTGAACGAACCTCCCACGACCACCTGGCCGTCGGGCGCCAGCGCCAGGGAAAACACCGGGTTGTCTGCGCCCGCGCCGGGATCAAAAAAGATGTCGAGCGAACCGTCCGAAAGCATGCGGGCGATGTGGGCTCGGTTCGTGCCATGGACCCGGTCGAAGAAGCCCCCGATGATGAGCCGGCCATCGGGCTGGGGGGCGATGGCACGCACGGGACGGTTGGGGCCAAGGCCGGCATTGAAGGTGGGATCGAGCAACCCGTTGGGGTGCAGGCGCGCCATGCGGTTGCGCGTGACGTGATTGACGGAACGGAAATCTCCGCCGATGAGGATTTTCCCGTCGGACTGGAGGGCCAGCGCGTAAACCGGGCTGTTGGCGCCCGCGAGGGGATCCAGCGTCGTGTCGAGCGAACCGGCGGGCGTGTTCACCGATTCGTCGTCAATGATGCGCAGCAACGCCACGGTCACCGGCCCGCCCGCGGTCAGGACGAAATTAGTGATGCGCAGGGTGACCACGCGATCGCCATCGGAAACGGAATTGTTCAGCAGCGTCACTTGGAAGGACTTGCTGAATTCGCCCGGGCCGAAGACCAGCGTCCCATTGGTGCCCAGGTAGTCCAGGCCATCCGCCGCCGTACCGTCCTCCGTTTGGAATGTGCAGGAAACCGTGCCGGCGACGCCGCGGACGCGATTGACGATGATGGTCACATTGGTGCCGTTCTCGTTGGCGTCATAAATGGGCTGGCTGAAAACCAGCGTGCCGAAAGCGTCGTCGTTGCCGATGGTGAGCGTGGCGGTAGTCTGGAAGCCGATGCCGGAACTGGCTGAAAAATTGACGAGCGCCAGATTGACCGTCTCGTTGGGCTCCACCAGTCCGTCAACAATCAGCGGCACGATGACTTGTTTGTTGGCCGTATCACCATTGACCCAGGAGAGCCGGTTGGTGATTCCAACGAAGTCGACTCCCGCGATGGCCGTGCCGCTGGTGGCGGTAACGTCCACGCTCAACGGCCCGACGCTGCCATCGATGCGGGCGACGGTGATGATGGCTGATCCAGAGAATTCGTTGGTGATGAAGTTCGCCTGAATGAAGTTCAAACGGCCCGAAGCATGGTCGTTGTCGATGATGACCAAATTGGCCGTCAGGTCCGAAGTGAGTTGGCCGCCGGGCAGTTTGGCGCCGCCGGTCGCGTTGGTGAGCACCATGAAGAAGGTTTTGTCCGGTTCCGCGATGACGTCATCAAATATCGGAATCTGGATGTCGATGCGCGTGATACCCTGGCCGAAAATGGCCGTGAACAGGGTGCGATCCTGCAAATTGGTGAAGTCGACGCCGCCAAACGCTGTGCCGTTTCTGAAAAAGTAATCCACCGTCACCAGGCCGCTGGACCCGTTGGTGCGGACCAGCGTCACCGTCAGGTTCGTCGCGCCCTCGCTGGCCGTGAACACCGGTTTGGCAAAAGCCATGATGCCATGATCGAAGTCGTCATCCGCGATCGTCGCAGGCGCGTGGGACCGGCTGATGGCGCCGCCCAATGGAATGAATTCACCGCCCAGAAACACGCTGCCCACCGGGTTGAAGAGGCCCAGGTCGAAGATCTCATCTCCTTCCCGCAGGTCATCGTTCGTCAGGGGAATGATAAAGTACTGAGGCTCGACATAGCCAATGCTGTAGGGAGCCACGTAAGCGTCTTCCGGCCAGGTGGGCGTGGTTTTAGTAAACGGGAAGTCGGCGCCGGCCTGCGCCGTGCGATTGCTCGTCGCCACGTCCCCTAAGAGCGTCCCCAGCCGGCCGTCCACGCGGCTCATAGTGACCGTAAAATCACCGGTGCCTTCATCCGCGCCATAGTCGGCGTAGGTGAATCGGACGTTGCCCGGGCCGGGGGTGCGTCCGCCAATCAGCCGTGCGACGTTGTAGCGGGCGCGCTTCTCCTGGCGATTCCAGACATGGCGTTCGAAAAGGACCTCGAACGGAGTGAGCGTAAAGAGGCTAAAGGCGCCAATCGCACCCACGCGTGGAATAATATTCGTTTCGCACAGGTCGATGGTGTGCATGCAGCCGATGTTGGTGAACGAGCCGCCAATCATGATATTGCCGTCATTTTGCAAGGCGAACCGGCTCACGAAACTGCGCGCCTCCCCGCTGAGGCCGTGGATCAGGCCGGCAAACTGGTTGTGCGCCGTGTCCAGAAAACCGGTATCCAGCGCGCCGTGGTCGAAGAGCCGGGCCATGCCCACGCGACGCGTGCCGTTGAAAGACTTGAAAGGCCCACCGCAAAGAGCCTTGCCCGATGCATCGATCAGCACGGTGAACACCGGCCCGTCAAACCCGCTGCCGGGGTCGTAGTCGGTGTCCAGCGAACCGTCTGGCAGGAAGCGCGCGATGGAGTTGCGGCTCCGGAAGTCCACCGAATCGAACGCCCCACCGACGACGATTTTGTTGTTCCCCTGCGCGCCGATGGCCCGGACGGTGCCGTTGACGCCCCCGCCGGGATTGAAACCCAAGTCCAGGGCGCCGTTGGCGTTGAGCCGGGCAATGCGGTTGATCGCCACGCCATTCACCGAGGTGAAATCGCCGCCAATCATCATCTTCTTGTCCTCGCCGATCGTCTGGATGCTGGCCGTGTACTCCCAGTACGTGCCGATCAGTCCGCTGCCCTGATTCATGACAATGGTCACTATCGTGGACTGGCCCGGGCCGAAGTTGATAGAGAACGAGCCCACGCCGTTGATGTACGTCGTGTTCGTCAGCAGAACGCCCTCGTAATAAATCCGCATCTCATCCGGGATGGATAGGAAGTCGTAATTGACGGTTATGACGCCCTGCTTGCCCCCGGTGTCGACCACGTTGATGTCCTCGGCCTGCCCGCCGAAACTGCCGCCGCCCGTCAAGAGGGGCGGCGAGGTCTCCAGCAACGCGACAGTCCAGACCGTCGCGTTGGGCCCGGCGCCGGTGTCGAACGTCGTGTCGAGCGAACCGTCGGCGTTGATGCGCGCCACGCTTTGCCGCGCGATGCCATCGTAATGAGTGAAGTCGCCCGCGATCACCACTTTGCCGTCGCTTTGAAGCGCCAGCGAGCGGACGATCCCCGGGCCGCCGTTGCGGGTGACCCCGGCGCGCGGGTTGAATGAGGCGTCGAGCGTGCCGTCCGGGTTCAGCCGGGCGATGCCCATGCGGGGCTGGTTGTTGAAGGAACTGAAGATGCCGACGATGACGATTTTGTCGCTGAGGGCGCTCGTGACGTTGGTGCCCAGAGATCCGTAAATGCCGACGTCGGTGACTGGCCCGTTGGCGCCCGTGCCGGGCGTAAACGTCAAATCGAGCGATCCGTCGATGTTGATTCGAGCCACGCCGCGGCGCGGGTTGGCGTTGTAGGCGGTGAAATCGCCGACAATAACGGTCTTCTGATTGCGATCCACCGCCAGCGAGTTCACGGTATTGTTGGCCCCTGGCGTCAGGTTGTAGGCGCGGTTGGTCGTGAAGAAAACATTGTCCGGGTTCCACATCCGGTCGGCGATGCCCGACGGCTCCTCGTCATCGATAATGGTCGCCGTCGCGCGCCGGCCGGATATGCGAACGGGCGGGTTGCCGCCAATGGGAGTCAAACGCAGCGCCACGTCCTCGTTGAACTCGACCACGTTGTCGTTGACGACTGGCAGGAAAACGCTAACCCGTTCAATGGCGTTCGGGAACGTCACCCGAATCCGGCAGGGATTTTCGATGTTGACGGTTCCAGCGACGGCCCTGATTCCCGCAAGGGTCGGATGGATGTCCGGAAAATTCGTGATGACGTCTGAACCGTCGGTGTAGTCCGTGTTGGGATAGGGAAAGTATTCGATGTTCGTGGACACGAGGTTGGTCACGGTGAAGGAGTCGAGGCCGCAGATAAGATCGGCATTGTCCGAACCGGCCTCCAAAGGCTGCCCGAAGGCAAACGCGGGCGGGGGAGCGTGACCATAGAGGGGCACCAGATCCAGAAACACCTGGCCGGGCCCGCCTCCCGGCAACAGAATTTCGATCTCAATCTCGCTGTTGAAATTCGTAGTGTCGAAAAAGGTTCCGCTGACCGCGTCGAACGCCGGCCGGCCATACTCGACGCCACGGAAGTTGAGCCGCTCAAAGGTAAACGCGATGGCCGGCGGCGGCAACACTGTCGGGATTGTCGCTCCCCCGAGCACCTCAACGACCACCAGCGTCGCGTTGGTCAGCAGCCCCATCGTAGGGACGATGACCGCGGGGTTTTCGCCAGGCGCAGGTCGCGGGTTGGAGATGAGCAGCGGCACTATGGCATTGAAGGTGGGGCTGAACAGGTCGGTGCCCACGCCCACGACGAAATTGGTGCTCGTCTGGCCGTCGTCGAAGACCAGTGTGCCGTTGGTCGGCCAATAGTCGACTCCAGCCACCGCGCCGCCAAAGAACAGATCGTCCACAGTCGTATAGTCCACCAGCACCCGGCCGGTGCTGCCCCCGACGCGGTTGACGGTCACTACGACGCCCTGGACGTTGTGGATTCCCTCGAACGCGCTGCCGTTCCATACGAGCTGATACGACTCGAACTCCGTGCCCGCGTAATTCGTCTCGGAAAACTCGAACCGCCCTGCCGCGGCAAGGAATGGCACGGTCTCGTTGTCCACGATGGTCAGCACAGCGGTATTGAACGCCCCGAGTGTGGCGCCGCCCGTGGGATTGGCCAGGGAGAGATTCACGGTCTTGTCGACGTTCGGCTCCGGATTGTCGAGGATCGGGATGGTGAACGTTTTGTTTGTCTCGCCGAACTGGAAGGTGAGCGTGCCCGAGCGTCCGATGTAGTCGAGGCCGTCCCGGGCAGTGCCGTCGGCCGTGGAGTAGTCCACCGTGACCGCACCCGGCGCGCCGCCGCCGTAAACCACGCTGATGGTCGCGTAGCCCGGCGCGACTTCACTCACGAGATACCTGGCCGACTCGAACTGGATTTCTGTAGGTACGACGACAGGCGGCGGGTTGTTGGTCACCACGCCGGTCATCAACCAATTCAGGAGATACGGGCCAGTCGAGCCAAACCACCCGGAGAGTTTCACGTGGTACTCGGTGCCGGCTATGGCGGGCCAAAAAATCTGGCTGTGGAAAAAAGTCCCCGGCAGCAACGCATCGTCCTGGGCCGTCAGTTGGATCAGCGTCGCAAAGTTCGTCCCTTCGTAGGAGGCCAATACCGTGTCGAAAAGGAAGAACGAGCCAAATGTGTCGAAGGAAACCGTGCCACTGGCCGGCGCCGTCCACCGAAACCAAACCGACGCCCCGTTCGGGATCGGAAACCCAAAGCGCGGGTCGATCACCAGGGGCTCCCCCGGTTCCACCGTCGCGCCCACCGTGTTGCCCGTCACGGTTCCGGAAAAGCCGGCGAGGGTCTGCGCGTTCACAAAAAGGTCGTTCGCGGGCTGGGCAACGGCGCTCCCCGCGCCCAGCGCCAGCAGCCCCGCGCCCCAAAGCGCCAGCCAGCCAGGCCAGCGCCGTAGTGGGGCAGCCGTCCCGGCTGTCACTCCGGGCGTCTCACCCTCGAAGATGCACGCGGGCGGGACGCCCGCGCAGACAGGCGAGTCGCCTGCCCTACTCACCGGTTCGCCGCGTGGCGGCCTCAAGCCCATCCTTCTCACCCATCGTTCCATCATGCTCATCATAGTGCTCAAAAAGAATTCATCGTCCGGCGCCGCCCGGCTGTCACCGTGGGACCTGCCGCGCCCGGTAGAAACGCCAGTCCAGGCCGTGCGCGGTGGAATCTGTAAAAATGAGTTCGTAGCCGCTCGTCGTGTTTGTCTTCAGGGGCAGCCAGTTGACAAGGTTCGTCGATGCATCGATCACGTAAACGCCTCCTGGCGTGGTCCGCAAAGTCAGCACCGGTCCGGTGGCCCCCATGCTCGCCGCCACGAATCGCGCCACAGGCTGATCCCCGTTCAGCCGGGCCACGCCATTGCGAAGGAACCCATTGACCATCATAAAGGCGCCGCCAATGACGACTTTGCCGTCCGGCTCGAGCGCCACGGAGTAAACCGTGTTGTCCGCCCCGCGGCCCGGATCGAACACGGAATCCAGTGCGCCGGACGCCTCCAGGCGCGCCACCCTCATTCGGGTCACGCCGTTGAAGTTGGTGAAGTTGCCCGCCACGATAATTCTGCCGTCGGGCTGTACCGCGATAGCCCGGATATCGGCATTGGCGCCCGAGCCGGTGTTGAAGCCGAAGTCGAGAGTACCGCTGGCGTTGAAGCGGGCGATGCGGCGGCGCGCGAGGCCATCGACGCTCGTGAAAGCGCCGCCAATAATCACCTTGCCGTCGGGCTGGCTGGCTACCGCGTAGACAAACCCGCCGCTGACCACCCGCGGAATAAAGGTCGGATCGAGCAGGCCGCTGGGGAACAGCTTGGCCACGTGGACACGGCTGACGCCATTATAGTTTGAGAACGCTCCTCCGATCACGACGCCACCGGATGGATGCCCGGCCAGCGCGTGGACGATGATATCCGGCCCTGTCCCGGGCGTGAACGTGGCGTCCTGCCCGCCATCCGCCAGGAAACGCGCCACACGGGCTGTGGGCTGGGTGAAACCGCCTCCCACGGTGACGCTGGCGCTCGGTCCGGCGAGCAACGCGTTCACGATGCTGTTGGCCCCGCCGCCCTGCGTTAAGAGAGCATCGGGCAGGCCATTCGCGCCAACACGCACGACCCGGCCAAACGGCTGGCCGTTGAACGCCGTGAACGAACCGCCTGCGGCCACCCGGCCGTCCGGGTAAACACCGACCGCCTGCACCGAGCCGTTGGCGCCGACGCTCGTGTCAAAACCCAGGTCCACTGAGCCGTCCACGTTCAAACGGACCAGATACGCCCGCGCCACACCATTGAAATTGGTGAACTCGCCCCCGGCCACCACTCTGCCATCCGGCGCGACGCCGACGGACCGCACCGGGCTGTTGGCGCCCGTGCCCGGATTGAACGTCGGATCCAGGCTGCCCGGGCCGAATTCGTCATCTTCGATGGTCACGACCACGGCGCTGGGACCGCTGATCAACGCGCCGCCAGTCGGGTTGGAAATCGTCACAATGAACGCCTCGTTACCCTCCACCAGCACGTCATCCACTATCTGGATGGTGAATGTTTCATTGGTCTCGCCATCGGCCAGGCTGACGACGCCACCCGAGGCAACGTAGTCGATGCCCGACAAGGCCGTGCCGCCGCCCGCGCTCCAGTTGACCGAGACCACGCCGCTGGCGCCGTTGGTGCGCACGATCGTAATGGTCAAGTTGGCGTTGCTTTCGCTGACATTATAGGCGGTCTGGTTGAAGCTCAGACTGCCCGGACTGAAGTCGTTGTCGATGATGTTCACCGTCGCCAGCGGCAGGGAAATCACCGCCGGGCCCGTCACGTTGGTCAGCGCCACATAGAACGCCTCGTTTCCCTCGACCAGGACATCATCGCGGATTGGGACCGTGAAGTTGAGGTTTGTCTGGCCTGGAAGGAACGTCAGCGTGCCGTTCACCGGCGTGAAATCCAGGTTCGGCAACGCCCCGCCGGGGATTGCGACCGTCGCGAAGTCCACCGAAACAGGGTCGTTCGTCGCGCCCACGCGCACGACTCCGATGAGCGCGTTGCCGCCGATGACCTTTTCGTTCACGCTGAACGCAGGGAAGGTGAAACGCACCGCGCTGTCGTCATTGACAATGGTCACGTAGGTCACCGCCGCGTCGTTAAGCATCGCGCCGCCCGCCACATTGGTCAGGGCCAACTGGAATACCTCGTTTGGCTCGATCAACACGTCGTTCGTAATGCCGACGACAATCGTCTTGATCGTCTCGCCGGGGACGAAGATCAGGTGCTCGTCGACGATTCCATAATCGATGCCGCCAATGGCCGAGCCGAGGTCGGTGCTGATGACGTCCACTTCGACCTGCCCCTGCGAACCGCCGACGCGGGCGATGGTGACGGTGAGGTTGGTGCCGCTTTCCAGCACAGAGTATCCCGATTGAATGAATTGCAGAGTGCCCGGTGTGATGTCCTCGCCGCCCACGAGCCGGGCGATGTAATTGCGCGGCACGCCATTGAACTGGGTAAAGCCGCCGCCGATCACAATCGAAGCGTCCGTCTGAAGCACCACCGTCGCGATGAACAGGTTCGCGCCCGTGCCGAAGTTGATGCTCGTGTCCAGCGCGCCGTTGCTTTGCAGCCGGGCGAGGCGATTCTGGGCCAGCCCGCCGACGCTGTTGAATTCGCCGGCAATCAGGATCTTTCCATCGCTCTGCACGGCCACCGAATACACGAAGCTGTCCGCTCCCGCCCCCGGATCGAACGTTCCGTCCAGCGACCCGTCCGCGTTGAGCCGGGCGATGTAAGGCCGGAGCGTCGCGCCGACCCGCGTGAAGGAGCCGCCGATGACGATGCGGCCGTCGGGCTGAACGGCGATGGCGCGCACGTTGCCGTTCAGCGGCGCTGTGCTGTCAAAAGTCCCGTCCACCGAGCCGTCGGCGTTGAGCCGCGCCAGGTAGGGCACGTTCTGATTGTTAAACGTCGTGAATTCGCCTCCGACGAGCATCCTTCCGTCCGACAGTAGCGCCAGGGCGAACACCGTGCCGCCGGCACCGGTGCCGGGCTGGAAGATTGGATCGTTGACGCCGTTGGCGGTGAGCCGGGCGATGCCCTTGCGGGAAATCCCGTTGAAGGTGGCGAAGTCGCCGCCCAGCAGCACTTTGCCGTCCGATTGCAATGCCAGTGCGAAGACGGGGTTGTCGGCGCCGGAGCCGGGATTGAAGGAAGTGTCGAGCGCGCCCGAACTGGTCAGCCGCGCGATGTGGCCCCGGTTGCGGTTGCCCATGCGCGTGAATGCCCCGGCCACGATCACCTTCCCGTCCGGCTGCAACACCAACGCGTTGACGTCCCCGTCCGCCCCCGGCCCCGGATCGAAGCTCTGATCCACGCTGCCATCGACGTTCATCCGCGCCACACGACGCCGCACGACGCCACCGAACGCGGTGAACTCCCCGCCCACCAAAAGCTGCCCGTCCGGTTGGATCGCAATCGTGTTGACGAAGGCGTTCGGGCCGGGCACCGGGCTGAATGACGTGTCGATGGAGCCCGCCGGCACGGCTTGGGACTCGTTATCATTGATGGTGAGCACCGTGTTGGTGATCGGACCAGCCGGGGCCTTCGAAAAGTTGAACAGGAACAGGAGCACTGTCTCCGGCCCTTCCAGATCCGGATCATTGAGGATCGGCACGGAGATCGTCTGCACGGTCACGCCGTCCGGGAAGGTCAGCGTCCCGTTCGTGCTGATAAAGTCCAGCGTGTCGGTGGCAGTGCCGCCAACCGCCTGGAAATCCACAGTGACCTCCTCGGCGTCGCCGCCGGTTCGGACGACATCGATGATCGCGACCCCGCCCTCTTCGGGCGTGTAATAGTTCGCCGAGCCAAACGACAGCGAGCCGTAGGCGTCGTCGTCCTGGATTGTCAGCGTGGCGGTGTTGATGAATCCAATGGATGCGCCGCCCATCACGTTGACCAGGCTCAAGGCGACCTGCTCGGGGCCTTCCACAAAGCGGTCCCCAAGAATGGGAATTTGCACGACCTGCTGCGTCACGCCCGCGCCAAACGTGACTGTATTGGTGATGCCGCCGTAATCGACCGAGGCGCGTGCCGCCCCGGCGCCCGGCGGCAGGTCGGTCGTGCGGAACTCGACGCCGACCGTTCCCCGGCTGGCGCCGGTGCGTCGCAGAGTGATGTTGGCCTGTCCGCCGCTCTCGCCCACGGTATAGTCCGTGGACGTGAAGCTGATGCTGCCGGCGCCGGTCGTTTCGCTATCGAAGATCAGCACAGTGGCATTGGTCAGGCCCAGCGTGCCGCCGCCGGTTACATTGAACAGGCGCACGCTGAAGTTCTCCTCGAACTCGCTCAGGATGTCGTCATTGATCCGGACCGCGAAGCTCTTGTTGGTCTCGCCCGTTCCGAAGGTGAGTGTGCCATTCGTAATGGTGCGAAAATCATTCGTCGTGGAAGGCAGCGTCCCGCCGATGGCCGAGCCGTTGAGCGTCTGGTATTGCACCGTCACCAGGCCTTCAGAGCCATTCGTGCGGGTTACGGTTATGATTGCGTCGAACACGTCTTCCTTGAAGCTGTAGATGGGCCGGGCGAACCCGATGACGCCGTGGGCCTCGTCGTCATCCACGATGATGACCTCGGATCGGCAATTGAACCCCAGCGCCGGCTGGTTGGTCTGGAATGGACCGAAGCTCTCCGGCTGCGACAACTCGACGAAGAAGTTCTTGTTCCCGTCCACCACCGAGTTGTCGAGGATGGGAATGAAGATGAGCCGCTGGCCCGCCGAGCAATCGGCCCAGGCAACGGTCCCCGACACCCGCACGTAGTCGATGTTGGATTTGGCCGACCCGTCGACCGTCCGGTAATGGACCTGGACGCCGCCCAGGCCGCCATTAATGCGCTCCACGGTCACTGCCAGAACGCCG
>DASTLJ010000103.1:0-1808 GCA_035715125.1 Verrucomicrobiia bacterium
TCTTGGCACAACGCAGAAAGGCCGGCCGCAAGCGGCGTGGGGCAATCCACTGTCGGTTGCATCATGGTATCATCTCACTGATTGCCCCTGGCCACTCCTCTCACACGATGCACACACCGAAATTTGAGACTCTCGACGGAAACGAAGCGGTCGCGCGTGTCGCCTATGCGCTGAACGAAGTCATCGCCATTTACCCGATTACTCCGGCCTCCACGATGGGAGAGTGGGCGGACACCTGGGCCGCGGCAGGCACGAAGAATCTCTGGGGCACTGTGCCAGCGGTTTTTGAGATGCAGAGCGAAGGCGGCGCCGCAGGCGCGATTCACGGGGCGCTGCAAACGGGGGCGCTGGCCACCACCTTCACGGCTTCGCAAGGGCTGCTCCTGATGATTCCAAACATGTTCAAAATCGCCGGCGAACTCACCCCGGCGGTGTTTCACATCGCGGCGCGCTCCCTTGCGGCGCAAGCCCTGTCCATCTTTGGCGATCACAGCGACGTGATGGCGGCCCGCTCGACCGGCTGGGCGATGCTCTGTTCCGCCAGCGTCCAGGAAGCGCACGACTTCGCGCTTCTCGCGCAGTCGGCGACCCTCGAATCGCGCATTCCATTTTTGCACTTCTTCGACGGCTTTCGTACCTCGCACGAAATCGCGAAGATTGACGCGCTGGCTCCGGAGACGTTGCGCGAAATGATTTCGGAAGAGCGGGTGCGTGAGCATCGCGCTCGCGCTCTGTCGCCGGAACATCCGGTTATTCGCGGCACGGCGCAGAATCCCGACGTGTACTTCCAGGCACGCGAGACGGTGAACCCGTTCTACGCCGCTTGTCCCGATGCCGTGCAGCGCGCGATGGACAAGTTCGCCGCTTTGACCGGGCGGCAATACCGGCTCTTCGAGTATCACGGCGCACCGGACGCGGATCGGGTCGTCGTGCTCATGGGCTCGGGTTGCGAGACGATTGCGGAAACGGCGGAGCGGTTGAACGCCGGTGGTGAAAGGGTCGGCGTGCTCAAGGTGCGGTTGTTCCGTCCGTTCGACAGCGCCCGATTGATTGCAGCCTTGCCGCCGACCATTAAAGCCGTTGCCGTGCTGGACCGCACCAAGGAGCCGGGCAGTGCGGGCGAGCCATTGTATCTCGATGTCGTGACCGCATTCGCTGAATCCGGGTCTGCGGCGGCCCGAGTCGTCGGCGGGCGGTACGGGCTGTCGTCGAAGGAATTCACGCCGGCGATGGCGAAGGCGGTCTTCGACAATCTCGCCACGCCGCAACCGAAGAACCATTTCACTGTCGGCATCCGCGACGACGTTTCACACACCAGCCTCGAGTACGACTCCCCGTTCAGCATCGAAAGCGACGACACGTTCCGGGCGCTGTTCTACGGCCTCGGTTCCGACGGCACGGTGGGCGCGAACAAAGAAAGCATCAAAATCATCGGGGAGAATACGGAACACTTCGCGCAGGGATATTTCGTTTACGACTCGAAAAAGGCCGGCGCGGTGACGGTGTCGCATTTGCGCTTCGGGCCGCGGCCCATTCGCGCGCCCTATCTCATTGCGCAGGCGCATTTCGTTGGTTGTCATCAACCGCTTTTCCTCGAACGATTCGACGTGGCGGAACGGCTTTTGCCTGGCGGCGTGCTGCTGCTCAATTCGTCCCACGGGCCGGACACCGTTTGGGAGGCACTGCCCGAGGAGACGCAACGCAGCCTCACCCAACAACGGGCGCGGCTCTTCGTTATCGACGCTGGCCGCGTGGCGCGGGAGTGCGGCATGGGCGGACGCATCAACACGGTCATGCAAGTCTGCTTC
>DASTLJ010000104.1:0-5050 GCA_035715125.1 Verrucomicrobiia bacterium
CCTTGGCAATGCGCCGGATGACGTGGTTGTCCACTTCGCAAACGTAGAGCGCGCCGTCCGGTCCGCGTGCGACGCCGAAGGGATTCGCCAGCTTCGCAGCCTTGGCGGGACCTCTATCTCCGTCCGAGCCCGCGATCCCCGTGCCGGCAAATGTGGAGATCTGCATTTCGAGGTCTGCTGCGCAGATCGTCATCGGCCCTATCGAGAGCGCGACCGCCAACGAGGCATACAGGGGCGTGTGCATGAGTCGAATGGTGCGTCCGAAGCCTCAAACTCGCAACCCTGAAGCCGGATTCCGTCCCCGGAAAGCCGGCTGGAAATGCTGCTGGAAATGCTGCTTGCCTTTTCCGGCGCAGGCGCGGCAGGGTTCCCCGCGTCTGGTAGATAGCTTGTCGCTTTCAGGGCATGTTAAATCTTCAGGTGAACACGGTTCAGTGACGATTTGAAACCCGGCGGTCGGGAACAGTCTGGAAAAAGCAAAGGTTCATCCCGGACAGTCTAGCATCACATGAGCAACACAAAGCTGTTTGTGGGAAACCTCTCCTACAACACCACGGAAAACGACCTCCAGGACGCGTTCGCCGCCCACGGCACCGTCGTCGAGGCCAACCTGATGGTCGATCGCATGAGCGGACGCCCCCGCGGCTTCGCCTTCATCACCATGGGCACCCCTGAAGAAGCGCAAAAGGCCATCGAAGCCATGAACGGCAAGCCGCTCGACGGCCGAAACATTACCGTCAATGTAGCCCGCCCGCGCGAAGATCGCCCGCCCGGTGGCGGTGGCGGCGGCGGCGGCGGCCGAGGCCCCCGACGCGAGTACGGTGGCGGTGGTGGCGGTGGCGGCGGCGGTGGTCGCGGCGGTCGCGATCGCTACTAGCAGCGCATCACTTCGATTTCGTTCAGCGAGGTCCGGCGGGCCGGGCATCGCGGTCATTAAGACGGCGGACCCTGGCCAGGAACCGGGGAACGCCGCTCTGAGTCCAGTTCAGCCCGCGCAGTCAACGAATTGATGGAAGAGCACATAGAAGTAGAAGGCCGCATCATCACCGTGCTGGCAGGCACGATGTTCCGGGTGGAACTCGACAACCAGCACCAGGTGCTCGCCACCATTTCGGGCAAGATGCGCAAGCGCTTCGTCCGCCTGACCGCCGGCGACCGGGTGAAAATGGAGATGTCCCCCTACGATTTGAACAAGGCGCGCATCACCTGGCGGTTGGGGTGATGCCTGAGGGCAAAGGGGAAAGCGAGGAATCCAGGGTCAATACTTCTTGGAAGTGTCCTCTTTGCTGAGATTGTGAGCGCGTTCACACGCCGTCGCGCCAAGGCGTTCAGCTACTCAATCAATCCCAATCCCATTCCCTGAACAAGCTGGCGATGGGGAACTGAAAGCCGGGAAGCAGGTGTTCGCCCTCGAGCAGGCCGCCGGAACCGACTAGTTTTCGTTGCGTGGGCGAATGGCAGACTTCGACTGACTCGTCCTCAGGGTTGATGATCCAGGCAATCTGCGTGCCGCTTGCAAAGTAGTCCTTCAACCGCTCGTCAATCTCGATGCGCGTGTTGGAGGGCGAAAGAATTTCGACGGCCAGATCGGGCGCGCCGGGAAAGAATCGGCGCGAGTTGGGCTTGAAGCCGAGCGCCTCCAGCCGCGCCCTCGGGAGGAACGAGATGTCGGGCGCGCGGCAGTTGCGGTTGTGCATCCAGTAGCCCGCATTGGACCCGCGGACGATGCCAAGGCGATGTTTGCGATTGAATTCCGCCAGTGGCAAGTACAGGCGGCTGAAAATGCTCTCGTGCTCGAAATTGTTCTTCGGGCTCATAACCAGTTCGCCATTGACGATCTCGTGGATGTAACCGTCATCGGGGAGAGCTTGAATCTCCTCCTCCGTCCAGACTTTTCGAGCCGGTGACAATGCGGCGCTCATGGATCGAGACTAAGAGCGAAGCACGCTGGTGTCAAACCGCGCCGATGAGGCGTGAAAGCAAAACTAATTCCAGGCCACCGGCGTTTTGGCGCGCTCGGAAGCCAGTTTCTTTCGGGCGGTGTCAATCCTGGCTTTGAGCAGTTCCCGGTTTTCTTCGCCCTTGGCCGCCAAGTCGCGCTCCAGCTCGGCAATGCGCCGTTCGTAAGCTTTCAGGCGATCTTCCAGCGGGGCGTGAAGCTTCTCGAGGCGCTGCTCCAATTCAGCGACTTCCTGCTCCGCCTGTTGCTGGCTGCTCAACAGACCGGCGCGCTGGGAAAGGAGGCGCTGGACCAATTCGTTCATCATCCAGCGGGCCAGTTGCGGCAGGAGGCGGGCCTTGAGGAGCGCGGACGCCTTGTCCGCGCGGGCTTCGGCGGCCAGGGCGCGCGCCTTCCACCGGTCTTCCAACGCCGCGTCGACCGGCGCCAGGGCCAGCGAGGACGACGGAGCGGACGCGTCGGGCTTGCGATCCATCCAGCGCCACCACAGCGCAAAGCAGACGACCGCCGCGACGTTCAGCGCCGTCAGCAGCCAGCCGCTTTCCGAGTCACCCGCGGCGGCTGCGACATCCGCCTTGGCCTCCGCGGCGCCGGCAAATGAAGCGCCAGCCAGCGCCCCACCCGCGGCGAAGCTGACGAGAGTCAGGAGCGAGAGGGCCCGGGCAACATTAGTAAACACGGTCTTGATGCCGCCACGAATATCGCCCCGCGCTTCGCGCGGCAAGCCGGAATGACCCATTCATCTGCGTCTTCCGGCGAATCACCAGGAAACCGCGAACGAACCAGAATTCCGTGAAACGAATTCCTTTGCCGCAAGAGAACACAGTTCGGCGGAACCGCAACCAATGCGGAGCGCGGCTCTGTGAGCCGCAGCACCGCCACGAGGCCAAGAAACGTTGAAGCTTACGAAGGTCGAGTTGCATGCGGACGTGCTGCGGCTCACAGAGCCGCGCTCCGAATTCTTCGCAGCCGGCGAGCATTCTGACGGATTGCAGTGCAGAGCTCGCCCGGATTGAAGCCACCCGAAACGATTTCGTCAGAGCCAGTGCATGAATCGCTCAATGCTCATCGCCTGCCTGATGCTACTCGCGCTTTCGACCTCCGCGGCTTCACTCGTCCTGCGCGTCGCGACGAACGGCAACGACAATGCCTCCGGCGCCATCACACGCCGGGCGGGCGACGGTCCGTTGGCGACCCTCGGCGCCGCGCTGCGCAAGGCGCGGGCGGCGCGACCGACCGAGGACGTGACCATCTTCCTCCACGGCGGTGTTTATCGGCTGGCTGAGCCGATCGTCTTCACCTCCGAGGATTCAGGAGCGAGCGCGGCGAAGCCCTTCACCCTCGCCGCGCTCGGAAAGGAGAAGCCGGTGCTGAGCGGTGGCGTGCGGCTGTCAAATTGGAAACAGGTCGTGGGTCAACCCGGACTCTGGCAGGCCGACGCGCTCGCGCAGTTGGGCGACAACTGGCAGTTTCGCTCGCTGTTCATCAATGGCCGGCGCGCCACGCGCGCCCGCACGCCGAACGAAAGCGCGTTGTTTCGCATGGACGGCGGCCGGTTCAACGACAAACCGTTTCAGTTCAAGTTCCGCGCCGGCGACATCAAGCCGTCCTGGGCGGAGGCGGGCGACGTGGAAGTCATCGCCTTCGAGAAGTGGACGGATATCCGGCAGTTCATCCGCGACGTGAGCAAGGAAAGCAACGTGGTCACCCTTTCCGGCAGCAGTTCGGAGCACACGCGTGAAAGCGGCGCGCGTTATTTCATCGAGAACGCGCCGGACGCCCTCGACGTGCCCGGCGAATGGCGGCTCGACCGAAACAGCGGCGTGGTCACCGCGATGTTCAAGGCGGGCGAGAATCCCAATTCGATGGAGATTATCGTGCCACGTTTGCAGGAATTGGTGCAGTTCAAGGGCGACATCGCGGGGAAGAAAGCCGTGCGCCATGTCGTGCTGCGCGGACTCACCTTTGCCGACACCGACTGGTCCATTTCCGCCGAAGGCTATCGCGACACGCAGGCAGCGGTGGCCGTGCGCGGTGAAGTGTTCGGCGACGGCATGACCGATTGTGTGATCGAGGACTGCACTTTCACGCGGCTGGCCGGCTATGGAATCGACCTCGGGCGCGCCTGCCAGCGGAACCGGATTGTCGGCAACGAAATGTTCGACCTCGGCGCCGGCGGCGTGCGCGTGGGCGAAACCACCGCGCGCGACGGCGAATTCGACGCCACCCACAGCAATGTGATCACGGACAACCATCTGCATCATCTCGGCGTGCTTTATCCGCCGGCGGTCGGTGTCTTCATCATCCAGAGCGCGACCAATCGCGTGGCCCACAATCATATCCACGACGTCTTCTACACCGCGGTCTCCGTTGGCTGGACCTGGGGCTATCGCGACAGCCCGTGCCACGCGAATGTGATCGAGTTCAATCACCTGCACAACGTCGGCCAGGGCTTGCTCAGCGACATGGGCGCCGTTTACACGCTCGGGCCGCAGCCCGGCACCGTCGTGCGGAACAACCTGATTCACGACGTCACCTCCTTCACCTACGGCGGCTGGGGACTTTACACCGACGAAGGCAGCACCGGCATCGTGCTCGAGAACAACATCGTCTATCGCTGCAAAAGCGCGGGCTTCCACCAGCACTACGGGAAGGAAAACGTGCTGCGGAACAACATCTTTGCCTTCAATGTGGAGAACCAGCTCATGCGCTCGCGGGAAGAAGCGCACACCTCCTTCTTCTTCACGAACAACATCGTGTTGTTCAACTCCGGCAATCTGCTCGGCAGCGCCTGGAAGAACGATCGATTCGTAATCGACGGCAATCTCTACTGGGACACGCGCTGGCCCGGCAATGCGCCCAAGCCGAAGTTCAGCGACGCCACCCTCGAACAGTGGAAAGCGCGCGGTCACGACACGAACTCCGTCTTCGCGGACCCGCTATTCGTCGACGCCGCCAAGGGCGACTTCCGGCTCCGACCGAACTCGCCTGCGACCAGGATGGGCTTCAAGCCGGTCGACCTTTCCAGCGTGGGCGTCCGTCCCGCGGAACGCCGCAAGTGAGATGACATCGGTGCCGACGCACCAACGG